>JAFSGY010000016.1 GCA_017440575.1 Lachnospiraceae bacterium | reverse complement strand
GGAGTCTTGTCTGAGCGAAGCGAGTTTGCGCAGGACAAGACTAATCAAAGATGCCGAACGCTCCATTTAGAAAATACCAAATAAGCGTCCCGATATGAGCAGCATGGTGGCTGGCTTGGGCGGCACACATTCTCACCTAAAACTGAATTTATCTGAGGAATAAAAAAGTCCACGAAACGTGGACTTTTGATAATTTATGCTTTTAATATTTCGTCAATATTAGCGACAATAGAACGAAGATTCTTCATAATATCTGCATCTATCTGGTACTGAAGAAGCTCGTTTAAAATATTTCTGGCTCTTGTGGCGTCGTAGGCTTCTAAGGCTTGAAATGCTTCCTGAAGCTGTTCACCCCATTTTTGGAAGGTGATCTGATTGCCATTTGAATCGGAAGCATGATTTTTTAGCCCAAGAGACTGGATATAATCTGTGAAAATATCACATGCCTCATCCCACTCAAAGGAAAGCTTTTCCCAATTTGCACGGACAATGTCAAGTTTTCCTGCATATGCTTCCATCTCGTGAAAAAATGCAGTATCCGTTAGATTCCGAAGACCAAGAGCATTTGCTTTGACACGCAGAGCATGTGCCTTTGCACCATATTGAAGAAGTGTGTCAGGTTCCATCAGATTGAAAAGTTCATCCTCCTTGCGATGGCTTTCACCTACAAAGGTAAGCATGAAATCATTGTATTTGTCAATATTACCGTTCATATTTGCCAGTGCAGTGTCTATATCTACACCGTTTTTGGCAAGATAGCGCATTTTAATCTTACAGTCTGTTATGAAGGTGTCAGGAAATTCCTGCATCTCATCAAAGGTCTGTTTAGCCTGATAAGCCATGATAGCAAGCTTTTGCTTTTTGAGCAACAGGCAGGTACGCTTCGTGATTGCCAGAAAAAGTGGAAAAGCTGCACAGTAAAGGGCAATTTTTGGAAGCATGTAAAATATAGAGTAACCTGCAATCGGCAATGATATATTGCGAATAGTCTGTAACGCCGGTTCCCCCATCATATTATAGTCCCATGCTCCAATGAACAATGCAATAAAGTGGGAAATAATCATACCCAATAAGCCTGTAGCAAAGGTATAGCTTGTGATTTTCCTGCTATAATACTGGCTTGCAATCAGCATTGGAAAAAGCCATGCTACAGTAACATAATGAGATAAGGCTACAGAAAGTAAAAATACAGAAATCAGGCTACAGCTTAATATGCTGATGGTAAATAAACGAATATGATCAGCGTTTATGGAATTAGACCATTTTAATATTTTATTCAGGAATGCCGGTAATAAGAGAATCAGAATGGCAATTGGTGTCAGACAATAAAATATCCACGTAGTAGCAGAAATGGTATGTAGTAAGCCAAATATCCAAATTAGTCCCGTAAAGCCTGCCATAATCTCCATCCAAAGCAAAGCGGACTTATTGGTTATCTGTCTGTTTTCTAAAAGTATGCGATTAAAATCGTAATTCATGGTATCCCTCCGGTAGTAGTTCTCCTTCGTGATACTCCCCAAAATATGATTATCTCCTTCAAAAATCACCAGACTCTGAATAGAATCTGGTGACTAATAATCAAGTCTGTATTTATTTTATCATACACCTTATTAGCAGGAAAAGTCTAAAAGTGTGTTCTTGATATATTTTATAAGGATACGTTTACTTAATTAATTACAACATTTCTTCCATGTTCTTTACCGAAATAGAGATTTGCATCTGCCTGCTTAATCATATCTTCTACAGACATATTCTTTTTATATAAGGATAGGCCGGTTGTAATGGTAAAGGATATCTCCAAGTCGTTGAAGTGCAACACGGTTTTTGCAATCTGCTTACGAAGCTCATCAAATTCCAGATAGACCTCTTGTTCTGTTTTCTTATATTTCCGATAAAAGATAAGGAATTCCTCACCACCCCATCGGCAAACATGAAAGCTTTGGTTTTGGGTATGTCGGTCTAGAAGAATATTTGCCAAGGTTATGAGAACTTCATCACCAATGTCATGACCATATGTATCATTAATCTTTTTGAAATTGTCAATATCTATCATAGCAATGCACATTTGGTAAGGTAAATTGGTGTTAGGAACCGTACTCAATAAATCCTGCATACCACGGCGGTTGCGAAGGCCGGTTAAAGGGTCTCTGGTAGCTGCTTCTAAAAGTGAATGCTCCAATCGTAAAACAGTATTACTGTATATACAGAAATAAAGTACTAGAAAACCAAATGTTATGATGGCATTTGTAATATAGAAAATAGGAATGAAGGATGTATCTTCTATTACATAAATATATGGCTGCTTATATGTCCATAGCCTCATAAAAAGATAGGTCATGACATTAAGTATAATGAGCAATATGGTAGATTTTCTTAGCTTATGCCTTTTATTCATATAAAAATCTGTAAATAAAAGAGAGGCTACAAAACTGAAGCAATATTGCTGAAACCCATAATCCCAACCGATTCCAATAACCGATAATAGCATAAAAAGATAGATTTCTAAAAATACAACAGCAATATAGAGATAGGACTTTTGCTTATAAAGTATAAAGTAACACACAAGATAAGTAAGAATACTTATGTAATTAAAATAATAAAGATAATGTGCCTGATTCTTATAGAATAAAAAACCAAAGAAAACATGGTAGAGGAGTAACAAAGTATTAATAAAATAAGTTGATTTTGTTACATAAGAATTGATACTGTTTTGTCTGGCATTTTCAGAAATCATAATCGTTTACCTTCTTTTATATTGAGATGTATCCTATATATATTGTTGTTATGTAACTATTCAGGTAGGTCGAAGCATTTACTGCTGAGACCGTGGAAAATGATACGGTAAGCAAAAATCCCATCGCTGAAAGCGATTTTACATGGAGTTTTGCATCGTAATAATGAAGGTACTGAATAAATTACGATGTTATTGTAATCAATATTATAGTGCAAATTGCAACGAATAAAAAATGTTTCGATAATTATATATGTAGCTGGCGCTTGAATTTCTGCATAAAGGTACATGCAAAGTATACAATCAGTGTATCAATTGGAAGCATAACAGCATTCTTAATCATTCTTGCAGGAAGAATGGCGATAAAGCCTTTTCCATATAACATGGAAATCCATAAGGTATTAAAAAAGCAGTTTACGATAACCTTGGCTAAAAGCTCAGCAACAAATACTCTCCAAAGCTTTACCGGTTTCTTGTATAAAAAGGAACCGTAGATAACACCTGCAAGCATGGCATCAAAGGTAAAACCAAAAAAGAATGGGCCTGTTGGCTTGATGACGAATTTCAGGATATCGAGTGTACCACCAAAGATGCAGCCGATAACCGGTCCAAAAAGGAATTCTACGATACGGTTTGGAATCCCCGAAAAGCCGATTCGTATGTACGGACCAACATCAATAGAAGCTACATAGCCTAATACAACAGCAAGGGCTGCCATAAAGCCACAGATTACCATGTTACGGGTGATTTTGAACTCCTTAATGGAATCCACATAAAGTTGTTTGATTTTTTGCATAAAAAAAGCCTCCTTTATGCAGCTTTCCTGTAACTACATAATGAGGACAATAGAATCAATAAATAATCCTTGTTCAGCAAATATGTAGCAGCGGGATGCGAACCTTATACCGCAAGCATTTCGGATTCTTTATCTCGAAAGCTCTTCGTCCATATGACAACTCCCTGTTCATACGGCACTTAACGCATAACGTTCTACTCTGCAATTTGTGAGCCATCTTAAAAATGGCAATGTTTAGTTACATTTAGTAAAACAGTTTTTTGCTTTACTAGAGCAAAGTATACTAGATGAAGGGACGGATGTAAAGAGAAATTTCATCAATGTTTTATGATATAATAGAGATGTTAAAAATTTATATACTTTACCATAGACAGCTTTTTGAAATACAATGTAGATTAAGAGAATAAGCCGGGAGGAAATGATGAAGGATAAAGCAATAGATTTATTCATGTTCATGGGACAATCGAATATGGCAGGAAGAGGAATTGTGAATGAGGAACATCCGGAGACGGCACCGAAGCTGATACCGGGAGCAGGTTACGAGTATCGCGCAGTATCGGAACCAGATAAGCTGTCTGAGATAGAAGAGCCTTTTGGACGTAATGAAGACCGGATAGGTGGAATTGATGATGGAAAGCGAAAAACGGGTTCTATGGTAACGTCTTTTGTTAACGCTTATTATCAAAAGACGGGAATTCCTATTGTAGGTGTTTCTGCATCAAAGGGTGGCAGCAAAATCGAGGAATGGCAGCCGGATGGTGTGTATTTAAAGGATGCGATAGCAAGATTGCAGGCAACTGTGGTGTATTTAGAGCAGAACGGTTATGAAATCAGACATAAATATATGCTGTGGTGTCAGGGCGAATCAGATGGAGACATTGGAAAGTCTGGTGAAGCATATCGTAAGGCTTTTGAGGGTATGCTGAATCAAATGCTACAAAATGGTATAGAAAAGTGTTTTCTAATTAGAATCGGAAAATACAATGGTTCCGGTGAGCAGAATTATCATGAAATTCGTACTGTGCAGAGCGAGATAGCAAAAACGAATCCGGATGTTGTGATGGTTTCCAAGGCATTTGCCGGAATGAAAGAGCGTGGATTGATGAAGGATGCATTTCATTATTATCAGGCGGCATATAATGAGGTTGGAACAGAGGCGGGGACTCATGCAGCATATTATGTGCAGACAGGTAAAGAGGCGATGGTCTAGGAATATGAGATGAGCTTGAACCCATGAAAACGTTTATAAATCAATAAAAACTAGTTTACAAACACATGTTCTATTGATATACTTATGCTATATATAGATGGTTAGGGTATTTGCTACCTTATCATAATAGTTTGGGAGTAGAACAATATGAACATACAACAAATAGAATGGTTAATTGGCATCATTGCTGTAATCTGTTTAATGGTGGCAGCGGCGGTTGCTTTATGCAGGAGCTTTCGTAAGCGTTATTCCGACAGACAGCTTGATGAGATGGAAGGACTTGATTTTGAATATTACTGTGCAGAACTTTTGAAATATCATGGCTTTGTAGATGTTGAGGTGACGCGGGGAAGTGGCGATTATGGTATCGATATTCTCGCAGAGAAGGATGGCGTGACCTATGCGATACAGTGTAAACGTTATAATGCGCCTGTTGGAGTTAAGGCAGTTCAGGAGGCATATGCGGGGCGTGATTATTATGACAGAATGGTAGGTTGCGTGCTGACGAACCAGTATTTTACTCAGCCCGCAGTAGAGGCAGCAAAAAAGCTCAAGATTCTTCTTTGGGACAGAGGGTATCTGGAGAGCATGATGGAGGAGTAAGGTAGAATTGTTATGAATGCAGAAGAAACACTTTTTAAGAAAAGATTATCAGAGCTTGCAAATAAGTCATATACGAACAGCCAATATCTGTTTACAACCTTCCTTTCGATGTCAGAGCTGGATATCTATTATCAGATAGAGCGAGAGATTTCCTATGTTCCGGTGACTTTATTTGGTGGAACACAGGATTGTGAGAGGGTTATGATACGATTTGGAAGTGAGGAGCTTTGTGGCTATGAGGAGCCGTTTCCGATTACCTGTATTGAGATAGCCCCGATGATTGAGAAGTTCGGCGAGCAGCTTTCGCACAGAGATTATCTAGGTGCACTGATGAATCTTGGAATTGAACGCAGTACGCTTGGTGACATTATTATTATAGAAAAGACAGCCTTTTTATTCTGTACGGAGAAAATGACATCGTATATTTTGGATAATCTGGATCAGGTAAGGCATACCCATGTCAGATGTAAAATAGCTGAGCATGTGCCGGAGAGTACGATTACGAAGATTGAGCGTAAGAGCTGTTTGGTTAGTTCCGCGCGTGCAGACAGTGTGATTGCAAAGCTCTATAATATGTCACGAAGTCAGGGTGTAGAGCTTTTTCGGGCGAAGAAGGTTTTTATCAATGGAAGACTGAATGAGAACAACAGCGGAATGTTAAAGGCTGGTGACAGAGTATCTGTAAGAGGATATGGGAAATTTATCTATCAGGGAACAGCATACGAAACGAAGAAGGGTAAGCTTTCTGTAGAAGTGGATGTATATGTATAATATATGTCCACTTTTTATGTTGTGGAAAAATAAAAAGGTCACGAAATTAGTAAAATGTAATCAAATAATGGTATTTTTCTCTTCACTTTGACTTACCCGATTGCTTTTATTTTTTGATATTGCTATGCTAATTTCAGAATAAAATTGTGTGCGATTTTATATATAAAATATTTTAAAGTATGAATGTCAGGGAGAATGATTATGGAGAATAAGTCTGTTTCCAGTATGACTGAGGGTAGTCCGGTAAAATTAATATTAATGTTTACTTTGCCGATGCTTGTCGGAAATTTGTTTCAGCAGCTTTATAATATGGTAGATTCGATTGTAGTAGGACGTTTTGTAGGGGCAAATGCTTTGGCAGCAGTAGGAGCAACAGGTTCGGTGAACTTTTTATTCTTTTCTCTATGCTTTGGTGTTTCTGCCGGAGTTGGAGTTGTTGTTTCGCAGTTTTTTGGTGCGGACAGACCGGAAATGGTGGAAAAGGCAATTGCAAATGGTCTATACATTTTAGCTATTTCATCCATTGTAATGAGCGTTTTAGGTGTTTGGCTTGCAAGGCCGGTTCTGAGTTTACTGAATACACCGGAGGTTATTTTGGATGATGCGGTAATTTATATGCAGGTATCCTGTGCAGGAATCATAGCAGTAGCAGCTTATAATGGTGTATCGGCTATATTAAGAGCCTTGGGAGATTCCAAGACGCCTCTTTATTTCATGGTAGTGTCCTGCTTTATTAATATCGGTCTTGATTTACTGTTTGTATTAGAATTTAACTGGTCTGTTTTGGGTGTTGCATTAGCGACGGTTATTGCACAAATGACAGCAGGTGTTGGAGCATTTATCTATGCATATTATAAGATTTCTTTCTTCCGTGTGAGAAAAGAGAATCGTGAGTGGAAGACAGATATTGCGGGGAGATGTTTTCAGCTTGGATTGCCAATTGCAGTACAGAATTCTATGATTGCACTTTCCTGTATTTTCTTACAGGGCGTTATCAATGGATTTGGTGAGAATCTGGTGGCAGCAAATACAGCGCTTGGAAGAATCGAACAACTGGTGCAGCAGCCATATAATTCGCTAGGGGCAGCGATTACAACCTTTACCGGACAGAATGTCGGTGCCGGTAAGATAGATCGTGTGAAAAAGGGATATAAGGTTGGTTTTATTTCGGTTGTTATTTTCAGCTTGATTATGTTGATACCGGGACAGTTCTTTGGAGAACAGATAGTAGGAATCTTTGTGCAGGATCAGGAGGTTATTGCCATTGGAGCAAAAGGACTTGCGATTACAAGCTGGTTTTATTTCTTCCTCGGTATGATTTATGTAGCAAGAAGTGTACTAAATGGTGCGGGAGATGCTGTTTATGCCATGATAAATGGACTGATGGAGGTAGCTGGTCGTGTAGGCTTTGCGGTTCCGCTTACCATGATTCCGTTTATTGGTATGTGGGGTGTATTCCTTACAACAGGACTTACTTGGGCTTTGACAGGTATTGTAAGTATGCATCGTTACGCAAAAGGTGGATGGGCGCGTAAGCTGATGGGAAAATAGGAAAATAAAAAAATGCCTGAGAATATTCTCAGGCATTTTTTTTGAATTTACTTAGCGCTGAACATCATTATCATCGAATGGATCGCCACATTCCGGGCAGAACTTAGGTGGATGTGCCGGGTCATCTGGTTCCCAATTGCACTTGTCGCACTTATAAAGTAATGCGCCAGCAGGTTTCTTTGTTCCACATTCCGGACAGAATTTGCCTTTGTTCATAATCTTACAGTTTGGACATTCCCATCCATTTTCTGCAGGAGCAGGAGCTGGTTTTGGTTGACCGCATTCCATACAGAATTTGCCAGTGTTGTCAGCGCCACAGCTACATTTCCATGTGTTTTCATCGGAAGATGGAGCTGCTGTAGCAGGTGTTTCTTGTGCAGGAGCTGCATTTGCCTGTTGTGCTGCAAAGCTTGCGGACATTGGTGTTACAGGTGGAATTCCCTGACCGTTATTAACCATGTTGCCAAATCCGGTATTTGCACCTGCCATACTTGCCATATTCATGCCTGCAAATGCCATCATAGGTCCGGTACTTTCATTGGAAGCAGCACTCTTTAAAGCTTCTGCCTGCGCAAGACCAAGCTTGGCACCTAACATGCTGGAATTGGTATACACAGCAGTTTCCTGAATATCCTTGATTCTTTCTAAGTCCTCAGGTGGAATATCAATGCTGTTAAAGGAAAGGGTAACGAGGAAAAGACCACGGTTCATTCTCCATGTGGTATCAAGACTTTCCATTACCTTTCTTCTTACTTCTTCAGAATGAAGACCAATTTCACTGTAGCGGACACCCTTTGCACCTACCGCAGTAAAGGCAGGAATCATGCCATTTAATAATTCTTCTCTTAACTGATTGCTAATCTGTTCCTTTTTGTAGCTTCCAGTCATGTTACCGGATACATTACGGTAGAACAGGATAGGATCCTGAATACGGAAAGTATAGGAACCATGACAACGGATGCTGAGGTCAAAATCAATACCAGTTCTCTGGTCAATAACACGGAAAGGAAGCGGATTGCTGGTTCCGAACTTGTTATTCATGATTTCCTTGGTGTTTACATAGTAAACTCTCTGGTCAGTTGGAATCTCCCCCCCATGTGTGAAACGCTTTCCAAACTGCTTAAAACTTTCCAAAATGCCTTTTCCAAGTCCACCTGCAAAAATAGAATATTCTGTGGAAGCATTATAGGTATAGACACCTGCCTCAGCACAGACCTCGGCAACCGCACCCTGCGATACGATTAAGGCACACTGACCCTCGTTTACGACGATGCCGGAGCCATTACTGATAACATTATCACTTGCATTGTTGGAAGAATGCTTTGTGTTTTTTTTAGAACCTTTTGTTAATAGTACATCTGATGAAAGTGAGTCGCAGTAAAAATACTCCAGATACTGGTCTGCAAGCTCACTGGAAACAGCACTTGTAAATGCTTTAATTAATCCCATTTTATTCCCTCCAATTTGCTCTCTAGAATTATATAATCAACTAACTGAAAAAAGATATAAGTTCAGACAGCTGATTACATAATATAAGTACATTCTATCTTCTATCAGGATTTCTGTCTAGTGAAATATAAGGGATTCAATGTGAAATTATGGTTACTGTTTACACAGCACTTAGCATTTACGGCTAAGTGCGTAAGAAAACGTAGATTAGGCAAGTCAAAATCCTATTGCGAAGCAATTTAGGATGGATTTTGACTCGTTACTGGGAACGGAGTGAGCAGTAATAAATTGTGTTGATAAAGGAAGGTACTTTTAAGATTGTAATAAAAATGTGGTCATTAATGTAGGAAAAATCCGATGAAAAGCGACATATATTGGTTAATATAGTGACATAAAATAAATGATAACTAAAATGTTTTAAAAATGAGTAAACTTATTGTTGCACCAAACGCATGATATTGATATAATGTAGCTATTAAGCAGGAATACGCATTTACTGCGGATTCCGTAAGAAAAGGTAGTGTGATTAAGCAAAAATCTATTTGCGTAGCAAATTTGGGATAGATTTTTGCACGTAACTATGAAGGTACTTCCTAGTTACGATATAATCAAAATATCTCGTGACTAGGAAGACACTGAATAGTTATTTTTGAAACAATGATTTGGGAGGTTACAAAGATGGGACGTGACGTGAACGCAACAAAGAACGCGATTATGAGCGGAAAGACAGCACTTGGTATTGAGTTTGGTTCTACTAGAATTAAGGCGGTACTTGTAGACGAGGAAAACAAGGTAATTGCCATTGGAACTCATGATTGGGAGAATCAGCTGGTAGATAATATCTGGACATACAGCCTGGATGCAATCTGGAAGGGATTACAGGATTGTTATGCTGATATGGCACAGAATGTTGAGAAGGAATATGGGGTAGCAATAGAGACAATCGGTGCAATCGGTTTTAGTGCCATGATGCATGGTTATATGGCATTTGATGCACAGGGTGAGCTTTTAGTTCCTTTCAGAACATGGAGAAATACGATTACACAGGCAGCCAGCGAGAAATTAACAGAGGTGTTTAATTTCCACATTCCACAGCGTTGGAGTATTGCACACTTGTATCAGGCTATTTTGAATGGCGAAGAGCATGTAAAGGATGTTACTTTCTTTACTACCTTAGCAGGTTATATTCACTGGCAGTTATCTGGAAACAAGGTGCTTGGTGTAGGCGAAGCATCTGGTATGTTCCCAATTGATGTAGCTACTAAGGATTTTGATAAAAAGATGATTGCACAGTTTGATGAACTGGTTGCAGATAAGGGATTTGCATGGAAGCTTGCAGATATCATGCCAAAGGTATTGGTTGCAGGTGAAAAGGCAGGCGTTTTAACAGACGAAGGTGCGAAGCTTCTTGACGTTTCTGGTAAGTTAAAGGGTGGCATCCCAATGTGTCCTCCAGAAGGTGATGCAGGAACCGGTATGACAGCTACTAACAGTGTGGCTCAGCGTACAGGTAATGTTTCAGCAGGTACATCTGTATTTATCATGGCAGTATTAGAGAAGGAATTATCTAAGGCTTATGATGAGCTTGACCTTGTAACAACTCCTGACGGAAGCTTAGTTGCTATGGTTCACTGCAATAACTGTACCTCAGACTTGAATGCATGGGTTAATATCTTCAAAGAGTTCCAGGAAGCTATGGGAATGAAGGTAGATATGAACGAATTATATGGTACATTATATAGAAAGGCATTAGAGGGAGACGCAGATTGTGGTGGACTTCTTGCATACAACTATTTCTCAGGCGAGCATATTACTGGCTTTGAAGAGGGTAGACCATTATTTGTACGTACACCGGATTCTAAGTTCAACCTTGCAAACTTCATGAGAGTAAATCTTTACACAGCTCTTGGTGCATTAAAGGTTGGTATGGATATTCTCTTTAAGGAAGAAAAGGTTACTCTGGATGAGATTATGGGACACGGCGGACTCTTTAAGACAGAGGGCGTAGGTCAGAGAATTATGGCAGCAGCAGCTAACACTCCTGTAGCAGTTATGAAGACAGCAGGAGAAGGCGGTGCATGGGGTATCGCTATTCTTGCGAACTTCATGGCTCAGAAGGCTGATGATGAAGCATTAAGCGATTATCTGAACAATAAGGTATTTGCAGGAGAAGAATCTTCCAGAATGGAACCAAATGCAGAAGATGTTGCAGGATTTGAGACATTTATCGAGCGTTATAAGGCTGGATTCGCAATTGAGCGTGCCGCAGTAGATGCAATGTCTTTATAAAAGTTGGAAGTTTTTTGGCGATAGAAGAAATATAGAGAATTAAGAAAGCATGGAGTAATGTGCAGATTTCTAATTTATACATTATGAAATGCAGAAAGGTCATGGATAGTTAAGATGTTAGAAGAATTAAAGCAGAAAGTATATGAAGCGAATATGGATTTGCCCAAATACGGCCTTGTTACCTTTACATGGGGTAATGTAAGTGCTATTGACCGTGAAAGCGGCTTATTTGTCATTAAGCCAAGTGGGGTTGATTATGAATTATTAAAGCCGGAAGATATGGTTGTTATGGATTTAGAAGGTAATAAGGTAGAAGGAAAATACAATCCTTCTTCTGATACGGCAACACATTTAGAGCTTTATAAGGCATTCCCTGAAATTGGAGGAATCGTACATACACATTCTACTTATGCAACAAGTTGGGCTCAGTCCGGAAGACCAATTCCTTGCTATGGAACAACACACGCTGATTATATGTATGGTGAGATTCCTTGTGCAAGAGTACTTACTCAGGAAGAAATGGATGAAGGTTACGAGAAGAATACAGGAACCATCATTATTGAGACCTTCAAGGATAAGGATCCAATGGCAGTACCTGCTGTTCTTTGCAAGAACCATGGACCATTTGCATGGGGAAAGAATGCAAAGGATGCCGTACATAATGCAGTAGTTCTCGAAGAGGTGGCTAAGATGGCACTCTTTACGGAGCAGTTAAAGTCTGACGTAGAGCCTGCTCCTCAGAGAATTCAGGATAAGCATTATTTCAGAAAGCATGGCGCAAATGCTTATTACGGAAATAAAATCGAGGAATAAGAATTTTTTACCCACAAAATTGATATTATTTGATAAACCTTGTGAAATATTTAGCATTTACGCAAGTATGAATGTATGGTACATTAATATCGTGAAAAGGTCAGAATATATTATATTTTGGCTTTGTAACATAAAATTATTACAAACTATTTAAGATTGATATGTATTATGTGAAAAGCATTTATTGTGATTTGAATGATTCATAGGTCTTAAATTGTTACAAGAATGATGGAGGAAAGAACATGACAAACTTAGAACTTCAAAAGACAGCTAATGAAGTTCGTAAAGGTATCATTACAGGTGTTCATGCAGCTAAGGCTGGACATCCGGGTGGATCTTTATCCGCAGCAGATATCTTTACTTACCTTTACTTCGAAGAGATGAACATTGATCCAAAGGATCCAAAGAAGGCAGACAGAGATCGTTTTGTATTATCCAAGGGACATACAGCTCCTGGTCTTTATTCTGCACTTGCTAACCGTGGATATTTCCCGGTTGAGGATCTTACAACATTAAGAAAGCTTGGTTCTTACTTACAGGGACATCCTTGTATGCAGCATGTTCCGGGTGTTGATATGTCTTCCGGTTCTTTAGGACAGGGTATCTCTGTAGCATGTGGTATGGCACTTGGTGCAAAGATGAACGATGAGTCTTTCCGTGTATATACACTCCTTGGTGATGGCGAAATCGAAGAAGGACAGGTTTGGGAAGCTGCAATGTTCGCTGGACACAGAAAGCTTGATAACCTTTGCGTTATCGTTGATAATAACGGCTTACAGATTGATGGTAAGATTGAAGACGTATTTTCTCCATATCCTATCGACAAGAAGTTTGAGGCATTCAATTTCCACGTAATTAATCTGGAAAATGCGCATGACTTTGACCAGATTCGTGCTGCTTTCAAGGAAGCTCGCGAAACAAAGGGTCAGCCAACAGCAATTATTGCTCACTCTGTAAAGGGTAAGAATGTTTCCTTCATGGAAAACAGCTGTGATTGGCATGGTAAGGCTCCTAATGATGAAGAATTCGCTATTGCAATGGCAGATTTAGAGAAAGTAGGTGAAGCGTTATGTCAGAAGTAAAGAAGATAGCTACCAGAGAGAGCTACGGTAACGCTCTCGTTGAAATCGGAAAAGAAAATCCTAATTTAGTAGTATTAGATGCAGACCTTGCAGCAGCTACTAAGACAGGTGTATTTAAGAAAGCATTCCCGGAAAGACATATTGACTGTGGTATCGCTGAGTGTAACATGGCTGGTGTAGCAGCAGGACTTTCCTTAACAGGTAAGATTCCATTCATGAGCTCTTTTGCTATGTTCGCAGCAGGACGTGCTTTTGAGCAGGTTCGTAACTCTATCGGTTACCCACATCTTAATGTTAAGATTGGTGCAACACATGCTGGTATCACTGTAGGTGAGGATGGTGCTTCTCATCAGTGTAATGAAGATATCGCTCTTATGAGAACAATTCCTGGTATGGTTGTTATGTGTCCGGCTGATGATATCGAAGCTAAGGCAGCTGTTCGTGCAGCAGTTGAGTACGAAGGACCTGTTTACATCCGTTTTGGTCGTGCAGCAGTTCCAGTAATCAATGACAAGCCTGATTACAAGTTTGAGATCGGCAAAGGTACTGTTGTAAAGGAAGGTACTGATGTAACAATCGTTGCAACAGGTATCTGTGTAGACTCTGCACTTGGCGCAGCGGCTAAGTTAGAGGAAGAAGGAATCAGTGCAGAAGTAATTAATATCTGTACTATTAAGCCATTAGATGAAGAAATCATCATCAAGAGTGCTCAGAAGACAGGTAAGGTTGTTACAGCAGAAGAGCATTCCGTAATCGGTGGTCTTGGTAGCGCAGTTTGTGACGCACTTTGCAAATCTTGCCCAACACCTGTATATAAGATTGGTATGCAGGATATGTTCGGTGAATCTGGTTCTGCAGCAGCACTTGTTCAGAAGTATAAGTTAGATGCTCAGGGTGTATATGAGCAGGTTAAGGAATTCCTGAATAAATAAGAATAAGAAAAAAGCTGTCACTTAGGTGGCAGCTTTTTTGGAATGTATGTTAAATTCAGGTTTAACGGAGGATATGTGCCGCCCAAGTCAGCCACCATGCTGCTCATATCGGGACGCTTATTTGGTATTTTCTAAATGGAGCGTTCGGCATCTTTGATTAGTCTTGTCCTGCGCAAACTCGCCCTGCTAACGCAGTGCTC
>JAFSGY010000015.1 GCA_017440575.1 Lachnospiraceae bacterium | reverse complement strand
TTGGAGAACTGTCTGAGCACCGAAGGTGCGAGTTTTCGGAAAGCAGGACCAATCAAAAATGCCGAACGCTCCATTTAGGAAATACCAAACAAGCGGGTTTGCATTTGAGGCATATTCATCCGCCGTACACAGACTAAAAAAAGGAGTGCTCACAGCCTGAACTTATACTCACCTAAACCTAAATTTAGTCAATAACAGAATATTATAAGGATATAAAAATTTTATAGAAAACCTAGATAATTTATAATGTGTACATAATTTGGTCACAGTTTTTATGTATAATAAAAATGTATCAAATAAAAGATGAAATAAAGAAAAAATCATACAAAATACATAAAAATGATAGTAAGATAGCACATAGAACATAATGGGCGCAGATACAGCTTGGGAGGGCAAGGAATGAATGTAATTGGAATGATGAGACCGAAGTACAGTACAACTTATCTGGAAGCAGAGGATACGTTAAGGGATGGACTTGAAATCATGAAGAAAAGTGGCTATACAGCAGTTCCAGTGATAGACAGAGAAGGGAAATATGTTGGAACCGTGAAGGAAGGAGATTTTTTGTGGAAGCTTCTGGAGTATGGCGAGAGTATATTGGATGATGTGAGAATAAAGGATGTTATCAGACAGGGGTGGAATCTGGCGGCAACAGATGAGGAGGATGCAGATTCATTAATTCATCGTGCAATGACCCAGAATTTTGTCCCGGTTGTTGATGATAGAGGCTGTTATATCGGAATTATTACCAGAAGAGATATCATACAAAGTATATTGAATAAGAAGGTAGACAGCAGATACATAGTATTACCGAATGAGCAGGTAAGTATAAAATAATATATTTGGCAATTGTTAAGCGGAGAGTGTGCATTTGTAGTGCATGCTCTCTTTTTTGCGTATATTGCATAGGATAAAAAATAAAAGTGCACAAAAAGGCTTGTATAAAACTGCAATAAATTGGAAATAGTATTGCAAAAACTTATAATTATATGATATAGTTCTAATTGTAATACTTTTGTAACAAATAAGAATTGGAGGCTGAATATATGAAGGGAGTTACTGTAGAGGAAAGCATTATTGATCGTTTGCTTGCATTAGGTACTGTAACATATGAGACTACCGGATGGGGGACTGGTGAGATTGTTGTGAAGTGCCGTTCAAACACAAGATGTGAAAAGGAGTCGTTGAATAAGGCTGTGATTACGTTTGTTTTGAACGAAAATGATGTAGAGAAGGATCATGTAGAGGCTAGTATCGTAAGGGAACTCAACAAAAAGCTTGAGGCAAAAGAAATAAAAGTGTTGTCTGAAGAAGATAAGAAGTATAATACTGCAAAGCGTAAGTTTAAGGCTTGGAAAAATAAATATAAGGATGAACATAAGTCATCATAAGCAAGGTATGTATAAGTGCTTGTGAATAAAATGAAATAGATAAAAATTAGAAAAGGTCTGGCATAATGCCAGACCTTTTGTATAAGATGATATGTATTTATTTAAGCAGTCAAATCCTTCTTGGAAGCAGAAGCATTCTTCTGACCCTTAGCTGCGGTTGTACTGTCAAGGCTCGCAGTGACACCAGTTTGCTGTTTTTTAAGATTCTTCTGAGCAGTTGAAAGCATGAGCTTGATTCGATTCAGCTGATTAACTTCAGAAGCTCCCGGGTCGTAGTCGATAGCAACGATATTTGCCTCAGGATGACGTTTACGAAGTTCTTTGATAACACCCTTACCAACAACGTGATTTGGCAGACATCCAAATGGCTGTGTGCAGACAATATTTGGAGCACCACTATGAATTAATTCAAGCATTTCACCAGTTAAGAACCAGCCTTCACCAGTTTGGTTACCAAGCGATACGATTTCTTCTGCCTGTTTAGCTGTTTCATAGATGCTTGCAGGAGGAGTAAAATGTCTGCTCTTTTCAAATGCTTTTGTTGCAGGCTTGCGAAGGATTTCAATAGCTTTGATTCCCATTTCGCAGAGCTTGGCAGCTTTTTTACTGGTTCCAAGATGTTCAGCCTTGTATAACTGATTATAGAAGCAGTAGAACATGAAGTCCATTAGGTCAGGAACAACTGCTTCTGCACCTTCCTGCTCTAATAAATCTACTAAGTGATTGTTTGCAGCAGGAGAGAACTTAACGAGAATTTCGCCAACAACACCAACACGAGGTTTCTTAATAGCAAGTGTTGGGATAGCATCGAATTCTTCAATCATTTCACGACACATTTTCTTGAAAGTACTATGTGGCATTACTTTGCGAGCAAGGAATGCATCACATTTCTTGAGCCATTTCTGATGAATCTCTTCCACAGAACCTGGAACCGCTTCATATGGACGCATTCTGTAAACACAACGCATGAAAATATCACCAAATGTAACTGCATAGACAGCACGAAGCAGTAACATAGCAGTAATCTTAAAGCCCGGATTGCTCTCTAACTTGGAGAGGTTAAGAGAAATAACTGGAATATGAGCATATCCAGCCTTGGCAAGTGCACGACGGATGAATCCGATATAGTTGGTAGCACGACAGCCACCACCGGTCTGTGTCATGACAACAGCAAGTTTATCAGTATCATATTCGCCGGATAAAACGGCTTCCATAAGCTGACCAACTACTAATAAGGATGGATAGCAGGCATCGTTATTTACATATTTTAATCCAACATCCACACTCTTACGGTTATCGTTATTCAAGACAACCAAATTATAGCCGGATCGTTTGAATACTGGCTCCAATAAGTCAAAGTGAATTGGAGACATCTGTGGACACAAAATGGTGTAATTTTTACGCATTTCTTCGGTAAAGATAACACGGTTCAGTTTGCTGGAACGAATCGTTCTAGTAATCTGCTTCTGTTCTCTTACACGGATAGCAGAGAGCAGGGAACGAATACGGATTCTGGCAGCTCCAAGGTTATTAACCTCATCAATCTTAAGACAGGTATAAATCTTGCCGGAATCGGTAAGAATATCATTTACCTGATCTGTGGTAACAGCATCAAGTCCACAACCAAAGGAATTGAGCTGGATTAAATCGAGGTCTTCACGAGTCTTTACAAAGCTTGCAGCAGCATAGAGTCTGGAATGATACATCCACTGGTCGGAAACGATTAATGGGCGCTCAGGCTGTGCAAGGTGGGAAACAGAGTCTTCTGTTAATACTGCAATATCATAAGAAGTAATTAATTCAGGAATACCATGATTGATTTCCGGGTCAATATGATATGGACGGCCTGCAAGTACAATACCACGTTTATTGTTTGCTTCCAGATATGCAAGAACCTCTTCGCCTTTTTTATACATATCCTGACGAACGACATTCATTTCAGCCCAACCAGCATGGACAGCAGCTGTGATTTCGTCAGCAGAAATATCGGTAAATTCTTTGATTAACTCCTGTGCAATTAACTCAGGAGAAGTAAATGCCATAAATGGATTCTTGAATACTACTTCACCGCGTCCGATTGCTTCTACGTTATTCTTGATATTTTCAGAATAAGAGGTAACGATAGGACAGTTATAGTGGTTGTTTGCATCGCAGAATTCATTTCTTTCATAGAAAAGGGCAGGATAGAAGATAAAATCAACATTCTGTTGAATCAGCCATTCAATATGTCCATGTGCCAGCTTTGCAGGATAGCACTCAGATTCACTTGGAATGGATTCGATACCCATTTCATAGATTTTACGGTTAGAAACCGGTGATAATACCACCTGATATCCAAGCTTCGTGAAGAATGTATACCAGAATGGGTAATTTTCGTACATGTTTAAGACTCTTGGAATACCTACACGCCCTCTGATTGTCTCGGCATCAGAAAGTGGTTCATAAGAGAAGAGTCTCTTTAACTTATAAGCAAACAGGTTTGGCGCCGGATTCTCGCTTTTTGCTTTTCCAAGTCCACGTTCGCAACGATTACCGGAGATAAAGCTTCTGCCATCGGAGAATTTATTTACAGTCAGACGACAAGAGTTTGTACAGCCTTTACATTTTACTAAAGAAGTAGTAAAGGAAAGCTCGTTAATCTGGTCAATTGTAAGCATGGTTGTCTGTTCATCAGGAGCTGCCTGAAAACGTTCTCTGGCGATTAATGCAGCACCAAAGGCACCCATAATACCTGCGATATCAGGACGGATAGCTTCACAGTTAGCAATCTTTTCAAAGCTGCGAAGAACTGCATCATTATAGAAGGTACCACCCTGAACTACGATGTTTTTACCAAGTTCAGATGCATCGGATACCTTAATAACCTTGAATAAAGCATTTTTAATAACAGAGTAAGCAAGTCCGGCAGAAATATCAGAAACTTCGGCGCCTTCTTTCTGGGCTTGCTTAACCTTTGAGTTCATGAATACGGTACAACGCGTACCAAGGTCAATCGGATGCTTTGCAAATAATGCAGCCTTTGCAAAGTCCTGAACGCTATAATTTAAAGATTTTGCGAATGTCTCGATAAAGGAACCGCAACCAGAAGAGCATGCTTCATTTAACTGAACAGAGTCTACAGTCTGGTTCTTAATCTTGATACATTTCATATCCTGACCGCCGATGTCAATAATACAGTCAACATCAGGATTGAAGAATGCAGCTGCATAATAGTGAGCAACGGTTTCAACCTCACCATCATCTAACATGAAAGCTGCTTTCATTAAAGCTTCACCGTAACCAGTAGAGCAGGAGCGTACGATAGTAGCGTCCTTTGGAAGCTGTGCATAGATTTCCTGAATCGCTTTTGTAGCAGTGTTGATAAGGCTTCCGTTGTTGCTGCTATAGAAAGAATACAGGAGATTACCATCTTCGTCGACTAAAGCAATCTTAGTGGTAGTAGAACCGGCATCAATACCAAGGTAGCATCTTCCGTGATAGTCACTTAAGGATGTTGTCTTTACATGATGCATACCGTGTCTGTTCTGGAATTCTTCATAATCCTTTTCGCTGGCAAAGAGAGGCTCCATTCTCTCTACCTCGAAAGCCATTTTGATATCAGAAGAAAGCTTCTTTACCATTTCTTTCATGGAAAAAGAAACCTCTTCCTTAGCATTCAGAGCGGAACCGATAGCTGCAAATAAATGCGAATTGTCTGTATCAATAATATGCTCGTCATCAAGTTTTAAGGTTCTGATGAAAGCTTGCTTCAATTCAGATAAGAAATGAAGAGGACCACCTAAAAAAGCAACATGTCCACGAATTGGTTTACCACAGGCAAGACCACTGATGGTCTGGTTTACAACTGCCTGAAAAATAGAAGCGGATAAGTCTTCCTTGGTAGCACCTTCGTTGATTAATGGCTGGATGTCGGTCTTAGCAAATACACCACAACGAGCCGCAATAGTATATAAAGATTTGTAATTCTTTGCATATTCATTCAGGCCGGTTGCATCTGTCTGAATCAAAGATGCCATCTGGTCGATAAAGGAACCGGTACCACCGGCACAGATACCATTCATTCGCTGTTCTACATTGCCGCCCTCAAAGTAAATAATCTTCGCATCTTCGCCACCTAATTCGATAGCAACATCTGTCTTAGGAGCAAGCTCCTGAAGAGAGGTTGATACAGCAATAACCTCCTGAGTAAAAGGAACGCCCAGGTGATTAGCCAGAGTAAGCCCACCGGAACCGGTAATCATCGGATGCAGGGTGAGATTTCCAAGCTTTTCATATGCGTCCTGTAACAGGGATGCAAGGGTTTCACGGATGTTTGCATAATGTCTCTGATAATCAGAGAATAATAAATTATGCGCGCTATCCAGAATTGCTACTTTGACAGTAGTGGAACCAATATCAATTCCGAGTGTGTAGAACTCATTACTCATGATAAAACCAAGCCTTTCTATTAATTAAAATACTACGATGAATAAATTCTTATTCGTCCCTCATAAACATACATTTGACATTATACGACAGCGTTTGCAAAAAAACAACAGAACAAATTCCTAAAATTTTGTTACCATAATATGTAAAATCTAAAAAAATTATTATTTTTTTCTTGTGTCTAGAGGATTGGTTTACATTTGAGGTTATGAATGATACAATCAAATAAAAACTTTGTAAGAGCTAAGAATAGAGGAAAGGCAAGGTAATATATGAATTTTTTATACAAGCTGGAAAGAAAATTTGGCAAATATGCAATATCGAATTTGTCATTATATTTGATTTTATGTTATGGATGTGGGTATTTGATGAGGCTAATCAATCCCGCCTTTTTAAATTATCTGACGTTAGACACCTATCGGATTCTGCATGGACAGGTATGGAGAATTGTAACATGGATTCTGGTTCCACCGGATTCTCTTGACTTTTTTACCCTGATTATGCTGTATTTTTATTATTCTATCGGAACGTCATTAGAGAGAACATGGGGAACTTTCCTTTATAATGTGTACATGTTTTTGGGTATGATTTTTACGGTGGTCGGCAGCTTTGTTGCAATGGGATTGTCTTACCTTGTGTGGGGAGACATTATTGCCGTAGGAGGAGCGGAAGCATTTTTCCAGATTGCAGCATTATCCTTTAGTACCTATTATATTAATATGTCCATTTTCCTTGCATTTGCGGCAACATTCCCGAATGTACAGGTATTGCTGATGTTTATTATACCAATTAAGGTAAAATGGCTTGGTGTAGTGTATGCTGTATTGCTGTTGTATGAGTTTGTAAATACATGGATGATTGGCAAGGTATCTATTCTGGCCTCCTTGCTTAATTTTGTTGTGTTCTTCCTTTTAACTAGAAGAGGACTCAGAATGCGTATGTCGCCAAAACAGGTGAAGCGTCGTCACGATTTTCAGAGGGAAGTGAAAAAGGCAAAGCCTATGTCGGTAGCAAGACATAAGTGTGCGATCTGTGGCAGAACCAGTGAGGAATATCCGGAGCTTGAATTCCGATTCTGTTCTAAGTGTAATGGCAATTATGAGTATTGTCAGGAACACTTATTTACCCACACACATGTAAAATAGAAGAAAAAGGGAAGGAATTTATATAAAATGGAAAAAGAACAGCTTTTATTTGCACAAACTCTAGAACAGCTGAAGGAGACAGCAAGATTACAAGAAAATATGCTTACCAGTGAGGAGATTCAGGAGGCGTTTGAATCTATGAATCTGGGGGAGGCACAGCTTGCACTGATTCATGAATACTTGCAGAAAAATAACATTGGTATTGATGAGCCTGGAAAACCGGATGAGAATCTGACCGATGAGGATGTAAATTATCTTGCTATTTATTTAGATGAATTAAAGGAATTACCAGTTGTATCAGATGGAGAAAAGAGAGCTATTATGATGTCTGCAATGGCGCAGGATATGACAGCCTGTAATAAGCTGGTAGAAATCTTTCTTCCACAGGTCGTTGAGATTGCCAAGCTCTATGCAGGACAGGGGGCATTGGTAGAAGACTTAATTGGTGAAGGCAATGTAGCCCTTGCAACGGCAGTTACCATGCTTGACTGTGTGGAGTCGATTGATGAAGTAGAAGGTTTACTTGGTAAGATGATTATGGATGCCATGCAGGATTATATCGGAGAGGATTCGGATAATAAGAGCGTGGATGAGCAGATTTTGGAAAAGGTCAATCGCATTCATGAAAAGGCAAAGGAAATGGCAGAGGAACTGTTGCGGAAGGTTACGGTAGAAGAGCTTGCTAAGGAGATGGAGATAGATGAGGAGGAAATTTTTGAAGCTATCAGACTCTCAGCAAACCACATGGATTATATCGAGGAAGGAACAAATGAAGGATAATAACGATTTTAAATATATGATGCAGGATACGAGCCATATTTTCTTCGGAAAGGAATTGACTTATGCGGAGATGATGGATCGTGACGATGTTCCGTTTAAATTTCAGGCGATTATTGGTTCGTATTTCAGTAAAGATACAGAGCTTTCGGATAGAATACTGGATCATTTGATGAAAATAACAAAGGACGAGTTTTCTTATCGTATTTATGATCAATTAAAATTGCAGGTTCGTTTTTTCTATAAGGAAGAAAAAATGGGACTTTTTGGTCAAAAAAAGGTGAGTTGGGTGCATAAAACCTGTAAGATGCAGGAATTCCTTCAGAATTATAAGGAAATGGTTGAAAAAGGGGAAGCAACGATAGAGGATATTTCCATATCAAAGCTTGGCTTGATGACGATTAGTATTTAAGAAAG
This sequence comes from Lachnospiraceae bacterium, assembly GCA_017440575.1. Taxonomy (GTDB): domain Bacteria; phylum Bacillota; class Clostridia; order Lachnospirales; family Lachnospiraceae; genus COE1. Next base: position 16,340 of record JAFSGY010000015.1, on the reverse strand, counting down.
GCATGGTAATAGCATGAGAATAGAGGATGTAGCAGCATACAAGGTAATTGAGAAAAGAGAAATTAAAGACCTGAACTCCATGAGTTATTTATTGGAACATAAGAAAACAGGTGCACGAGTGGCACTTCTTAGCAATGATGATGATAATAAGGTATTTTATATAGGATTCCGTACACCACCAACAGATTCCACAGGCGTGCCACATATCATAGAACATAGTGTATTGTGTGGTTCTAAGGAATTCCCGGTTAAGGATCCGTTTGTAGAGCTTGTAAAGGGTTCTTTGAATACCTTTTTAAATGCAATGACTTATTCCGATAAGACGGTGTATCCGATTGCAAGCTGTAATGACAAAGATTTTCAGAACTTAATGCATGTATATCTGGATGCAGTTTTCTATCCAAATATCTATAAGGAGGAGAAAATATTCCGGCAGGAGGGCTGGCATTATGAGATGGAGTCGGCAGAAGAGCCACTTACCTTGAATGGTGTTGTCTATAATGAAATGAAAGGAGCATTCTCTTCACAGGACGATGTACACGACAGAGAAGTATTGAATTCTCTTTATCCGGACACTGCTTACGGTGTAGAATCAGGTGGTGACCCAAAGGCAATTCCTGACTTAACTTATGAAGAATTTCTGGATTTTCATGGAAGATATTATCATCCTTCTAACAGCTATATCTATTTATATGGTGACATGGATATGGCAGAGAAGCTTATCTGGATGGATGAACATTATCTGAGCCACTTTGAAAAAATAGAGATTGATTCCAGTGTTGCTTTGCAAAAGCCTTTTGAAAAACCGGTTACGATTTGTAAGGATTATCCTGTAATGGAAGGCGAAGCTTTAGAAGACAATACTTATTTATCTTATAATGCAGTTGTAGGTACAAGCCTTGATAAGGAGTTGTATTATGCAATGCAGATTATTGATTATGCAGTATGTTCCGCAGCGGGAGCACCGCTAAAGCTTGCTCTGATTCATAAGAATATTGGTACGGAAGTATATAGTGTATATGAAAATGGTATCTATCAGCCGTATTTTTCGATTGTGGCAAAGAATGCGAATGATTCCCAAAAGGAGGAATTTGTATCGACCATAGAGGAGGAGCTTGCAAAAATTGTAAGAGAAGGCTTAGATAAAAAGGCTTTGCTTGCAGGACTAAATTACTATGAATTTAAGTACCGTGAGGCTGATTTTGGTTCTTATCCAAAGGGACTGATGTACGGTTTACAGATGTTCGATTCATGGTTATATGATGACAATATGCCGTTTGATATGATTGAGGCAAATGATGTATTCAAATTCTTACGAGAGAAGATTGAAACAGATTATTATGAACAGTTAATTGACAAGTATCTGATTCATAATAATCATAAGACGGTACTTGTTGTGTCACCGAAAGAAGGTTTGACTGCAAAAGAGGAAAAAGAGCTGGCAGATAAATTGCAGGCATATAAAGAAACACTTTCTGAGGCAGAAATTCAGAAAATTGTAGAAGAAACACATGCCCTTCACGCTTATCAGGATGCAGAGGAAGCACCAGAGAATCTGGAAAAGATTCCCATGCTGACAAGGTCAGATATGAAGAAAGAAGCAGAGGGCTTTATCAATGAATTACGAGAGGTGGAAGATACAAAGGTATTATTCCATAATATTCATACCAACGGAATTGGTTATATCCGCTTGATTTTTGATGCTTCTAATATTCCATCAGATTTATTTGCCTATGTTGGAATATTGAAAAATGTTCTTGGGTTTGTAGATACGAAGAGCTATTCATATGGTGAGTTATATAATGAGACAAATATCCATACAGGTGGAATCTACACAACGGTGAATACCTATGTGAATGCTAGAAATCTGGATGAATACAAGCTTACCTTTGAGGTAAAGACCAAGGCTATGTATGAAGAGCTTGAGAATGCGTGCGGTCTGCTTTCAGAGATTATGACGACCTCAAAACTTGAGGATGAAAGCCGAATTCTTGAAATTGTGGCAGAGATGAAGTCGCGTTTACAGGGAAATATGACCTCGGCAGGACATTCGCTTGCGGCAATTCGTGCAATGTCATATTTTAGTGAGACAGCGGCAATATCAGAGCTTGTTAATGGTATTCCATGCTTACGTTTGCTTGAAAAGATAGAGGCTGACTTTGATACGAATAAAAAAGAATTGATGGAAAAGCTTGCAGAGCTTGCAAGATGCATTTTCCGTCCGGAAAATCTGATGATAGACTTTACTTCCTGCGAAGAGGGATATGAGAAGTTGAAGCCATTGGTACCAGTATTAAAAGAGGCTTTGTTTACAAAACCGGTTGCAAAGAAGCCTTTTGTAATTAAGCTTTCTAAGAAAAATGAGGGGTTTGAAACCTCTGCCCAGATTCAATATGTAGGAAGGGCAGGAAACTACAGAATGGATGGTAATCTTTCCTATACAGGAGTATTAAGGGTGTTAAAGGTCATCTTAGGATATGAGTATCTCTGGACAAATGTGCGCGTTAAGGGTGGTGCATATGGCTGTATGTGCAATTTTGGAAAGGCAGGAGACAGCTACTTTGTATCCTATCGTGATCCGAATCTGAAAAAAACGATGGAAACCTTTGAAAAAATAGGTGATTATCTTAGAAGCTTTACCGCTGATGAGAGAACCATGACAAAATATATCATTGGCGCAATCAGTGATTTAGATATTCCAATGAATCCTTCGGCTAAGGGAAGTCGTTCTTCCAGTGCTTATCTGACAAATCAGACCTACGAAGAGATTCAACAGGAAAGAGATGAGCTTCTAGCATGTACACAGGAGGATATCAGAGCGCTTGCTGATTATATGGATGCGATTATGAAGGCAGAAGCTGTTTGTGTTGTTGGAAATGGACAGGCAATTGAAGAAAATAAAGAAATGTTTGGAACTATAGAGAATCTGTTTCATTAACATTAACAAAATGAGGGAGGAATACGTATGAGAAAGGGGTTAATAATTGGCTTGACATTTGCACTGCTGCTATCCTTGACAGGATGTGGCAGCAGTTCTTATGATATGGCAGCGACAGAATCAGTAACGATGGATACGGCTATGAATAGCGTATCAGGCTTTGATGGCGGATATTATGGAAAAAGTGAGATAGCGATGGAGGAACCGGCTGCTGTTGAGGAGTCGTTTGAGACAGAAGAGCAGAACATGGTAGAATCCAGCCGTAAGTTGATTAAGACGGTACATATGAATGTGGAGACTGATCATTTTGAGGAGCTGATGCAGACCATACAGCAGAACGTAGAAGCTCTTGGCGGTTATGTAGAACAGTTTAGTTCTTCAGGAATGGAGAACTATCGTTATAGTAGCATTACAGCCAGAATTCCGAAGACGAAGCTGGATGCATTTCTGGAAACGGTAGAGGGTGCTTCGAATATTACATATCGACAGGAAAGTGTAGAGGATGTTACGCTGAACTATGTTGATTTGGAAAGTCATAAGAAGATGCTGTTAAAAGAACAGGAGCGATTACTGGAATTACTTGATGCGGCTGAGACTATAGAAGACATTATTACGATTGAAAGCCGTCTTACAGAAGTGCAGTATCAGATTGAGAGCATGGAATCGCAGTTAAGAACCTATGATAATCAGATTGATTACAGCACGGTATATCTGGAGGTGGAAGAGGTTGTAAGATATACACCACAGGAACCGATAGGAACATGGGAACGCATTCAGACAGGATTTATGGAAAATCTTTATTCAGTAATAGATGGTATTAAGGATTTCTTTATTGGATTGATTATTAGTATTCCGATGCTGGTTGTATTCTTTATTGTGATTGGTATTTTGGCGTTGGTTGTCAGATTGATTATCAAGTGGGAGAAGAAGCGTTCAGATAAGAAGAAACGTGAACAGCAGCTTAGAATGCAGCAAGTATATATGCAGACAAATGGAATCGGTGTGGTAAATCAAACGCAGAATGTAACACAGGATAGTATGCAGAAAGGTACGGAGAATAAGAATGAATGAAAAATATAAGTCAGGCTTTGCAGCTCTGATTGGTAGACCAAATGTTGGAAAATCAACTCTGATGAATTCTTTGATAGGACAAAAGATTGCCATTACATCAAAGAAGCCTCAGACAACTAGAAACAGGATCCAAACGGTGTATACCTCAGAAGAGGGACAGATTGTTTTTGTTGATACACCGGGTATTCATAAGGCGAAAAATAAACTTGGCGATTACATGGTTAATATCGCAGAGAGAAGTCTTAAGGAAGTAGATGTCATATTATGGCTGGTAGAGCCGACCGATTATATCGGGGCTGGTGAACAGCATATCTTAGAGCAGCTAAAAAAGGTTAAGACACCAGTTATCCTTGTTATGAACAAGATTGATACGGTAAAGCGTGAACAGCTGTTAGGCTTTATTGATGCATATAGAAAAGAGATGGATTTTGCAGAAATTGTTCCGGTTTCTGCATTAAAAGAAGATAATACGGAGACACTGATTCAGCAGATTATGAAATATCTTCCATATGGTCCGGCTTTTTATGATGAAGATACCATTACCGATCAGCCAATGAGACAGATTGTGGCAGAGTTGATTCGTGAGAAAGTATTACGAAGTATTGATGAAGAGATTCCGCATGGAGTTGCCGTAACGATTGAGTCCATGAAGTATGGAAAGAAAATCGTAGATATTGATGCGACCATTATCTGTGAAAGAGATTCTCATAAGGGAATTATCATCGGTAAAGGCGGTGCAATGCTTAAGAAAATCGGTTCTATGGCTCGCCCAGAGATAGAAGACTTGTTGGAAATGCATGTAAATCTACAGCTTTGGGTAAAGGTGAAAAAGGACTGGCGTGACAGCGACTTCTTAATTAAGAATTTTGGATACGATCCAAAAGAAACAGAATAGAAATCGGAAAAAAGCAAACCCTATCTTTATACAGAAGGGAGTTGCGATAATGTACGATGAAAGTTGGAGCCGTTTTACACAGACGGGACAAATAGAGGATTATTTGGCATATAAACAGGAAGTACGTGAACAGCCTAAAGGTTGTGAAGCAAGAGATAAGACAGGAGAAATACGTGAATTAGGATATGCAGGATTTTGTATTGGTGACAGGTATCATAATTAAATCAGAGCCAATTGGAGAGTATGACAGAAGAGTTGTGATACTAACAAAGGAACGAGGTAAGATTTCTGCATTTGCGAGGTCTTCAAGAAAACCAGGTAATCGTCTGATGGCGCCTACGAACCCGTTTTCTTTTGGTCAATTTAAGCTCTTTGCGGGTAAGAGTTCTTATACGATGTCGGAGGCAGAGATATCGAATTACTTCGAGGCGCTACGTGAGGATTTTGAAGGAGCTTATTATGGTATGTACTTTTTGGAAATCTGTGATTATTATACAAGAGAGAATAATGACGAAGTAGATATGCTGAAATTAATTTACCAATCATTAAGAGCACTAACGTCTCAGGCTTTTTCTCATAAACTGGTGCGTAGCATTTTTGAATTAAAGGCAATTATGATTAATGGTGAGTTTCCCGGAGTATCGCAGGAAGCGGGGTTACAGGAGTCAGCTGTTTATACAGTTGACTACATAATGAGAATGCCGGTTGAAAAGCTATATTCTTTTACGGTTTCGGAAGAAGTGCTTCATGAATTACGTGTATTTAATAGAAGGCTTTGCGCTAAAACACTGGATAAGAATTTTAAAAGCCTGGAAATACTTGAAAATCTTGAATGAGTTCGATATAATAGGACGCAGAACTTTCAGATAGCTTAAAAAGGAAGGCAACAGCGATGAAAAAGTTTATGATGGTGGGAATCCTTATGGCACTTACACTTAGTATAATTGCATGTGCCAAGGAAGAAGTTCCGGTGGAAGAGGAAGTGATGAATTCACTATCCATTCTGGAGGACGGAAGTATTGAGAGTGTAATTATAGAAGATTTTTCAGAGAGCTACTATAATGTAGAAGATTTAACCAAAATGATACAGGATACAATATCTGTTTACCAAAAGGAAGATCCGAATGCTTCTATCGTTTTAGAAACCTGTGAACTGATTGAACAGCAGGTAAAGGTCGTTATGAAGTATAACAGTGCAGAGGCATATAGTGGATATAATAGTGAAGAACTGTTTGTGGGAACAGTTCAGGAAGCGTATGGTAAGGGCTATGACCTAAATATGACTTTGACAGGAACTGATAAGGAGACTTCTAAGATTGGACGTCAGGAGCTTCTGGGTATGGGCGAGAATCATATTATGATTCTGGAGAATACAATTGATGAAGGCACATTAAGAGTTAATTGCTATGACACCATATTATATACCGGAGACGGTGTTTCTCTGATTGAGAAGAAAAGGGCTGATGTCGCACCGGCACAGGACTTTAGTGTGATAGTATTTAAATAAAATTAAAATAAGGTGAGGGAAAAACAATGGAAAAATCAATGGAAAAAATCGTATCTTTAGCAAAGGCAAGAGGATTCGTATATTCGGGTTCAGAGATTTACGGAGGACTTGCAAATACTTGGGATTACGGTAACCTTGGTGTTGAATTAAAGAACAATGTGAAAAAAGCATGGTGGCAGAAGTTTGTTATAGAGAATCCATATAATGTTGGTGTAGACTGTGCGATTCTTATGAATCCTCAGACATGGGTAGCTTCCGGTCATTTAGGTGGATTCTCAGATCCTTTAATGGATTGTAAAGAGTGTCACGAGCGTTTCCGTGCAGATAAGTTAATTGAGGACTTCTGTGCAGAAAAGGATATTAAGTTAGAGGAATCCGTAGATGCATGGACACAGGAAAAGATGAAGAATTTCATCGAGGAGAACCAGATTGCATGTCCTACTTGTGGAAAGCACAACTTTACAGATATTCGTCAGTTCAACTTGATGTTTAAGACTTTTCAGGGTGTTACTGAGGATGCAAAGAATACGGTTTATTTAAGACCTGAAACAGCACAGGGTATCTTTGTAAACTTTAAGAATGTACAGAGATCTTCCAGAAAGAAGATTCCATTCGGTATCGGACAGATTGGTAAGTCCTTTAGAAACGAGATTACACCGGGTAACTTTACCTTCCGTACAAGAGAGTTCGAACAGATGGAGCTTGAATTCTTCTGTGAGCCAGGTACAGACCTTGAATGGTTCCAGTATTGGAGAGGATTCTGCCGTGACTGGTTATTAAGTCTTGGTATTAAGGAAGATGAGATGCGTCTGCGTGACCATTCTCCAGAGGAGCTTTGCTTCTATTCTAAGGGAACAACAGATATCGAGTTCTTATTCCCATTCGGATGGGGCGAGCTTTGGGGTATTGCTGATAGAACAGATTATGACTTAACACAGCATCAGAATATCTCAGGACAGGATATGTCTTACTTTGATGATGAGAAGAAGGAAAAGTATGTTCCATATGTTGTTGAGCCATCTCTTGGTGCAGACCGTGTTGTTCTTGCGTTCCTTTGTGCTGCATATGATGAAGAAGAAATCGGAGAAGGAGATGTTAGAACTGTTCTTCATTTCCATACGGCACTTGCACCTGTTAAGATTGGTGTACTTCCATTAAGCAAGAAGTTAAATGAAGGCGCAGAGAAGATTTTCATGGAGCTTTCTAAGAAATATAACTGTGAATTTGATGACAGAGGAAATATCGGTAAGAGATATCGTCGTCAGGATGAAATTGGTACACCATTCTGTATCACTTATGACTTTGAATCAGAAACAGATCAGTCAGTAACCATTCGTTTCCGTGATACGATGGAACAGGTACGTGTTAAGATTGATGAGTTAGATGCATGGTTTGCAGATAAATTCACGTTTTAATTATCTTTTGCATAATTATACATAAAACGGTGTTGACAAAAACGCGTTAATGTATTAAAGTAACACCATAAGAAAAACCGATGAGAAAGAGTAGTAGGTATTATAATATGCTTCACAGAGAGCCGCGGATGGTGGGAATGCGGTAGGATATGTTATACTGAATGGACTTTCGAGGGCGACCCGAAGTTTAGTAGGCGTCGACGGGAACCTTACCCGTTATCAATGAGGCGTGTATGATAGTACATGGGAGAGTGGACTTTTATGTCAAGATGAGTGGTACCGCGATAATAAGATTTTTATTACCGTCTCAAGCTAGGATTAGCTTGGGACGGTTTTTTATTTCGTTTTCATCCATCAGCGATCCGAAAAACTATCATAAATTATTTATTATTTTATGAATCAGTGTAGGCAGTGTGAAAAATCCATATGCAAAAGATTTATCACACAATAATGGAAAGGTATGGGTATTAAGATGAAAAGAAAAATGATGGCAACAGTAGTAGCAATGGCAATGACAGCAGTAATGGTAACAGGCTGTGGAAATGCAAACAATGAAACAACAGAGAATGTGCAGGGTGGCACTGTTTATAAGGTTGGCATTGTTCAGTATGTGGATGATGCTTCCTTAAATCAGATTGAAAAGGCAATCGAGGCAGAATTGGATGCGAAGGGCGCTGAGCTTGGTGTAACCTTTGATTATGCAAATTATACACACAACGGGCAGGCGGATTCTACGGTATTGAATCAGATTGCAGCAGATTTGATAGCAGATGAAGTGGATGTGATTATTCCGATAGCAACACCGGCAGCCATGGTAATTCAGAATGCGACAGCTGATGTGGCAACGGCTGATGGCGGTATGATTCCGGTTGTATTTTCTGCAGTATCTGATCCGGTTGGAGCAGGTCTAGTAGCAAGCAATGAAGCTCCGGGAGCTAATATTACAGGAACTTCTGATGCTATTGATACAGAAGGAATTATGAAGCTGATTGTGACGGTGGATCCTGATACGGATAAGATTGGTTTGTTATATGACAAGAGTCAGCCATCCTCAGCAGGTTCTATTGAAGATGCAAAGGCATACTGTGATGCAAACGGTATTGCTTATGTAGAAAAGACAGGAACAACAACAGCGGAGGTTCAGGCGGCAGCAGATTCTCTTGTTGCAGAGGGTGTGGATGCTATTTTTACACCGCAGGATAATACGATTATGACCGCAGAGCTTGCGATTTTTGAAAAGTTCACAGAGGCAGGTGTTCCACATTATACAGGAGCTGATTCCTTTGCATTAAATGGTGCATTTTGTGGTTATGGAGTAAATTATGAAAATCTTGGAACTGCAACTGCTGATATGGTGGTAGATATTCTTATAAATGGTGCAGAGCCGGCAACGACAGCGGTTAAGACTTTAGAGGATGGTATTATTACCATTAATACGGAAACGGCAGAAGTAATCGGTTTGGATTATACAGTATTAAAGGAGTTAGGTTCTGAACTTGTTGAGATTACAACAGCAGCGGAGTTCAACTAAAGAGAAAAAGAGGATATTTTTATGGGGAACATTATTACATTATCGATTGTACAGAGTGCATTAGAGCTTGGTTTTATTTATGCATTGGTTGCAATTGCATTATTTATTTCATTTTCTATTTTGAATATTGCGGACTTGTCAACAGATGGCTGTTTTACACTTGGTTGTGCAGTATGCGCGGCAGTGACGCTTGCAGGACATCCGATTTTAGGATTGTTTGCAGCGATGGCTGCAGGTGTCTGTTCGGGATTTATGACAGCGTTTTTGCAGACAAAGCTTGGGATACAGTCTATTCTGGCAGGAATCATTGTAAATACAGGACTTTATACTGTGAACATTGCAGTGATGGGGTTTGCATCCAATATGAATTTGTTCCAGTGCGAATCGGTATTTACATGGGCAAAAGAGACAATAGGCGGTACATGGTATAAGCTTATCGTAGCGGCGGTAATTGTTATTTTAGTAGGAATTATTATTTCGTTGTTTTTGAATACGCGAATGGGACTGTCTATTCGTGCAACAGGCGATAACCCGGACATGGTAAGAGCATCCAGTATTAATACTACAGTGATGATTACGATTGGACTGTGCGTGGCAAATGCATTAACTGGATTATCAGGTGGACTTTTGGCGCAATATCAGAAGTCTTGTGATATTAATCTGGGAACGGGTATGGTTACGATTGCTCTTGCAAGTTTGATTATTGGAGAGACCTTGATTGGAAAGGGCAGTATGTTAAAGCGAATTGCGGGAGTTATTTTAGGAAGCTGTTTATATCGTTTTATTGTAGCAGTTGCACTTCGTATGAATGTTCCGGCAGAGTGTTTGAAGCTTGTTTCTTCTATTATTGTAGCGGTGGCGATTGCGTTACCATATATTAAGCAACAGATGGCATTTAACAAGCAAAAGAGAAAGGCAAAGGCAGAAAATCAGCTTTATATACAGGAAATACTAGGAGAAAACGGAAATGGAGGTAATGTATAATGACAGTAGAAAATCAGAATATGTTAATTATGAAACATGTCAGCAAAACCTTTAATCCGGGAACGGTAAACGAAAAGTGTGCATTAATGGATTTGAATCTGGAATTGAAGGCAGGAGATTTTGCGACTATAGTAGGAAGTAATGGAGCTGGAAAGTCGACCTTGTTTAATGCGATTACGGGAGCTTTTTTTGCTGATAAGGGGCTTGTTATGCTGGATGGTGAGGATATTACCTATGAAAAAGAGCATGTAAGAAGCAGGGTAATCGGTCATTTGTTTCAGGACCCGTTAAAGGGAACAGCACCGCATATGACGATAGAAGAAAATATGGCGTTAGCCTTTTTACGGGCATCTACATCAAAAAATGCATACTTTAGCAGAATTAAGTCGACTGATAAGAAGAAGTTCCGTGAACATTTAGCATTGCTTGATATGGGGCTTGAAGACCGCATGAAACAGCCGGTTGGCTTATTGTCAGGAGGACAGAGACAAGCTTTAACTCTTCTTATGGCGACGATGGTAACACCAAAAATTCTGCTTTTGGATGAACATACGGCTGCATTGGATCCGGCAACAGCGGGGAAGGTATTAGGGCTTACGAAGCGAATTGTAGCAGAACAGAAGATTACCTGCCTTATGGTTACGCATAATATGCAGCAGGCATTAGAATTAGGAAATAGAACGTTAATGATGGATTCCGGAAATATTGTTTTTGATGTTTCAGGTGAAGAGAGAAATAAGATGACGGTAGATGATTTACTGAAGCAGTTTGCGGTTAGTGCAGGAAAGAAATTAGACAATGATAGGATACTTTTTTCAAAGGTACAAAGTTAAGTAAACTTATTATTTGTGTAAATAGACAAAAATAACTGTTTATTAAAATGGATGTATACAAATAACAGAAAACTGTGCTAGAATAGTTATACAATTGAGCTTTGACTGGATTTTTTTGGAAAATATTGATGTGTTGCGCAAGTGCGCCAGTAGGAGTTTTTTGTTATGAATAATAGTTTGTACTTTGTAATTAGTGCGGTCATACTCAGTTTTACTATGCTTGCATCCTGCTATCTGAGGTATAAGATACCGACCAAGGATAATAAGGTGCTGGTTGTACTAATCTGGCTAGTAACTGTCAGTTCGACAATTGATTTATTTCTAGGCTTGAATGGAAAATATTATCACATGTCGAGAAATATCAGTATGATTTTGAATACCTTATATGTACTAGGCAGGCATATGGCTGTTGTGGTATATGCATTTTATGTGATTGTTACAACGGAACAGAAAGCACCTGTGTGGGTGAGATATGCATTAACAGCATTAAATGTCTATGGAATTGCTTTGATTTTGGGAAATATTAAGCTTCATTGGCTGTTTGATGTAGATGCTAAGGGGTTTTATGTTAATTCGGAACAGTTTTACTTGTACTTTATAGTTGCAGTTGCGTTTTTGATGTTTTGCATTCAGCATCTTATGCGATTTGGAAAAGAAGTGGATTGGTCGAAAAAGGTATCATTATATATGTTTATTATGATACCTTATTTGTGCTCGTGGATTCAACATCAGGTTGCGGGACTTTATATTGAAAGCTTTGGAATGGCGATAGCTATGTTATGGATTTATCTGAATGCGCCAAAGGTTGACCGTATGATGGATCCAACAACAGGAGTTATGAATCAGTATGCTTTTTCGAAAAAAGTAGTTTCTATGACAGAGGAAAAGCAGGAAGGATATGTTGTGGTCATGCGGTTTCGCGATAAGACAGACTTGCAGAATCGATATGGTCTGGAAGTTTATAAAAAGCTGATGCGTGAAACGGCTTATATGATTTGTGGAAAGGTAGGAAGAGAAAGGGTATATTATCTGCAGGATGGAAGATTTGCAATTGAGGTGGCTAAGCATGATGAGACAGAAGCTAAAAAGATGGCGAATGAGCTTTTGAAAATGTTGCAAAAGACCTGGAAAATATATGGCAAGGATGTTGAGGTATGGCTAGTTGCTGCATTGTTGGTATTTCCGTCAGATGTAAGAGGTATCAATGATATTTATAACTATTTGGAATATTTGGAGATAATGCCTTCCTTGAAGGATGGCAATGTCTATGAGGGCAAGCATCTGGATATTGCATATATGCGCCGTTATGACGAAATCGAACGTGCAATTGACAGGGCATTACAGCATACGAATTTTGATGTATATTTTCAGCCGATTTTTAGCACGAAGGAGAGGAAAATTGTGGCAGCTGAAGCTCTTCTTCGTATGTATGACGAGGAAATGGGATTTGTATCACCGGAAGAATTTATCCCGATTGCGGAGAAAAATGGCAAAATTATTGAAATTGGACACATGGTATTGGAAAGCGTGTGTCAATTTCTGCAGAGAGAAGATATTAAGAAGTATGGCTTACGTTATATAGAAGTAAATCTTTCTGTTATTGAATGTATGCAGAAAAATCTTCCGGAAGAAATGGAACAGATTATTCAAAAATATAATGTAGATTGTAGTCAGATTAATCTGGAGATTACAGAAACAGCATTGGTAGAGAATCAGGATATTTTGATAGAAAATATGCAGAAAATCAATGAAATGGGGATTACTTTCTCGTTGGATGATTATGGAACGGGATATTCAACGATTACCTATATGATGACTATGCCATTTAAGATTGTTAAGATTGATAAGTCTATTCTTTGGTCCTCCTTTGAAAATGAAAAGGCTATGATAGCATTGTGCGCAAGTATAAATATGATTAAGGATATGGAAATGGAAATCGTTGTGGAAGGAATCGAGTCAGAAGAGATGGCTGACAAGCTGGCAGAGCTTGGTTGTGATTATTTACAGGGTTTTTATTTTTCGAGGCCTTTGCCAGAGGAAGAGTTTCTTAGGTTTGTTACAAAAGCTATGTAAATCCATACATTTTGTTTGACAATGAATAACCGCTAACTTATAATAAGAGTGCTGGTCAATCAGACCAGCACTCTTATTATGCGCACTCACACGAAAGGAAGATGTTGCATGGCGACCGTGTTCTGCGCACGAGTAGACTAGCGTCTACCCGATGTTCAGAGTGAATAAGTAATTTAGATAGATTTGGAGGAGAAAACGTGAAGAACTACGGAGTAAATGATCTTAGAAGAATGTTTTTGGAATTCTTTGAGAGCAAGGAGCATTTGGCACATAAGAGCTTTTCCCTTGTACCTCATAATGATAACAGTTTATTGATTATCAATTCCGGTATGGCACCATTAAAGCCATATTTTACAGGACAGGAGATTCCACCTAGAAGAAGAATGACAACCTGTCAGAAGTGTGTAAGAACAGGTGATATCGAGAACGTAGGTAAGACTGCAAGACATCTTACTTTCTTTGAGATGCTTGGTAACTTCTCTTTTGGTGATTATTTTAAGCATGAATCCCTTGCATGGAGTTGGGAATTTTTAACAAAGGTAGTAGGACTTGATCCTGAGAGATTATATCCATCTATCTTCTGTGAGGATGAAGAAGCATTCGATATCTGGGTAAACGAGATTGGTGTTCCGGCTGAGAAGATTACCAGATTCTATCGTGACCCGGAGACTGGAGAATGTGATAATTTCTGGGAGCATGGAGCAGGACCTTGTGGACCGTGTTCTGAGATTTACTATGATAGAGGAATTAAGTATGGTTGTGGTAAGCCTGATTGTAAGGTTGGCTGTGACTGTGACCGCTTTATGGAAGTATGGAATAACGTATTTACTCAGTTTGATGGTGATGGCAAAGGCCATTACGAAGAATTGCAGCAGAAGAACATTGATACCGGTATGGGACTTGAGAGACTTGCTGTAGTTGTTCAGGATGTAGATACTGTATTTGATATCAACACCATGAAGGCCATTCGTGATAAGATTTGTGAAGTATCAGGTGTAGAGTATCAGAAGGATGAGAAGAAGGATGTTTCTATCCGTTTGATTACAGACCATATGCGTTCTTCTACCTTCATGATTTCTGATGGTATCTTACCTTCTAACGAGGGAAGAGGTTATGTATTAAGAAGATTGATCAGACGTGTTGCGAGACATGGAAGATTGTTAGGAATCGAAGGAAAGTTCCTTACCAAGATTGCAGAGACTGTTATTGCAGAATGTAAGGATGGATATCCTGAATTAGAAGAGAAGAAGGACTTTATCTTTAATGTATTTATGCAGGAGGAAGATAAGTTTAGCAAGACAATTGATCAGGGACTTAGTATTCTGGCTGATATGGAAGAGAAGATAAACAAGGAAGGTAAGAAGGTTCTTGCCGGAGCAGATGCTTTCAAGTTATATGATACTTACGGATTTCCGATTGACTTGACAATCGAGATTTTCGAGGAAAAAGGCTTTACGGTTGATGAGGATGGCTTTAAGGCTGCTATGCAGGAGCAGAAGGAAACTGCTCGTAAGGCACGTAAGGTTACCAATTACATGGGTGCGGATGTTACGGTATATGAGTCTATTGACCCAAGTATCACGAGTAAGTTCGTAGGATATGACAGATTAACCCATGAATCTAAGGTAACAGTCCTTACTACAGAGGATGAAATCGTAGAAGCATTAACGGATGGACAGGCTGGTACGATTATCGTTGAAGAGACTCCTTTCTATGCTACCATGGGTGGACAGGAAGCAGATACCGGTGTAATTACTGTAAATGATGCGGAATTCGAGGTAAAGGATACCATTAAACTGTTAGGTGGCAAGGTTGGTCATGTTGGTGTTGTAACTAAGGGTATGATTAAGGTTGGCGATGTGGTGACTCTGAAGGTTGATGGCGTAAGAAGAGCAGATACCTGTAAGAATCACAGTGCAACACACCTGTTACAGAAAGCATTAAGAACGGTACTTGGAACACATGTAGAGCAGGCTGGTTCTCTTGTAAATGGTGATAGACTCCGTTTCGACTTCACACATTTCCAGGCTATGACAGCAGAGGAGATTGCTAAGGCGGAACAGCTTGTTATTGAACAGATTGCAAATAATATTGTAGTTGATACACAGGAAATGACTCTTGATGAGGCTAAGAAGACTGGAGCTATGGCATTGTTCGGTGAGAAGTACGGTGAAACTGTTCGTGTTGTAAAGATGGGTGATTTCTCTACAGAACTTTGTGGTGGTACTCACGTTGCAAACACGGGTGCAATCATGGCATTTAAGATTGTGTCTGAAAGCGGTGTTGCAGCTGGGGTTAGAAGAATTGAAGCGTTAACCGGAAATGGTGTGTTTGAATATTATAAGAGCCTGGAAGAAACACTGGAAAAGAGTGCAAAGATTGTAAAGACAACCCCTGTTGGACTGACAGAAAAGTTAGAGCATCTTATGGCAGAGGTGAAGGCGCTCCAGAGTGAAAATGAATCCTTAAAGAGCAAGGCTGCAAAGGATGCGCTTGGAGATGTTATGAATCAGGTTGTTGAGATTAAGGGTGTTAAGCTTCTTGCGGCAAGAGTTGATGGCGTTGATATGAATGGCTTAAGAGATCTTGGAGATCAGCTGAAGACAAAGCTTGGAGAAGGTGTCGTAGTGCTTGCGTCAGGAGCAGGTGATAAAGTAAATCTTATCGCAATGGCAACAGATGGTGCAATGGCTAAGGGCGCTCATGCAGGCAATCTGATTAAGGGAATTGCTGCACTTGTAGGTGGCGGCGGTGGTGGTCGTCCTAATATGGCTCAGGCTGGTGGAAAGAATCCGGCTGGTATTGATCAGGCAGTTGCAGAGGCGGCAAAGGTTTTAGAAGGTCAGTTATAATTGTTAAAAATAAGGTTTCCGGAGGCGGTTCGGGAGCGTCTGGAAACTTTTTGCAGAAAAAATAAAAAAATATGTAAAAAACTGTTGACGTATTTGAAAATTCTGCTATAATCTTAAATGTGCAATTAAGTATACCCGAACAGTCTGGCACACAATAATAGGGCTGGAGGGAGGTTAGGTGTGATAGCATGTCAAATGTAATCGTTAAAGAAAACGAAACTTTAGATAGCGCTTTACGTAG
>JAFSGY010000093.1 GCA_017440575.1 Lachnospiraceae bacterium | reverse complement strand
TGTATTAAACGGCGGTGTGCGTAAGATTCCGGTTCAGTATGCCAAAAAGATCCAGGGGAACAAGATGGTAGGAGGTCAGTCAACATTCCTTCCATTAAAGGTTAATACAGCAGGTGTTATTCCAATCATCTTTGCATCATCCTTGATGCAGTTCCCAATCGTTATTTCTACTTTGGTAGGATATGAAGGTACTGGTGTTTGGAGACAGATTTTAAATGGATTAAATCAGGAAAACTGGTGCAAGCCTGATCAGTTAATTTACTCAATCGGCTTGTTGGTATACATCGTATTAACAGTATTTTTTGCATATTTCTATACGTCATTAACATTTAATCCGTTAGAGATTGCAAATAATATGAAGAAGCAGGGTGGTTTTATCCCAGGTATTCGTCCTGGAAAGCCAACCAGTGATTATCTTGCAAAGGTATTAAACTCTATTATCTTTATTGGTGCTGTCGGATTAATCATTATTGCTGTTGTACCGTTCTTCTTTAACGGTGTATTCGGCGCTTCTGTTTCTTTCGGCGGAACGAGTTTAATCATTATTGTTAGCGTAGTATTAGAGACAATGAAACAGATAGAATCTCAGATGTTAGTACGTAACTATAAAGGCTTTTTGAATGATTAATCATATACATGGAACAAGAAGCAAAGCATATGCTTTGCTTCTATCCATGGATAGATTAACCTTTTTTTGTATTAAAACAGATAAAATTATTGTATAATTATAATGTTATGTGTTTTACGACAAAATGAAGTAGAAAATAATAACCAAATGGTTTTAAATATATAGGAAGAAAATATATTACTAGGAGGATAAGCTATGAAAATTATTATGTTAGGTGCTCCAGGCGCAGGAAAGGGTACACAGGCTAAGATGATTGCAGAGAAATTTGAGATTCCTCATATTTCAACAGGAGATATTTTCCGTGCAAATATCAAAAATGGTACAGAGCTTGGAATGGAAGCTAAGAAGTATATGGATCAGGGATTATTAGTTCCAGATGAACTCACAGTAAAGATTTTACTTGATAGAGTCGCGCAGGATGATTGTGCAAAGGGATATGTTCTTGATGGATTTCCAAGAACTATTCCACAGGCGGAGGTACTTGATAAGGCATTAACTGAGCTTGGTGATAAAATTGATTATGCAATTAATGTGGATGTTCCAGATGAGAATATCGTGAGAAGAATGTCAGGCAGACGCGCTTGTGTTACTTGTGGTGCTACCTATCATTTAGTACATATTCCACCAAAGACAGAAGGCATTTGTGATACTTGTAATTCAGAGCTTATTTTGAGAGATGATGATAAGCCTGAGACAGTAAAGAACAGATTAGATATTTATCATAAGCAGACACAGCCTTTAATTGACTTCTATACAGAAAAGGGTGTTCTTGAGTCTGTAGATGGTACTGTAGATATGAAGGATGTATTTGCAGCAATCGTTGCTATTTTAGAGAAATAGGCATAGTTCGGAGGTAATAATGGCTGTTACAATTAAGTCAGAAAGAGAAATCGATTTGATGCGTAAGTCATGTCAGATATTGGCTAAGGTTCATAATGAGCTTGGTCAGGCAATAGAACCAGGAATGTCGACACTGGATATTGACAGATTAGGTGAGAAGTTGATTCGAGGATATGGATGTATTCCGAATTTCCTGCATTATAATGGTTATCCGGCGTCTGTATGTGTTTCAGTAAATGATGAGGTCGTGCATGGCATTCCAAGAGCAGACAGAATTCTTCAGGAAGGCGATATTGTAAGTCTTGATGCAGGACTTATTTATAAGGGATATCATTCTGATGCAGCAAGAACCTATGGAGTAGGTAAAATCAGTCAGGAGGCGCAACAGCTGATTGATGAAACGAGAAACAGCTTTTTTGAAGGTATAAAAAAGGCAAAGGCTGGAAATCATTTACATGATATATCCAATGCAATTGATGCTTATATTTCGAAGTTTGGATATGGTATCGTTCGTGATTTGGTTGGTCATGGTATTGGTACTGCACTTCATGAAGATCCACAGATTCCTAATTTTGCACAACGCAGAAGAGGAGTGAAGCTTCAGCCGGGAATGACGT
The DNA here is from genome assembly GCA_017440575.1 of Lachnospiraceae bacterium. Lineage (GTDB taxonomy): Bacteria > Bacillota > Clostridia > Lachnospirales > Lachnospiraceae > COE1. Next base: position 845 of record JAFSGY010000093.1, on the reverse strand, counting down.
TGGCGATTGAGCCGATGATTAATATGGGCAGATGTGATGTGGAATGGCTTGATGATGACTGGACAGTTGTAACAGAAGATGGTTCCTTATCAGCGCATTATGAGAATACCATCCTGATTACAGATGGTGAGCCAGAGATATTGACATTGCTATAAGAGAACGATGTGAAAGGACTAAGGTTTAGATATGACAGGTTTGTTAGCATATTCTCTTGCAGGTCATGATAAAGGAAAGATATACTTTATCATAAAAGAAGAAAGAGATTACTTTTGGCTGGTTGATGGAGATACAAGACCACTGGATAATCCCAAAAAGAAAAATAAAAAACATGTACAGATTGTAAAAAGAAATATATCAGGGGCAGACGAAGGAGATACAGTACAGAGTGATATAGGGCTGAAATCTGTAACGAATGAAAGCATTAAGAGAACTATAAAATTATATTGCAAAGACATTCAGGAGGTAAAATAATGTCAAAATCTGATGTAATTGAAATTGAAGGAACCGTTGTAGAAAAGCTTCCAAATACTATGTTTCAGGTAGAACTTGAGAATGGTCATAAGGTACTCGCCCATATCAGTGGAAAGTTAAGACAGAACTTCATCCGTATCTTACCGGGCGACAAAGTAACATTAGAATTATCCCCATATGATTTATCAAAAGGTAGAATCATCTGGAGAGATAAATAAATTATTTAGTTAAGGGCTTGCAATTGGTGAAATTGCATGCTATAATGTAAAACGGTCTTTTTGAAAGGAGGGTTTAACATGAAAGTTAGATCATCAGTAAAACCTATTTGCGAAAAATGCAAGATTATCAAGAGAAAAGGAAAGATCAGAGTAATC
>JAFSGY010000092.1 GCA_017440575.1 Lachnospiraceae bacterium | reverse complement strand
GAACGCTGGTGTAGATATTGAAGCTGGATACAAGTCAGTAGAGTTAATGAAGAAGCATGTTAAGGAAACTATGAGAGAAGAAGTTCTTGGTGGACTTGGCGGATTCTCTGGTGCATTTTCTTTAGCAAAGATTAAGGAAATGGAAGACCCTGTTCTTTTATCAGGAACAGATGGATGTGGAACAAAGGTTAAGCTTGCTTTTATTATGGACAAGCATGATACCATTGGTATTGATTGTGTGGCTATGTGTGTAAATGACGTTGCATGTGCAGGTGGAGAGCCTTTATTCTTCCTTGACTACATCGCATGTGGTAAGAACTATCCTGAAAAGATTGCTACAATCGTTTCTGGTGTTGCTGAGGGCTGTAAGCAGTCCGGAGCTGCCTTAGTAGGTGGTGAGACAGCAGAGCATCCTGGATTAATGCCAGAGGATGATTATGATTTAGCTGGTTTTGCAGTAGGTGTTGTTGATAAGAAGGATCTTATCACAGGTGAAGACTTAAAGGATGGCGATGTATTAATCGGTATCGCTTCAAGTGGTGTACATAGCAACGGATTCTCCTTAGTTAGAAAAGTATTTGAAATGACTAAGGAAAGTCTTGATACATATTATGATGAATTAGGAAAGACTCTTGGTGAAGCATTAATCGCTCCTACAAGAATCTATGTACAGGCGCTTAAGAATGTAAAGGAAGCTGGAATTCGTGTGAAGGCATGTAGCCATATCACAGGTGGTGGCTTCTATGAGAATATCCCAAGAATGCTTCCGGAAGGAATGCATGCAGTTGTAAAGAAGGATAGCTATGAAGTTCCTGCAATCTTCAAGTTAATGCAGAAGACTGGTAATATCGAAGAGCAGATGATGTATAACACCTTCAACATGGGACTTGGTATGATCGTGGCAGTAGACCCTGCTGATGTAGATAAGGCTATGGAAGCAATCAAGGCAGCCGGAGATACAGCTTACGTTGTCGGTAATATTCAGGCTGGTGAAAAAGGAGTAACATTATGCTAAAGATATGCGTGTGCGTATCAGGTGGTGGTACGAATTTACAGGCAATTATAGATGCGATTGATAATGGAACGATTACAAATGCAGAAATTGTAAGGGTAATTAGCAATAACAAGGGTGTTTTTGCGTTAGAAAGAGCGCAGAAGCATAATATTGATGCAGTGGCTGTGTCACCTAAGGATTATGAGACAAGAGAGCTTTTTAATGAGGCTCTTCTTGCTGCAATTGATGAAGTAGAACCTGACTTAGTAGTCCTTGCAGGATTCCTTGTAGTATTGCCTACTAAGCTGATTCAGAAATATTGTAATCGGATTATCAATATTCATCCATCTCTGATTCCTTCTTTCTGTGGAACAGGATATTATGGTTTGAGAGTTCATGAGGCGGCATTGGAAAGAGGTGTTAAGGTAACAGGAGCAACCGTTCATTTCGTAGATGAAGGTACGGATACAGGTCCTATTATCTTGCAGAAGGCTGTTGAGGTATTGCCGGGAGATACACCGAAGGCATTGCAGCAGAGAGTTATGGAAGAGGCTGAGTGGAAGATTTTACCACAGGCAATAAATTTAATCGCAAATGGCGAGTTGAAATAAGTGGAGGCTTAACATGAAAGTATTAATCGTTGGAAGCGGCGGAAGAGAGCATGCGATTGCAACAAGCGTAGCTAAGAGCCCAAAGGTTGATAAGATATATTGTGCACCGGGTAATGCAGGAATTGGTATGATTGCAGAATGTGTACCAATTGGTGCTATGGAATTCGATAAGATTGTAGCGTTTGCTAAGGAGAAGGAGATTGACCTTACTATCGTTGGTATGGATGATCCTTTAGTAGGTGGTTTAATTGATGAATTAGAGAAGGAAGGCTTAAGAGCATTTGGCCCTAGAAAGAATGCGGCCATTCTAGAAGGTTCTAAGGCATTCTCTAAGGATTTAATGAAGAAATACAATATTCCTACTGCTGCGTATGAGAATTTTGACAATGCGGAAGATGCAATTAAGTATCTGGAAACGTCAGAGTATCCTATCGTATTAAAGGCAGATGGTTTGGCACTTGGTAAGGGTGTTTTAATTTGTAATGATTTTGAAGAAGCAAAAGAGGGCGTAAAGTCTATTATGCTTGATAAGCAGTTTGGTACGGCTGGTAACCGTATGGTTATTGAAGAGTTCATGACCGGACGTGAGGTATCTGTATTATCTTATGTAGATGGTAAGACGATTAAGACCATGACATCTGCGCAGGATCATAAGAGAGCGATGGACGGAGATCAGGGCTTGAATACCGGTGGTATGGGAACCTTCTCTCCAAGCCCATTCTATACAGAAGAAGTAGATGAGTTCTGTAAGAAGTATATCTATCAGGCAACGGTTGACGCAATGGCAGCAGAGGGAAGAGAGTTTAAGGGAATTATTTTCTTCGGACTTATGCTGACACCAAAGGGACCAAGAGTATTGGAATACAATGCGAGATTCGGTGATCCGGAGGCACAGGTAGTACTTCCACGTATGAAGAATGATATTATCGAGGTAATGGAGGCTTGTATCGACGGTAAGCTTGATGAGGTAGATCTTCAATTTGAGGATAATGCAGCTGTTTGCGTTGTATTAGCATCTGACGGATATCCTGTAAAATATGATAAAGGGTTAGAAATCAGAGGGCTTGAGAACTTTGATGGTAAGGATGGCTACTATTGCTTCCATGCGGGAACCAAGGAAGAGAACGGTAAGATTGTAACAAACGGTGGCCGTGTACTTGGTATCACAGCAAAGGGTGCAGACTTAAAGGAAGCAAGAGCAAATGCATATGCAGCGACTGAATGGATTGACTTTGATAATAAGTATATGCGTCATGATATTGGAAAAGCAATTGATGAAGCATAGGTAATATCTAGGGGAACACAAGGAGAATGCAAATGAGTATTTACAGACAGAATGATAAGGCAGGAAAGGCAGAAAATACCATAAGTGTAAGAAGAGGGAAATGGATTCACACACTTGCAGTAATGCTTTTCTGTATGGTTCTAAGTATTGGAACCGTTGTTTTTGCAGATGAAGTGCCGGCAACTGTAATTGTAGCCGGGGCAAAGATTCGAGCAACAGCAGATACATCCAGCGAGGCGCTGGCTGGTGTTAAGAGTGGAGACACATTATCTATTTGTGGACAGACAACAGGTGTAGATGGAAATGTATGGTATCAGGTATATGTAGATGCAGATACAAAGGGTTTTATCCGTTCAGACTTGATTCAGAAGAACACAAATGGAAACATCTCAACAGTTCCGAATCAGAATGCGAATACAAGCACAACAACAACGAATACGACAGACACACAGGCAACTGCTGTGGAGAAAAAGAGTGCAACGGTTACTACGAACGGAGTTCGTATTAGAAAGGGTGCTTCTACGCAGCATGATGTGGTAGCAACTGCTAACAGAGGTATGGTTCTTACTATTACTGGAGAAGCAGCAGGTAGTGATGGAAAGACATGGTATCAGGTATCATTTTCCTATAATAATAAAGAAATAACAGGTTTTATTCGTTCTGACCTTGTTACTTTTGATAATGTACCGGCAGATACTGCAGTTTCAGAGATTACTGGTACAGAAGAAACACCGGAGGAAACAACAGAAGTAGCAACAGAGCCTATGACTGAGGAACAGCCACAGCCGGAACCAGAGCCACAGCCGGAACCGGAGGATGAGAATGCTAATATTATTCTGATGAATGTGGAGGAAGAGGTATATGTATTACCAGAATTCACTCCTATCATTTTAAAGTGGCAGGATCAGGATATCAATGCATTTAAGAACGGTAAGTTTTATTTGTTCTATGCACAAAAGCAGAATGGCGAAACAGGATGGCATTTATACGACTCTGAAAAGGGTGTATATCAGAGATATGTATATGATACCGCAGATGCAGTAATTCCAGAGAATAGTGCATTATCCGGAAGTATGTTGCCAGTTATTATTTTGGTTGTAGTAATTGTTATTTTATTGCTTGTGATTGGCCTCATGTTCTTGAAGCTTAGAGAATATACAGCAGAGTATTATGATGATGAGTATGACGAAGAGGATGAGGAAGACGAGGACGAGGATGATGAGCTAGAGGAGGAAGAACTGGAAGAGGAAGAGACTACTCAAAAGCCTATGAAGCGTCCTGAAAGACCACAGCCACAGAATCGTCCACAGCAGAATGGAGGACAGCAGCCACCGAGACGTCAACCTGTAGAACAAACAAAAAGACCACAGCAGAATGGAAACGGTCAGTCGCCAAGACGTCCACAGCAGGAAGGTGGAGAGCCAGTAAGACGTCCACAGCAGGGAGGAAACGGTCAGCCTCCAAGACGTCAGCCGGGAGAGCAGCCGGAGAGACCGCAGCAACAGGAAAACAGACCGCAGGCAAGACGCCCACAGCAGGGAGGAAACGGTCAGCCTCCAAGACGTCAGCCGGGAGAACAGCCTAAGAGACCAACGCAGCAGCAGAATCGTCCAACAAAGGGAAATCAGCAGTTGCAGAATGGACGCAAGGCTAAGAATTTCTTGGATGCAGAAGATGACGATATGGAATTTATTGATATTTAATCAGTTATGACAAACAAAAGAGGAGCATTATCCGTAAAAATGGATAGAGCTCCTTTTTTATATATTGGGAAATAGCTGTAACGTAGTGTTAGTTAATAAATCTTTAACTTGTATACCATATATCAGTGTGCTACAATTTATATAACAGCCCGAAACAGAAGAAGGAAAGCTACTGCGAAGAATGTGTAGCAGTAGCGTAGGAAAGGCACGGTTATAACATGTATATAGAGATTGATTTTAATAGTGATGAGGCATTGTATCTACAGCTAAGGAATCAGATTATAATCGGAATTGCTACGTCTCAGTATCAGGAAGGAGATACGCTACCTTCTGTGAGACAGCTTGCAGATACCATAGGAATTAACATGCATACAGTAAATAAGGCTTATTCCGTTTTGCGGCAGGAGGGCTTTGTTAAGGTTGACCGTAGAAGGGGTGCAGTGGTTGCCATCGATATTGACAAGCTGCAGGCTATGGAAGAGCTGAAAAAGGATATGCAGGTATTGCTTGCCAAGAGCAGATGTAAGAGGATTTCGAGGGAAGAAGTACATGCATTAATTGATGAAATTTATCAAAATTATGATGGTAATGGAGGCATGAAATGATGCAATTTACAGATAAGGCAAAAACTGCGTTGCATTTGGCAACAAAAGCGGCAAAGGATCTGCATCAGAATTATGTAGGTAGTGAGCACTTGCTTGTAGGTCTGGCAAAGGAAAGAACAGGCGTTGCGGCTAAGGTGCTTTTAGAAAATGGTGTGGATGAGATTCAATTGAACAGTATGATTAAGGATCTGATTGCACCAGAGGGGAATCTGACAATTGAAGAAAGAGATGGTTATTCGCCAAGAGCGGCTAAGATTTTGGAAGACAGCCATAAGTTGGCGGAAAAACATCATAGTTCTATGACCGGAACCGAGCATATTTTATTGGCTATTATCCGTGAGGGTGAGAATGTAGGTCTTAGATTGTTGAATACAATTGGTATTAATATACAGAAGTTGTATATGGATACTTTGATTGCAATGGGTGAGGATGCAACTCAGCATAAAGATGATCTGACTAAGAATCGAAATAAGAAGAAAAAAGAAGGAACAACGGCAACACTGAATCAGTACAGTAGAGATTTGACAGCATTGGCACGTGAGGGAAAACTTGATCCGGTTATTGGAAGAGAAACGGAAATTATGCGTGTGGTACAGATTCTGTCGAGAAGAACGAAGAATAATCCTTGTCTGATAGGAGAACCGGGAGTTGGAAAAACAGCGATTGCAGAAGGACTGGCACTTCGTATTGTAAACGGTGATGTACCTGATACCGTGAAGAATAAGCGAGTAGTTACGCTGGATTTATCCGGTATGGTAGCAGGCTCTAAGTACCGAGGTGAATTTGAAGAAAGAATTAAGAAGGTTATCAGGGAAGTGATTGAAGCAGGCAATATTTATCTGTTTCTTGATGAACTTCATACCTTAATTGGAGCAGGTGGAGCAGAGGGAGCCATTGACGCTTCGAATATTTTGAAGCCATCCTTATCTAGAGGCGAGATTCAGCTGATTGGAGCAACAACGATTGCAGAATATCGTAAATATATTGAGAAGGATGCCGCTCTTGAGAGACGTTTCCAACCAGTATCGGTAGAAGAGCCTTCAGTAGAAGAAGCAATTGGCATCTTAAGCGGGGTTGCTTATAAATATGAGGAGCATCATAAGGTTACGATTACACCGGAAGCGATAGAAGCGGCTGTTAAGTTTTCTGATCGTTATATCAATGACAGAAATCTTCCGGATAAAGCGATTGATTTGATTGATGAGGCAGCTGCTGCAATCAGACTCAAAAACATGAATGTGCCTGAGAATCTGAAAACAATGTCTGACGAGATAAAGAAGATGGAGCTTCAAATTGAACGTTCTATTCGAATAGAAGCATTTACACAGGCAGCAGAGATTCGACAGAATCAGGAAGCTTTGATAAAGAAGTACCAGAAGGCCGTTAGTAAATATGAAAAGACACAGGCGGAGAAGAATCTTATCGTAACAGAGAATGATATTGCAGATGTGGTATCTAACTGGACGAAGATTCCAGTGCAGAAGCTTGCACAGAAGGAAAGTGAGAAGCTGTTAAAGCTGGAAGCAGTTTTGCATAAGCGTGTGATTGGACAGGAAGAAGCAGTGAGTGCTGTTGCAAGAGCTATGAAGCGAGGACGTGTTGGTTTACAGGATCCAAACAGACCAATTGGTTCCTTCCTTTTCTTAGGACCGACCGGTGTAGGTAAGACAGAGTTATCTAAGGCTTTGGCAGAAGCTATGTTTGGATCTGAAAATGCGCTTATCCGTGTAGATATGTCTGAATATATGGAGTCACATTCGGTATCTAAGATGATTGGTTCACCGCCAGGCTATGTTGGTTTTGAGGAAGGTGGTCAATTAAGTTAGAAGGTAAGACGCAATCCTTATTCGGTTGTTCTTTTTGATGAGATTGAGAAAGCACAGCCGGATGTGTTTAATATTCTGTTACAGGTGCTGGATGATGGTCATATTACGGATTCTAAGGGACGTAAGGTAAGCTTTAAGAATACCGTTCTAATTATGACATCAAATGCAGGAGCACAGAGAATCATAGACCCGAAGAACCTTGGTTTTGCATCGAAAAAGGATGAAGCGGCAGATTATAATAAGATGAAATCGAATGTTATGGAAGAGGTAAAGCGATTATTTAAACCAGAATTTATCAATAGAATTGATGAAATTATGGTATTCCATCCATTAACAGATAAGGATATGAAGCAGATTATTACTTTGTTATCTAAAAATCTGTGTGATAGATGCATGGAACAAATGGAGATTGAATTAACCTTTACCAATTCACTAAAAGAACATCTTGTTAAGAAATATTCTGACCTGAAGATGGGAGCAAGACCATTAAAGCGTGCAGTACAGAATGTTGTAGAGGATGAACTTGCTACAGCGATTCTGGAAGGTAGAGTAAAGCGTGGTGATACTGTGCAGGCAGGTGTCAAGAATGAGAAGGTAACTTTTACTGTGAAAAAATAATTTTTTAACAGTGGAAAAAGAGAAGCGTTTAGTATATACTGTAGATAATAGAAATTATTCAGTGCCTTCATAATTACTATGCAAAAATCCGTCTTAAATTGCTTTGCAATAGGATTTTTGCTTACATAATTTACGTTTTTTCACGGCATTCGCGGTGAATGCGTATGCCTGCTGAATAGTTACTTGATCTTTTAGTAAAATTTCATATGGAGATTACAATAGAGTTTTTAGGAGGACGAAAGAAATGGCAGTAGTTGAAGAATTACTACGCTCCGAGAGCAATGGAACAATCAGCTTTGGAAATCATCAGTTAGCACAGAAGGCTAAGAAGGAAGATTATGAGCATGAAGGAGATATGTATAAGGTAAAGACCTTCAATGCGATGACGAAGCTGGAAAAGAACGGATTATTCTTGTATGAATCTGTTCCGGGAACTTCTGTTCTTAACTTTGACGAGAGTGCAGAGGGTGTTTCGTTTATGGTAGAAGGAGAGCAGGATGCTCAGATAACTATCGGGCTTGAGGACGACTCCGAATATCAAGTAATTGTAGCTGGTGAAAGCATCGGTACAATGAAAACAAATCTTTCCGGAAAGCTGAATCTTAGCGTAGAGCTGGAAGGCATTGGAGAGGTTGAGGTAAAGCTGGTAAAACAGGTTTAAGGAACATAAGGATGTAAGTAGGAATGCCTTCTCGTATGAGAAGGCATTTATTATTTGTGAGCAAATAACAAATTTATGCGCACGCAAAAGTAAGGTAAATGTCGCATAAGATTGGAGTGAAATCAGAATATGGCGAAAAAGGTAACAACGGTATTTTTCTGTCAGGAATGCGGGTATGAAACATCAAAGTGGATGGGGCAGTGTCCGGGATGCAAGCAGTGGAATACTCTTGTAGAAGAAAAGGTAAGTGTAACCGGAAGTGGAATGGGAGGTAGTGCAAAGACGATTGCACATAAGGAGGCACCAAAGCCGGTAGAGATTAGTTCGATTTCTATGGAGGAAAGTGACCGTATTTCAACTAAGATTGAGGAATTAGACAGGGTGCTTGGAGGTGGCATTATTCAAGGCTCTCTGACTCTGGTTGGCGGTGATCCAGGCATTGGAAAATCAACTCTTTTATTGCAGGTATGTAGGAATCTGTCTAGTGCAGGACATAAGGTATTATATATTTCGGGTGAGGAATCCTTAAAGCAGATTAAGCTTCGTGCGAATCGAATTGGAGAGTTTAAGGACAATATGCTGCTGCTGTGTGAAACCAATCTTGGTTTGATAGAGGAATCTATTAAGCGAACAGCACCGGAAGTGGTAATCATAGATTCGATACAGACGATGTATCAGGAGGAGGTTGGCTCTGCGCCGGGAAGCGTATCACAGGTAAGAGAAGCAACGAATGTGTTTATGCAACTTGCAAAGGGCTTGGGAATATCTATTTTCATTGTAGGGCATGTTACAAAGGAAGGAACCGTGGCTGGACCTAGAGTGCTGGAACATATGGTTGATACTGTATTGTACTTTGAGGGGGACAGACATGCTTCCTATCGAATCCTTCGAGGTGTTAAGAATCGATTCGGCTCTACCAATGAAATTGGTGTCTTTGAGATGCGAAAGGAAGGCTTGGTAGAGGTAGCAAATCCGTCGGAATTCATGTTGAATGGAAAACCTGTGGGGGCAAGTGGTTCTGTGGTTGTGTGCTCGATAGAAGGAACCAGACCAATATTAATCGAGATACAGGCACTTGTTTGTAGAACGAATTTTGGAATTCCAAGAAGACAGACAACAGGAACTGATTTTAACAGGGTGAACCTGCTGATGGCAGTTTTAGAAAAGAGAGCAGGAATGCAGATTGGTGATTGCGATGCCTATGTGAATATTGCAGGTGGTATGAAAATCAATGAACCTGCGTTAGACTTAGGCATTGTACTTGCGATTGTATCCAGCTTCAAGAATCGTCCTATTGATGAAAAGACGATATGTTTTGGTGAGGTTGGCTTAAGTGGTGAAGTAAGAGCTGTCAGTCAGGTGGAACAAAGGGTGCTGGAAGCAAGGAAACTAGGATATGAAACAATTGTATTACCAAAAGTTTCCATGGAAGGACTTGAGCCGATTCCGGGTATCCGAATGATTGGTATATCAGGAATTGGAGAAGCCATAGATTTATTATAGCAATTTTTTATGCATAAAATAGCATGTGCTTTACATAAAACAGATGTTATTGTATACAGTATGCATGCATGGAAAATGCAGGAAATGAATGAGAAGAGGTGTATATTATGCAAGAAATGCAGGAATTGATGCAATTTTTAGATAATAGCTTAACAAGCTATCATGCAGTTCGTGAAGTCGAAAAACAACTAAAAAAGGGTGGGTTTGAGTCATTAAGTGAGAAGAAAATATGGAAATTGGAGTCGGGAAAGGCATACTATGTAATCCGTAATGATTCTTCTCTTATGGCTTTTCGTGTGCCTGACTGTAAAGTTTCTGAGATAGAAGGTTTTCGTATTTTTGCAGCACATACGGATTCTCCTGCCTTTAAGATTAAGGAAAGTGCTGAAATGGAAAAGGAAGGAAACTATGTAGTGCTGAATACAGAGAAGTATGGAGGAATGATACTTTCTACATGGATGGACAGACCTCTTACGATAGCAGGAAGAGTATGCCTTGGCAGAGATGGTGAGATTGTTTCTTATCCAATAAAGCTTGCAGATAATATCTGTATGATTCCAAATCTGGCAATTCATATGAATCGGGATATGAATAATGGAGTAGCGCTTAATCCACAGATTGATATGCTGCCACTTTATACTATGAAGCAGGGCGAACAGGGATATAAGACACTTAAAGGGATGGTTGCTGAAGTACTAAGTAAAGATTTGGGTGAAACAATTCAGGAGAAAGATATTCTTGGTAGTGATTTGTTTGTGGAAAACTGTGAAAAAGCTGTTCTTGCAGGTGTAGAGCAGGAATTTATTATGACACCAAGATATGATGATCTGGGTTGCGTTTATGGAGGCTTAAAAGGGATGCTGAATGCAAAATCAGCAAAACATATCAATGTCCTTGCTATTTTTGATAATGAAGAGGTGGGAAGTCTCACTAGACAAGGTGCGGATTCTACCTTTTTAAGAGATACCTTAGATAATATTGCGACAGGGCTGGATGTGAATTCTGCAATTTTACGGACATGGATAGCGGGAAGTTTTTTGCTGAGTGCAGATAATGCACACGCATGCCACCCGAATCAACCAGGAAAGGCAGACCCGACGAATAAACCTTTTTTAAATAAAGGAATTGTTTTAAAATATCATGGAAGCCAGAAGTATGCGACGGATGCCTATTCAGCAGCCTTTGTGAAGCTTTTGTGTGAAAAATATGATGTGCCGGTTCAGACTTATGCAAACCGTTCTGATATTGCTGGAGGCTCTACACTAGGAAATCTGGCAATGGCGCAAGTCTCTATGCCGGCAGCTGATATTGGCTTACCTCAATTTGCTATGCATTCAGCATATGAGACGGCAGGAGTGAAGGATATGGAATATCTGATTAGACTTGCGAAAAACTTTTTTGCATGATGGTATTCATAAAAATTACTAAATACTATTGTTAAGTTCTAACAAATGTAAGGTAATGCAAGAGTTTCTCATGTGAGATATATGTGTGCTAGATGCACAAAACACAGACAGTATTAAATATAGAGTGGAAATAGTCAACAAAATATAAAAAAAACTGACATTGTACTTGAATAAGTACAAAAAATGGGTTGATTTTTGGTCAGTCATTGTTATAATAGGTTCTTGTATTCGAAAATGTTACTACTTTGTTAAGCGATGATTTCAAAATTGTTTAATTCATATTTCTTTTTAAATGAATTAGTAAAAGTAGGCGTCAATGAAACAGAGGCTTTTGGCCACCGAATGTGGAAAACACAATCGGTAGATGGAGGTAACAAGTAATATGATGAAAAGAATCGTGGGAGCCGTAACCGTGATGACCGTTACTTTTAGTGCACTCGGTATGGGATATCCACAAGAAAACGATCCTCGAATAGGGGAACTTACGAAGGTTCTTGATACAACGCAGGCAACAGAAATGCTTGTAGAGAGAAACGGAGTAAATCAAAAGGAAGCAACAGCAGTTCAGATGCTTGGTGAACTGAGTATTCGTGTAATTGCGGATGAACAGGCACAGCTTCATGATGCATCAATGCCGTTGGTAGCTAATGTTGTAGAATCTACGAAGAGAAAGACAACATTAACAGACGAAGAAATACTGCTTATGCAGAAAGTGGTTTCAGCAGAATCACGGGGAGAGAGCCCGGAAGCACAGTATACCGTTGCGTGTGTTATTCTGAATAGAATGGAGTCACCAATCTTCCCAGACACTTTAGAAGGGGTTGTAAGGCAGAGCGGCCAGTTCACATGTGTTGGTAATGGAATCATTAATAATGTTCCTATTACTGAAAGCGTGGAGCAGGCAGTAGCAAAAGCTTTGGATAATAACACAGTGGATGAGGATGTATTGTGGTTTAGAAGTTCACATTACCATACATTCCACAATCAGGCATTTAAAATAGGAGATTTATATTTCTCAGCAGCATAGCCTGAAAACACCAGAGAATATCTGGTGTTTTTTTGTGTAATAAATCAAAATTAAGCAATATATGCATGGAGTTTGTTTTTTTATGATTAGTTTTCGGAGTTACCTTATGTTATTTTTGAGTAAGAGAGGAGAAGGGTAATGAAGAAAAGGAAAGTAATGACAATATTAGCAATTGTAATCTTAATGTCTATGAAAACGGGGTGTGGAAATATAGAGAATTTAAATGAACCGAAATGTGTAGTGGATGAGATACCGGTGGCGGATGTGCTTCCAGTTTATACAGAGTGTGGAACGATAGAAGAAATTTCTTATACGACAAAAGATTATTATGGTGATGGTGCAGAATTAACTAAGAAAGCTTTTGTATATCTGCCATATGGCTATGATGAAACAAAGCAATACAATGTTTTATATCTAATGCACGGTATTGGCGGAAACGAAAGAGAATGGGGAATGTATGATAGCAATTCCAAGGTAAAAGCGATGATGGATCATTTAATACAGGATGAAAAAATAGAGCCATTTATTATCGTAGCCCCAAATGGTCGCTCCAGTGCCGATTTTGCAAATACGAATGCAGATTTTAATGCATTCTATAAGTTTGGTGAGGAATTAAGAAATGACTTAATTCCTTATATAGATGCAAATTATTCGACTTATGCAGAATATAATCAAGATGGGTATGATTTGACAGATGCTCGTGATCATCGGGCAATGGCTGGTTTGTCGATGGGAGGCATGCAGACAACAAATATTGGTATGTGTGAATGCTTGGATATTATCAGTTACTTTGGAGCTTTTTCGGCGGCTCCTACGACGTATGACTCGACTAAGATTGCAGAGTGTTTAAAGAACTTCGCAGAATATGATATTCACTATTATTATGGTGTGTGTGGTACTGAAGACAGTATTGCGTTAAGAAGTGCAGAAGCTGCGGTAAACGGTTTGACAGATAAAACGGATAAATTGGCAGATGGTGAAAATTTTATTTGGCAGACATTGCCAGGAGGACATGATTTTAATATATGGTATCTTGGATATTATAATTTTGCACAGTTAGTATTTGAATAGTCTTTTCTTAATTTTGATTTATTGTAAATGGCAGTATTTTTGCGTTAAAAACACATTAATACTGCTCTTTTTAAATAATGGAAGGCTTTTGATTGACGATACTAAGTGTTCTTGCTATAATATATTAAATATAACTGTAAAGAGAAGGTGGGAAAGCAATGAGTATTTTTAATGACGATAGAGCGACATTAAATGTGGCGGCTACAGCATTGGATGCGGAACTAACACAATGTGGAATGGATGAAGCTCTTCATAAGGCTTTCGAGGAAGGTATGGAGCTTGATGAAATTATGTATGCGGTTTTTTCCCATACAGAGCGAACTGTAAGAAGATATATTGTGCAGGATCAGTTAAAAAAGGCGGCTAATAAGGATAGGGTGTAGGTATCGTAATGGATATGGTACATAAAAATAAATACTAAAAAATTAAAAATAGTGCTTGCATTTTTGCAAAGGGTATGATATTATAATCTTCGTCAGCGAGAGCTGAGTTACATAATATAGGCTCTAGGGGCATAGTTCAGCGGTAGAACAGCGGTCTCCAAAACCGTTAACGTGGGTTCGATTCCTACTGCCCCTGCTATTATAGAAAAGATCATGTTTTAGGGAAAACCTTGAAATATGGTCTTTTCTTTCGTTTGTAGATGGGTATACAATGATAGTAACTAGAATGCGGAGAAGGAAATGGTTCCAACTTTATCAGGGGGACAATTCTTGCAATTGTCAGAATAATATTGTAATATTATTGTGTATAAAAATGTGTGGAGGGATAAACATGGATATTAAAGAAAAGATTGAAGAAGTAGTAAAAAGGATTATGGCAGAACCGGATATTAAAGAACAGTTCGAAAAAGAGCCTGTTAAAGTGATTGAGAAAATGATAGGTATGGATTTGCCGGATGATGTTGTAGAAAAGATTATCGAGGGTGTAAAGGCAAAATTAACCATTGATACTTTGTCCGATGTTGCGGGTAAATTTAAAAAGTTATTTTAAGGATTTTTAGTAAAAAGATTGTTTGGTTTATAAAACGATTATATTTTTGTGAAATCAGGGGGAAGAAAATATGCCATGGTATGAAGAGGCGGTATTTTATCATATTTATCCATTGGGGCTTACGGGAGCACCAAAACAGAATTCTTATGGAGAGCCGGCACATCGGTTGAATACAATATTTCCATGGATTCCTCATATTAAGGAGATTGGATGTAATGCAATTTACATAGGACCTCTTTTCGAATCGGTAGGACATGGATATGAAACAACAGATTATAAAAAACTGGACAGCAGACTTGGAACAAACGAGGATTTGACAAATTTTGTGGCAGAATGCCATAAACAGGGGATTCGAGTAATTTTGGATGGAGTGTTTAATCACACGGGGCGTGATTTCTTTGCATTTCAGGACATAAAACAGAATAGAGAAAACTCACAGTATAAAGACTGGTATTGTAATGTGAATTTTGGAGGGAATAATTCATTCAATGATGGATTTTCTTATGAAAACTGGGGGGGATATGACCTCCTTGTAAAATTGAACCAGCACAATCCGGCAGTCAGGGATTACATCTGTGATGTGATTCGTTTCTGGGTAAGCGAGTTTGATATTGATGGAATCCGTTTGGATGCCGCAGATGTTTTAGACTTTGAATACATGAAGGCACTTAGGCATGTAGCGAATGAAGTAAAACCGGATTTCTGGCTTATGGGGGAAGTAATTCATGGAAATTATTCCCGTTGGGCAAATGATGGAACACTTCATTCCGTAACAAACTACATGCTTCATAAAGCTTTGTATTCAGGTCACAATGACCATAATTATTTTGAAATTGCACATACGATAAAATATGTTAGCGGTATGGTAGGAAATAATCTGAAGCTTTACAGCTTTGTTGATAATCATGATGTAGAGCGTATTTATACGAAGCTGACTAATAAGGATCATTTCCATCCGGTACATGTTATGCTGTATACATTACCGGGAGTTCCGTCGATCTACTATGGTTCAGAGTTTGGCATCGAAGGAAGAAAAGAACGTTTTTCAGATGATTCTTTAAGACCTGCGTTAAATTATGAAGACTATAAAGAGGCAGTGGAAAACAATCCTTGTACAAAGCTGATTGCTGCTCTTGGCAAGATTCGTCAGAATACACCAGCACTTTGCTATGGTGATTATAAGGAATTAGTGTTGCAGACCACTCATTATGCATATGCAAGGACATATGAAGGGAAAACAGTTATTATCACATTAAATAATGGAGATAATGATGTATCTATGAATCTAGAGGCAGGGTATTCGCCAGAATATGTTGGTGCTCTGACAGGAGAAAGGGTGTCCGTAAACGGTGGAAGAATTCAGGTCAGAGTACCTGCAAACTTTGGGGAAATTTGGATTCCGGAAGAACTTTGCAGTGAAAGCTTTGCGCCGATTAAAACAGTAGAAATCGAAAAAGCTCCGGAACCTGTGAAAGTGATTGAAGAACCAGAACAGGAAGTTTCAGAGGTAGTAGAAACTGCAAAATCAGTGGAACAGCCTAAAGAAGAATCGAAGAAGGAAGAAATGAAGGCTGAAACAAAACCGGAAACACCTGAAAAAGTAGTCGTAGACTGGAACAAAACATATGAAGAAATGTCCGTAGAAGAACTTCAGGAAGCAATTCTTGAAAAAATGAGACACAATGGTCCGGTAACAGAGTATATGCTGGGAACAGTTAGGGAAAACACACACCATGGCTCTCTTGTGAGTTGGGTTAGAAGCTTTCAATAACGATACAGAAACGGGGAAACAGGATGTTCAGAGAATTAGTAAGAAAAAATAAAATGCTTTCCATGGAGGAATGCATTGAAATATTAAAGACGGAGAATCGTGGAGTTCTATCCGTACTTGGTGATGAAGATTATCCTTATGGAATGCCAATGAATCACTGGTATGATGAAGATGATGGTAAGATTTATTTTCATTGTGGTAAGATGGGACATAGGCTAGATGCACTTAAGAAGCATGATAAGGTATCGTTTTGTACTTATGATAAGGGCTATCGTAAGGAAGGAGAATGGGCATGGAATGTAAAGAGTGTTATTGTCTTTGGCAAGATTGAGATAATAGAGGATATGGATAAAATTGCTGATATTACCACTAAGCTCAGTTACAAATTTACGCAGGATGAAGAATATATAAAAAAGGAAATTGAAGTATCTGGATACAATACTCTTTTGTTGCAGCTTACACCGGAGCACATTTGTGGGAAATTGGTTACAGAAGCTTAAATGCAGTTTCATTATATATTCAAATAGAGGAAAGAAAAGTAAAGCTTTGAAAATGAAACAAAGCTTTATTTTTTTGCAAATATTTTGTAAATAGTTCATTCATTAAATAAAATTAAGAAAAAAATATGAAAACATATTGACGTATAAAAACAGATATGTTATTTTAATACTACGACAGGCGTGGTACGACAGTCGTAACAACGTCAGCCGTTGTATTGTCAGGCGTAGTAAAGGAGAAGGCATGGCAAAATAAAACAAGTAGGAGGCTTTAACATGGTAAGTATTAGTAGTGATGTGATTCGTGGTTATAATGACACGATTATCCTGTATTTGCTGCTGGATAAGCCATCATATGGATATGAGATATCCAAGCAAATTAAGACGTTGTCGAAAGAAAAATATGTGATTAAGGAAACGACGCTTTATTCAGCCTTTACCAGAATGGAGAAAAATGGCTACATTGAATCCTTTTTTGATGAAGATATGAGTAATGGTAAGAGAAGAACTTATTATCGTATTACAGAAGCCGGCAGGCAGTATTACACAGATAAGTGTGCTGAGTGGAAGCTTACAAAGGAAGTCGTGGAAAGGTTTATTGAGGAGGAGAAGGGTAATGGAAACAATTAGAAATTATTTGGAGTCGATGTTTCAGAAACTGCCAAATACAGCAGAAGTACAAAGGGCAAAGTTTGAGCTTGGGCAGATGATGGAGGATAAGTACACAGAGCTGAAGAATGAAGGAAAATCAGAAAACGAAGCAATTGGTATTGTGATTTCGGAATTTGGTAATCTGGATGAATTGGCTGTTGATTTGGGGATTAGCGGATATATGAATCCGAATAATAATATGGCAGGAAAGCAGGTAACGTTGGCAGAGGTAAAGGATTATCTGAAGGATAAGATTCGTTCCGGTTATATGATTGGTCTTGGTGTACTGCTGTGTATTTGTAGTCCTTGTGGTGCTTTATTATCTGATTATATTGGTTGGTTTGATTTTGTTGGAATATTATTTTTGTTTGCGTTTATTGCACTTGCAGTAGGACTTTTTATTTTTGCAGGAGCAATGATGGAAAAATGGAGTTATCTGCAGAATCAGCCATGCAGTATTGATTTTTCGACGGCAGAATATGTACATGGTCAAAGGGAAAACTATAGAATGACAAATGCAATGATGAATACCGTTGGAGTTATATTTTGTTGTTGCTGTTTTATTCCATTAGTGATTATGGATGAGCTTGGTGTGGGTAATCTGTTTGAAGGTATTGGAGTTGTTATTCTGTTTCTATTTGTAGGAATTGGTGTTTATTTCTTGATTGCAGCATCATACAGAAACTCAGCTTATGAGACCATACTAAAACTGAATGAAAGAGGAACGATGGGCGCTAGCTTTGTAGCTTCCCAGAAGGAGGTTTACCGTTATACGAATAAAATAGTGGCAGCAGTAATGTCTGTGTATTGGCCGACAGTAACCTGTATCTACATTAGCTGGAGCTTTTTAAGTGCAGATTGGCATATTACATGGATTATATGGGTTATTGCTTCTTTGGTAGAGAACTTTATTAAGAATGCATTTCGTGAATAAGAGAGGGAGAGTGTATGAAGAAAACAATTTATCTGGCAGTCATTACTCTAATTACTATTGTGTGTGTACTGATTGGCGTAAACGAATGGTATGGTGGAAATGGAATTCATTTTTCCTTTGGAAAGGATGAGAGAAAGTATAGTATAGAGGAAAGTGCAACACTGGAAGAGTTTCATAGTATTGCAGTGGATGCTGCTGTTATGGATTTGACGATAGTAGAAGGAACAGATTATTCTCTGGATTATAAAGGAACGGAAAAGCTGGAAATCACATATCGAATTGAAAAGGAAGAGCTGGTAGTAATCCAGAGAAAAAATGGAAATCTTATAGGAATTAATAATGCAACACTTATTCTGACTGTGCCTAAGGACGCACAGCTTGAAAAAATGAATATCAAGGTAGATGTGGGGGATATTGATGTCGAAGGCGTTGATGTGAAACTATTAGGTGCAGAAAGTGATGTTGGAGATGTAACAATTGAGAATGCCGCCTTAGAGAATGTGATTTTAAGCAGCGATACCGGTGATATTGATGTTGATAACTGTAGTTTTGTAATGCTGGATATTTCGTCTGATGTTGGAGATATTGAGGTGGATAGCAGCATTGATATATCCGGTTATGCCTTTGACTTGAAAACTGATGTAGGTGAAGTTGAGGTTGGAGAAGGTGAATATGGTAGAAAATATTATCAGTCAGGAAAGAATGGAAGTATTACGGCTCGCGGAGATGTGGGAGATATTTCAATCAATGATATATAAATAAGAATAGCTAATAAGAAGGAAGAGTGAATCGGCTCTTCCTTTATTTATTTTCTAAAAAAGAGTAATGAATACATTTTGCGCGAAAATAAAATCGTATTGAGCGAATTGATTGACAGTAATGTGATGCGAGCGTATAATATTAGTATATAATGCCGTTTGTTGTAGGGATAATAAGTGTAATCAAAGGGGGCATATTATGCCGGGATTTGACAGAGATGAATTTTGGATTAAGATATTGGAAATGTATCCATCAGCTAGAGAGAATAATTATATTTTAAAGCTAAATGAGGAACAGGTAAGAGAACTTATGGATTTATATATAGAGAAATATATTCCAGAGGAAAATCTGTCTCATTATGATGAAGAACAGCTGATGAGGAAAATGATGACAGCAATGGTGTCAATATATAAGCTAGATAAGGATGCGGTAAGTAATTATGGTGAGTTAATCGAGCTTGTGAATTCTGTAAATTATGACGGAAAGAATTTGTATATTCATTTTGCAAGGATTTCACCGGCAAAGATGCGTAGATTTGAATTGGGAAAATCGCAGAAGCAGGTAGCTGAACGAATGGGGTATAGCACTTCAACGGTACAAAACTGTGAGGAATTTTTCTGTGATTTGAGGAGGCAGCCAGAGGAATTAGTGAGAAGGCTTGCGAGAGCGTTGGAATGTGAACCAGAAGAACTTATTTTATAATAAACTCTTTTAGAAAAACGGAGGATTTATATGGGCGAATATTTTTTCACAGAAATGGAAATGGATGCAATTGGGGAAATCTCCAATATCTGCTTGGGGAATTCGGCTTCTACATTAAGCATGCTGGTTAGGCAGACGGTAGATATTACTCCGCCAAGAGTTGAAATTATTGAAAAAAGCGAATATATTAAAGATGTATCCACCAAGAAGGTATTCGTAAAGGTAAACTATGTGGAGGGTGTTCAAGGCTGTAGTATTTTCATGTTGGAGGAGCAGGATGCCAAAGCTATCGCGGACTTGATGATGGGCAGTGACGGACATGGAGATTTTGCAAAAATGGAGCTTGGCGAGTTACATTTAAGTGCAGTATCTGAGGCGATGAATCAGATGATGGGGGCAGCAGCGACATCCATGAGTATCATGTTGGACAGAAAGACAGATATCTCAACACCGGATACACAGTATATGGATAATGGACAGTATATGGCATATACGTTTCCGAATGATGATAAGTTTGTGAAGGTAGGATTTCGATTAACAGTTGAAGGGGTTATCGATAGTCCAATTGTACAGCTTTATCCGCACAATCTGGGTAAGGCAATCAGTGATTTATTCCTGATTAAGAAAGCAAAAGAAAAGGCGGCAAGGGGAGAAGCCTAAGTAAAGTATATATAAGGGGGAAATGGAGTATGATGTGTGCATTTTGTGGCAACAGAGTGAAGTGTTGGGACAAGCTTTCAGACGAAGAACTGGAAATGGAATGGGTAAAATGTGGATATGATGATTACGTTCTGGATGAAGCTATTGAACTGGAAGATTTATTGAGTGAATCCGAAAGGCGCTTCGAGGAGAAGCAGGAAATGGAACAGGGACGTAATGTTGGTTAATCCGCAAAAGACAGAAAAGGAAAAGGCGGTAGAGAAGGATGAGTCAACAGGCAGGATATTTATTTGTTCATTTTACAGGTGAGAATACTCCGGAGGGAGAACAGATTTATTTTGCAATCAGTGAGGATGGTCTGCATTGGTCAGACTGTACAGAGAAGGAGCAGCCTGTATTGCGTACAGAGCTTGGGGAAAAGGGAGCAAGAGACCCATTTATTGTCAGAGATGTGCATGGTAACGGATATTACCTGATAGCGACAGATTTAAGAATTGCAACAGGTAAGGGATGGACTGATTCGGTTATTAATGGAAGTCGTTCCATTTTGATATGGAAATCAGAGGATTTGATAAACTGGAACGAGCCACGATTAGTAGAAGTTGGCATTCCGGAAGCTGGTTGTGTATGGGCTCCAGAGGTTGTGTATGATAGAAAACGTGAGGATTACTTTATTTTCTTTGCTTCTAATGTAAAAGAAAAGGGAGAGGATGAGGCAAAACAACGTATTTATTTTACCAGAACAAAAGATTTTGAGCATTTCAGTGAAACAAAAAAATACATAGAAAGAGATAATCATGTCATTGATACCACCATTATTGAGCATGAGGGCTTATATTATCGATATTCAAAAAATGAAACATCAAAGCATATTGATATTGATGTTGCAGATGATTTGGAAGCGGCGGAATTTAAGCCTATTGAATCGGAAACGCTGGCACAGCTGTTTGGTGTAGAGGGACCTGAGATTTATCCGCTACCTGAAGAAGGTAAGTGGTGTCTTATTGTAGACCGTTTCATGGAAGGAAAAGGATATTTGCCATTAGTAACAGAGAACCTTGCAAGCGGAGAGTTTCGTATTCTTACAGACGATGAGTTTGATATGGGAAGTAATCGAAAGCGTCATGGCGGTGTCTTGAAGCTTACGGGTGAAGAGTATAAGCGATTAAAGGAATATTATCATAAATAGAAAAAACGAGCTGTAAAAGCTCGTTTTTTCTATTTATGAGAGAGTGTGTTATAGAGTATAACTATTTTATTAAGGAATCGGAATAACATAGGAGGAGGAGATATATGCTTCCATATCTTCCTGATATTGTATCATTGTCCAACCAGAATCAAGGATTTCGATGATGTCAAATTCAGTTCCTGCTTCAACAGTTTCTAATACGCGTGCATCTTCGCTTGGGAGCTCGCGTATATTTACCTTAGTAGAGGTCTTGCCGCGTGAGATGGAAGACTGTTCTAGCTCATTTACCTCAGGTTTAACAGGCTGTGATTCCTGCATGTTAGAAACCGCCTCGCTATGCGGTATTTCTGTAATAACAGTGGTCTGTGGTTCGGTGGAAGCAGTGTATCTTGGTCTGTTCAAAATTTGGACAATCAAGACACAAATAGCCACAATAAGTAAACCGATGATGCTCATTAATATTATATTGATGGTTCGTTTCTTCATATTATCCTCTTTATAACGTAAAACTTATTATGCACATATTATAACGGACATTATGTTAATTGGCAAGAAATCGTAAAAATCTAATAATACTGTAACAATATCTTAATATATGTGCACAAAAGGTGTTAAGATTGATATGCATAATTGTGCATAAGTTGTATTTTATATAAAAGACTCTAGAAAATTGAAAAAAAGAATTGACAAAAACTATAATAATATGTTATCATTTTATTCGTTGACAGCGATATAGTGTTGATACAAGCTGATATGGCTCAGTCGGTAGAGCGTCGCCTTGGTAAGGCGGAGGTCACGGGTTCGATTCCCGTTATCAGCTTTTTAAAAGCCTTGATTTTCAAGGCTTTTTTCTTTGACTATAATATATTGTAATATAAAAACTCCTGGCCGGTGATAGTCAGGAGTTTTGTATTTTATGGTGTGACAGGAACCTGTGTGGTATCCTGTACGGTATCTTGTGTGGCAGCTGGATTTTGTAAAGGGTCGATTCCTGCCTGAATCATCTGCAATAATTGTTGCCTTTGCAGTTCGATAACAGCATTTGCATTTGGAGATGCAAAGAAAGCGCTGTTATGAGGGCACATCTGCAAAATCTCTGTAGATGTTGCCGGTTGTATAGGCTGTCCATCCGGTCCGACAACAGTATTGTCAGTTGTTTCTTCGGTTAGAAGTGAAGAATCGGGATTCTGCACATCAGTTAGCAAGCTGCTGGCAAGAGAAGTATCTTGTAAGCGGTCAGGTATTTTTTCAACGATAGAAGCCTGCTTGAATGGACATTCTTCCGTGGCAGTAAGTCCTGTGTAAGCACAGACGTTAGAGTAATAATGAACGTCACAAGTAGTCGTAGGAACCGTGCCTTCTGCAAAATATTCTGCGATTACACAGCCGTCACAAACACCTTCAATTGGAAGCTTGCCAGATTTTGAACAAACAGCAGCCGTCACGATACCACTTGCCATCGGGAAAGAGCGGTATTCAAGATCTTCATGTATTTTTCCCATAACCTCTTTCCAAAGAGTTTTAGATAGATTCTTTTCAGCAGAACTCTTTAAGCTTACGTTATTGTCATATCCTGTCCAAACGGTAGCGGTATAATATGGGGTATATCCTGAGAACCATACGTCTTTATAGTCGGTTGTAGTACCGGTCTTTCCGGCAATCGCCCTATTTCCGAAGTTGGCAGAACCGCCAGTACCACGGCCGTTTACAACATCTTCCATGGCGTTTGTAAGAAGCCATGCAGTAGTTTCCTTAATAACCTGTTTTTTAACAGGAGTCGTATTATCAATCAGAACATTGCCATTGTGGTCAACAATCTTAGTATAAAGCTTAGGCTGAACGTAATTGCCTTGGTTTGCTATAGCAGCGTAAGCAGCATTTAATTCCATATTGGTTACACCATCGGTGATTCCACCAAGTGCCAGTGGCTGTCCAATATCAGATACGACAGTTCCATCTTTCTCCACTCGTCTGTCAACCAAAGTAGTGAAACCAAAGTTTAACAGATAATCAAATCCTAGTTGTGGAGTAATCTGTGTCATGGTTTTTACAGCAACGATATTAGCAGACTGTGCGATACCATATCGTAAGGTTAATAGACCTCGGTATTCGCTGTTACCCCACCAGTTGGAAACAGGTCTTCCACTTGCGTAATTGTAAGGCGCATCATTCTGAACATCTGCAAGAGTAAGTCCTGCGCTGTCAAGCGCCGGAGCATAGGTTGAGAGTGTCTTGAAGGTAGAACCAGGCTGTCTTGTAGTGTTGGTAGCACGATTTAAGGTTCTGCTGGCTTCCTTGGTGCCACGTCCGCCGACCATAGCAACAACATGTCCGGTTGCTTGATCCTCAATGGTAATAGAAACTTGTGGCTGTGGTGTAAGAGTAACTCTTTCGCCTTCAACGGTATCACCTTCGGCCATAACTGCAGCCTTGTATTCTTCAATGGCTGCATAAGCATCTTCCTTGGAGGAATAGAGCAGATTGAAGGATGAATCAAACTGTCTAAAGTGGGCACGAAACATTTCGGTACTATGGTTTTCTTTATCACCATTCGCTTTTTTTACAGTCAGTACATAGTTCAGATACCACTTGGTATTTTCCGGATAATTTTCTTCATTTCCAAATACTTCATCACAGATTGCCTGAATCTTAGGATCCTGTGTTGTAAAGATGCCAAGACCACCACTGTATAGAAGATTATAGGCTTGTCTTTCGTCATATCCTTTGATTTCCATCAAGTCAGAAAGAACCTGCTCGGTTACTTCGTCTACAAAATATGTATAGACGGAATTATTCTTTGTTTCTTCGTTTACAGTTGCAATTCTGCTGTATACATCATCAGCCAATGCTTCGTCATGTTCGGCTTTAGAGATGTAGCCCTGTTCTAACATGTTTCTAAGAACTTTGGCACGACGTTCTGCATTCTTTTCAGGATGAGAAATTGGATTAAATCTGGATGGGTTCTGGGTAATGCTGGCAATAACAGCACATTCAGATAAGGTCAACTGATAGGTTGGTTTGTTGAAATAGCGCTGTGCAGCTGCCTTAACACCCAAAGAATTCTGTCCAAGGTTGATGGAATTCATATAGATTTCCAGAATTTCATCCTTTTCCATTGTTTTTTCCAGTTCAATAGCAAGATACTGTTCCTGAATCTTACGCTTGATTTTTTGGATGGTGCTTTCATTTGTCCAGTTTTCGAATACATTGTTTTTCAAAAGCTGCTGTGTAATGGTAGAAGCGCCTTGAGTGAGCTCACCATGCTGAACGGCATCCACAGCTGCACGGACGATTCCTTTAAGATCAATACCATTATGATCGTAGAAACGTTCGTCTTCAATGGCAACGAAAGCATGAGCAAGGTCTTCTGGGATTTTACTCATTTTTTCCCAACTACGGTTTGAGTCAGCAGCAACCAGCTTAGTCATTTCGTTTCCTTCGGAATCGTATACAACGGTTGCATAGCCTGTTGGAATAACGCTCAAATTATTGATGGCAGGTGCAGAATAAAGGATACCTTTAAACATACCAATACCAAGACATGCACCAATAATACAGAACGCAAGCAAGGAAATAAGAATCAGTTTCAAAGCAGAAATACAACACATTTTCTTGAGCTTGACTGATTTGGAAGTCAGGGATTTCTGAATCTTAGTGATTCCTTTCTTCCCATAATTCATAGTGTCACCTCCGCGTTTTTATTCGATTTTTTATATAAACAGCTAATGTGCATTTTATCAAATGGGCATTAGTATTTTCATTATAGCAAAAAATATAATATTTATAAAGGTTTTTTCTGTGTATCTTATGTTAATTGTTGACATATTCTTTACCTTTTATGCGGTCATGTGTTACAATTTAGGCATATGTAATGGGCGATATGAGGAAAGGCATGGTTGATTCATGGGAAATACAGAGTTGGATAATTACAGTGTGCTGATTAAGGGGGCAGAAGCTGAAATTGTGGAAAAAAAGTCGAGATTTATTGCCACAATCAGACCGGTTGCAACAGAAGAGGAAGCGGTTGCATTTATAGAAGAAATGAAGAAAAAATATTATGATGCAAGACATAACTGCTCGGCATTTGTTATTGGTGAAAAGGCACAGCTTACAAGGAGCAGTGATGATGGAGAGCCAAGTGGTACGGCTGGAAGGCCAATGCTGGAGGTGTTGTTAGGTTCAGAAATTCGTAATATTGCGGTAGTAGTTACTAGATATTTCGGGGGTGTGTTATTAGGAACGGGTGGATTGGTAAGAGCTTATACGCAGGCAGTAAAGGCGGCACTAGAAGAGTGCGAAACAGCAAGAAAACAGTTTGGTGTAAAGCTTAAAATCAAAACGGACTATAATGGTGTTGGTAAGATTCAGTATCTGCTGGGAAGTAAGGGAATTGCAGTACAGGATTCTGTTTATGCGGCAGATGTAGAGATGACGGTTATGGTTCCAATCGATGAATATGACCGATTGTATAAGGAGCTTGTGGAAGTAACGAGTGCAAGAGCGGGGTTGGAAGAGCTGGAAAGAATGTATTATTTTGAGTAAATAGAAAGATGATGCCGGTTGGCATCATCTTTCTATCGTTTTTGACGTTGTTTTTTATTAATATAAGAAGCTAAGTCCTTACATACATTACAAATTTCAAAACCGAATATTTTTACACCTTCCTGTTCTTCTGTTCTGACAACACGTCCTGTAAGGTCAAGAATGTGACCAAAATCTTCCCAATATACAGAAAGGGTATCGCCAGCAGATAATGATAGTTCGCCCTTTCGATCTGATATGGAAAATCCTGTCAGGCTGACATCACGAATCATAACTTCACGAGGGGTTCCGGGTTGGGCATTTTTTACTCTGGCAGGAGAGGATACACCGACGCGGAAGGAACCACGGCGGTTATGCTTTGCACCTTCTGAGAATACTTGAACAGCATAATCGTCATCCTTGTAATTAACCACTCTGACACTATACCATATAAGAGGAACTTCGCCAGTTGGACAAAATTCCATATCTGTTCTGACATTATCAAAGCTTAGTTTTCTGCTGGTGTCACA
The DNA here is from genome assembly GCA_017440575.1 of Lachnospiraceae bacterium. GTDB lineage: Bacteria > Bacillota > Clostridia > Lachnospirales > Lachnospiraceae > COE1. Next base: position 30,416 of record JAFSGY010000092.1, on the reverse strand, counting down.
CATGAGTGTAATTAAGGCGATATCATCACGAATATGTTTTTTTAGCACGGCATTTAATTGCATTTTTTGATCTTTTGTAATAATACGAAGAGAAAGCTTGTTTCCTTCTTCTAATTCAGATAGTTTCATTCCTTAAATCACTCCTGATATGTATTTTGAGTTATTTCTTGCGTTGTTGACGTTGCTTGGTATTAATATAGGAAGATAAATCTTTGCAAATATTGCAGATTTCAAAACCAAAGATTGTAGCATCATCGCGATTTTCAATTCTGATTAAGCGACCTGCAAGGTCAAGTTCATGCCCGAAATCTTCCCATGAAACAGATATAGTATTGCCGATTGCAAAAGGAAGTTCATGCTTGCGGTCAGTAATCGAAAAACCAGTCAGACTGACATCTCTGATGGTCACTTGTCTTGGACAGTTCGGGATAGAGGTTTTCAGTTTGGCAGGTGCAGAGATTCCGACACGGAAGGTGTTTCGACGGTTCATTCGGGAACCATCCCCAGAAGCCTGCACTACATAATCTTCCTCTGCACTTGCTACCTTGACATCATACCATTTGATTGGAACATTACCATCGGGATAAAATTCCAAGTCTGTCTTCACATTGCTGAAGTTCAACTTTTTGTTTATGTCATATTGTAGAGCAATAACAATAGTATTTTCACTAGTATTTTTTTTTACAATAGCGTCTAGTCTCATACTTTTTTCATTAGCGCTAATACGCAGGGAGACTGGACTTCCTGGTTCGATTGCTGATAATTTCATACCCAATAGATCACTCCTAATATGTATTTATAAATAACTATATACATATCAATTGTAACACATTTTGCAAAATTGTCACACATAAAAGAGGAAAATAAACAAAAATAACGAAAATGTTGTATGGTATGAAATCAATCTGGTTCGGAAATTCTGGTAACCCCTACATAGATAGCAGAAACTTTATACCATGTAGGGAAGTCTACTACACCTGTTGCAGGTAGCCCAAAAACTCTTTGGAATTCACGCACGGCATTTGCTGTGGCACTTCCATAGATTCCATCTTCAGCAACTGTAGGAAGTGCAGGATAATTTTCGGCGATGCGGTTCAACTGATCTTGTAATTGCAGTACCTTTTGACCGGAAGAACCGATAGTGAGATTATTGCCAGGCCAAGAAGAAGGAATACCAGAGATATATTGCGTAGAGTTAATAAACATATCATTTCCATAATAATAGTGAATGATCTCGATTGGTGTGTATCCTTGTTCTCCGAGATATCGGCTTCCCCACTGAGAAAGACCGGTACAGGATACGCGGTCGCCATCACAGTAAGAGGTGAAAATAGGCTGTCTGACACCGGGACGGGACAGATAATTGGAAATAATAGAATCAACGATACGGCTAATGTTTGAATAGATATTACGCCCGTAAATCCATTTCTGATCGTAAGCTGTAGAGGAGGTAATGGTGAAGTTATAACCTTGATTCCGATACCATTCCGTATAAACTCTGTTCAGTGTGAAGCTCATAATAGCAAGAGCGTTTGCGTAAATCGTTGATTCCGGCCATGTGGCATAGATTTCGGAGGAAACCACATTTTTGATATAGTCAGCATAGCGGACATAATAATTGGGTGCGGTGGAATCCTGAGGAACACCGTCATGAACAACAACATATTCCGGTAAAACGACACGACTAAGAACGATTTCGCCGGACTCATCCATAGGTTTGATTTCTGCCTCAGGAATTTTTGCCGGATATTCACCATACAGAGTATGATCAGGAATGACAATAGGACTTTCCTGTCCGCCCAGGTCGAGAGGACGCATGGAAATTGGCTGAACTGCAGTTACATCCGGAAGCAGCTCGGTTCCGGATACTGTGACGGACTCATAGCCGGGAGCTGTGACCGTAATGTTATATTCAGAATAAGGCATTGGCTGCCCCGGTTCTGAACTGTATGTAGGGCTAGGAGTAGGAAGAGAAATACTTTGTGTCTGACCGGAATCGTTTGTGGTGGCAGTTTCCACAACACTTTCCGGGTCACCCGTCAGGCTGATGGTGATAGAAGCATTTTGAATAGGAAGTAATCCTTGTGTGGAAGTAACATTAATGGTCAGATTACCTGTATATGGAGAGTTAGTAGAGCCGTTTTGTGCTGATATAATTTGAGATTTGGACATAAAAAACCCCGTATATATTTTTTTATAATATATGCGGGATTTTGCATTCGGTGATTAGATTGATTGATCGATGGTGGTTGACGCAGCTGTTTGTGTTTTGCTTCCTGTATTATCATAGGTAGCAGCAGTGGATTTTGTTTTTTCACTGGTAAGCAGTTCGTCTAGTATTTTATTAGACACCTTAGATTCTTTTTTTTCTTTACTTAATAATTCGTCTAAAACTTTATTTTTGATTTTTGAACCGGATTCACTTTCAGTAGTAGATTCGGTTTTTTTGTCAGATTCGGTTTTGTCGGAAGACTTCACTGTTTTATAGTAGGAATCCATTAATCTGTAATAAGAGCCACTCTTAATCAGAGCAGAATCATTCAGGGAACTGTATATTCCACTAAAAGCAGATTTGGGATTACCTAGTGATGTATTAAAAAAGTTGTTAATCGAATTGGAAGTCCATGAAATATTTGCCATATTGAATCACTCCTTTGATTATAGATAAAGATACCAGATCCTTCTGCGTACAATATTGGTTTTCATAAAATATATCGGCACACTGGCGTAAAAACTTTATAGCCTAAAACACAATTTTTTCACAGTTTAAACAATTTTTCATAACAAATTTTTCCTATTCTAGATAAAAGTAAATATGTGCTATTCATCGGGCGAAAAGAGATAGCTTATGAAAAGTTTCAAATGGATGGAGGACGACAATGAACAAAAAGAAGCAACGACAGGGAACTGCTGTCATTATTCTTATCATTCTTCTGATTGCAGTAGGAAGCTTGTATGTATTCTTTATGATGCGTAAAGAACCGACACAGCAGCAGGTGATGACGAGAGGTGAAGGAGAAAGACTTTCAGGATTGGATGGGATGATTGCGGCATCAGGTACAACAGCGATTGGAATGGACGCCGTAACCTTTGCAATAGATTTTTTAGAGGAAACAAGTCTTTATGTGGAAGAGGTGTATGTTTCCAATGGAGATACTGTTGAGGCGGGCACAAAGCTTTTTAAACTGACGAATAAAAGTGTGGAGGAGGCAAGGGAAGAATTAGAAAATACAGCAAAGGATGCAGAGCTTTCATATCGAGGCAGTGTCATCACAACAAATCAAAGTAAGATTCAGGCAAAGTATACCTATGAAAAGGCTATGCTTGAGGCAAGCCAGGCAGCTCAGGTGTATGAGGATACGGTTGCAGAGCTTCAGGCTAAGGTCGATAAAGCTAAGAGTGTCTATGAAGATGCACAGGAGGCTTATAATGAATTGAATGATGCCGTAGCAAACAATACACTTCGTGAAATATACGAAGTCGATGAGAAAAAGGAAGCCTATCAGGAGGCTCATGAGATGTACATAACGATGGTTGCCGAGTCAGACCTTACAGAAGAGGAGCTTTCCGATGCATTATCAACTAGTCAGGGAATGGCTGATACAAAGACTACTGCGCAGAATGCAGGTGGCGCGCAAATGGAAAAAAGTGTAGACAAAGAGGCAGCAGTAGCAGTGGCATATAAGAATTCGGTGATTAAGACGATTCAGCTTTTAAAAGAAGAAGATGCAGAAGCAGAGCAGGCATATGAAAAGGCACAGAGTGATTATGAGGATGCTTTGGAGAGTGCAGAACTGGATTTGAAAATATTGTTGAATAAAATGGAAACAGCAAGAGAGGACTATGAAGATGCAAATCTGACATTTCAAAAGGAAAGTATAAGTGCAAAGACTACCTATGAGCTTGCGACGGCAAAGCAGGGAACAGCTCAAAGCGATTATGACACGACGGTTGCTAGTCTTGAGGAGACGTTAGAAAAGCTCAAGGATGCCAAGGAAGAAGCAGACGAGAATCTTACCTTGTTCGAGGAATTGGTTGGAGATGGCTATTATTATATAGAAGAAGATGGAACGATTTTGATGATTCGTGCAAACGAAGGGCAGACACTTGTAGGAAATGAAATGCTGTTTGCTTATAGCAATCCGGCAGAGATTTTCGTATCGGTAGCTGTTTCACAAGAGGATATTGCAGAGCTTAGTGTAGGAGATACTGCAACAGTGATGATTTCTGATGTAGGCAATTATACAGGAACAGTAACGATGATTAATCCAATTGCTTCTTCGGATAGTAGGACATCGGTTTCTTATACCGTGGAGCTGAATCTTGAAGGCGATGTATCAGCGTTGGAAGCTAATCTGTCAGCGACAGTGATATTTGGCGAGATGGAAAGGCCACAGAATATGAATAAGCCGGAAGGAATGGAAATGCCAGGGGGGATGGAGCGCCCGTCAGACAAGGGAAAAGGATTACACATGCAGGAGGGAACAGCAAATGAATAAAAAACGTAGTTGGAAAAAGATAGGAAAACGTGCGTTTGCTCTGCTTGTATTGGTGGCAATTATGGGGGCTGCTGTTTATTCTGTGATGGAGAAGCAGAAAGAAGAACAGGTAGTTATGGTATATAAGGAGCATACCGTGCAAAAGGGAAGTCTTAGGAATGAAATAACAGAGAATGGTTCTGTGTCTTTTGGAATTGTATCTGAAGAATATGAACTTAATCTTGGAGATACCGAGGACGATGATGAAGAAAACTATTTAAAAATAGATGAGGTTTATGTAGCGGTTGGCCAGAGAATAAAAGAGGGTGATGCAATTTATCGTTTTACAGAGGATAGTGTAGCTGATGTCAGAAAGAAGCTTCAATATGCTAAGACAGAGGCACAGATTGCCGTTTCAGAAGCACAGACGGCATATGAGCTAGGCGTATTAGAAGCGCAGCTTACCTATGACGAGTCTATGTTAACACAGTCGTTGGCGGAGGCAACCTATACTAATAAAATCGCAAGAATGTCAAATGAGATAGCGACAAAGAATCTGGAAATTGAACAGCTGCTAGCGGATATTTATAAAATACAATGCGAATTAACCGACGAGGATTATCTGGAGCAGAAGGATGCTATAAGAGAGTCCTATGAGGAAGCAATAGAAGCGGTCGAGGAAGCAAGTGATAAGTTTGTAACGAATCAGGTTGTGGCAATGGAAGCATTAAGAAATGCAGAAGTGAGTTATGAGGTTTTTCTGGCAAGTGCAGATGATTCGAATAAACAGATTGCAGATAAGATAGAGCAGATTGCTGAGATTCAGGAAGATATGGCTTTTTATGAAGTTCTGATAGAGAAAGAACTGATTCTGGCAAGTAAGGAGCTGGAAACAGCGAATCTTGCAGGAAGTATTGCTGATGTAAAGCAGAGTAGCAGCCTTAGCAGTTATGAGACAACATTGACAAAGGCGCAGGAGGAATTGCAGGAGTGTACGGAGAGATTGGAAAGCTTTGATGCATTTGTAGGTGATGGTACTGTCTATGCAAAGGGAAGTGGACTTGTTACAGAAGTAGGTTATGAAGAGGGGACTTCGCTTATTTCCGCAGGGATACTTCTATCCTATGCGGTTAGCGATGCCATGACAATACAGGTGGATGTATCGCAGGAGGATGTTACGACCATGAAGGTCGGTGACAGGGTTGAGATTCAGTTTTCGCCATATGAGGATGTATATGAGGGTGTTATTGAGTCTATTACAACAACAGCAACAAGCCGTAATTCCGCAACAATCAGCTATCCGGTTACCATTTTGATTTTGGGAGAGACGTCTAGGATTTATGGAGGTATGACTGCCGATGTTACCTTTGTAATGGAAGAAACAGCAGAGGTACTCTATGTGCCAAGAAAAGCAATTGTTGAGGAAAATGGTAAGGAATATGTTTATGTGAAGTCTGGGGAAGCCTATGTGCTTTCGGAAGTTACTACAGGCTTTATGAATGGAGCTAATGTGGAAATTGTAAGTGGATTGCAGGAAAATGATATTTACTATATTGCAAGTGTGGCTGTGAATGAGGAGAAGAATAATGAAGCAAGATAAAAAAATGGCACTGGTCTGTGTTGTAACAGCAAGTATGGTATTGGTGGCATGTGGCAGTGAAGAAGAGGGGACGGTAGTGTATCGTGAAGCAATGGTAGAATATGGGGACCTGACGGTAGGAATTACCGAGGATTCGAAAGTGAATATCGGGACGATAGAGCAGACCTTTGATTTGGATATCAGTGCCTTGGTAGATAGTGATTCTAGTAGTACACAAGGGAATACTGGTGGCGCGGAAATGGATATGCAGATGGGAAATGGCGGAATGATGTCTTTTTCCTTTGGTAGCAATTTGTTTGCATCAGAATCACAAGAAATGGTAGTAGAGCAGGTACATATTACGGTAGGACAAGAGATTGCTGTTGGTGACGTGTTGTATACTTTATCGGAAGAAAGTGTGAATGAGATTCGCTCTCAGCTTGAGGCAGATGTGGAAGATATGTTGGCAGAATTTGAAACGCTTGAGGTAGAGCAGCAGGAGGATAGTTCAGGAGCAAAGCAGAGCTATAATACTTATGTAGTAAATGGCAAGCTTGCACCAGTGGAATACGAACAGACCATGTTAGAGTTGAAGCAGGCAGTATTGGATGCAGAAGAGCAACTGTTAGAAAAACAGAACCAGTATAATGAAAGTTTGGAAGAGATAACCAAGGTGCAGGAAGAGCTTGCGGAAGCGAAGCAAGAGTTGAAGGAAGCAGAGGCAGCGGTAGCTGAGAATTATGAAAATCGTTTTAAGGATTCCTATTATTATACAGTATTTCGCAACACCAGAGATATGGCAAAGACAATTGTAGAAAGCCTCGAGGAAGAGCTGGAGCAATTAGAAGAGCAGAGTACAACCTTGTTTTCTGAGATAGCAGAAGCTTCCAGAAGCTGGAACAAGGCGTGCAGAGCGCTTGCGAGTGGAGAGCTTGAGGCAAAGCAGACGTTGGAAACAGACCAGTATTATGCCGAAGTTGCAGATGAATGGTATAGCATTCAGAGAGAGGGCTTTGATAATGAGAGTATGAGGTTGTATAACGATTACGCGAATGCAGTAGAGAAGCTTAACAGCTTTGACAGTTACATTCGTGGTACGCAGGTGATTTCGGAGTATGCAGGTGTTATTACAGAGGTTATGCTTTCTGAGGAAGACAACATGACAACCGGAACAGTCTTGGTGTCTTTATATAATCAGGACGAGGTAACTATGGATATTAGTATTAGTGAGGCTGATTATGAAGCGGTAGACAGGAATGGCAAAGTAAATGTCAGTTTTACCGCATATCCGGAGGAAGTATATAATGCCATGATTAGTGAGGTATCGGATGCAGAATATGACAGCAGCTCGGGTGAGCTTTATTATACCATAACCGTAACACTGCAAGGAGATACTTCAGGCTTATATGAGGGGATGACAGGAGAGGTAACTTTTGTAACGAAAGAAACAGAGGCTGTGTTATATGTTTCCAACAGAGCAATATTCCGCGAAGGAACAAGGTCTTATGTAAAGGTGCGTGATGAGTCAGGAAATGTACAAGAAAAGGATGTAGTCACAGGCTTTTCGGATGGTGTCAATGTAGAGATAGTGGAAGGACTTTCAGAGGGTGATGTGGTCCTGATAGAAAGTAAGGTGAATGAAGCATGAGAATGACAGAATTATTAAGACTTGTTTTTATGAATCTGGCGCAAAATAAATTCAAGGTAATCTTAACCTCTGTTGGTATTGTAGTAGGTTCAGCAACGATTATGCTGGTGCTTGCTATTGGAACTGGAGGAAAGGTGGAGGTTGCAGAGCAGTTCAAGAATCTGAATGCCGGTGCGATTGATATTTCCTATGAAGTAAATGCGATGGAATTTGAAAGAGGAATGGGTGGTAATCGAGGCGGAATGTCTGGTAGTGTTGGCTTACCTGGTGGAGGTATGCCGTCAGCAGGTGGAATGCCGGCCGGTGATTTTTCAGGAGGAGGTATGCCTGATTTTAACGGAGGTGGTGTTCCAGGCTTTAGTGGTGATGAACGTATGAATCAGGAAAAAATCGTACTTTCAGAAGATGATATGGAGGATTTGACTGTATTTGTACCAAATATATCCGATGCAACGATTTCCTATACGACAAGTTCTGATATAGAAGGTGGCGAATTAGAGGAAGCTAGTTCTTATTCGATTGCGGGTGTAAAGAGTAATTATATGACCATCAGCAATATGTCTATGGCGATTGGTGAGTTTTTATCAGAGGAAAATGACGAAAATAAAGAAAAATACTGTGTGCTTGGCATTACTGCAGCGAAGGAGATATTTGGAAGTGTTTACGATGCTTATGAGGAAGTTATCTATATTGACAGCAGACCTTATGTGGTTAGCGGTGTATTAGAAGAGATGGGAACCGTGGCATCAGGAATTAGTCCTGATACTACGGTATTTATTCCATATAGTACTGGCATTAAGTACATTACAGGAGATGATGTTAGTCCTACGATTACCGTAATTGCAGATGATGTTGACTTAGTGGAGCAGATTATTGTCGATATTGAGACGGTTTTATCTGACAGCTATGCAAATGCAGAATTTACGATATCGGATGCAGGCTCTAAGATGGAAGCGGCATCAAAATCAAATGAAACCTTACAGCTGTTACTCGTAGCTATGGCGGTTATTGTATTTATCGTTGGTGGTATTGGTATTATGAATGTATTGTTTGTATCGGTGAAGGAAAGAACAAACGAAATCGGTATTTTGAAGGCTCTTGGGTGTTCGAAAAAGGATATTTTATTGGAGTTTTTATTGGAGGCTTGCTTTACCAGTATGCTTGGTGCGGTATTGGGAGTTATGGTTTCGCTTGGAATTACTCCGGTAGTGGAGAGCTTTTCTGTTCGCGTGGAATTATCGGTGCAGGGAGCTGTACTCTCTGTGGTATTTGGTGTCATAACAGGCTCTGTGTTCGGATTCTATCCGGCATATAAAGCTTCGACGCTGATACCGGTTGTTGCATTGAATCAGGAGTAAACAGTGTGAAAAACCATAAACGGAAGTTTCTCACACAGAAAAATCCTTATGCGGAAGATTTTTCATGGGGCAAATTTGTGTATTGCACAAATTCGCAGAATTATGGAGGATGTTAAATGTATAAAAAGAAAAAAAGCAAAGTATGGATATGGCTTGTACTTCTGATTCTGGTTATGGCAGCAGGTGGTGGCGTTTATGGATATCAACAGGTAATGGCACAGCAGGAGGCAGAAGAGGAAGAAATCGTAGTGTTGGAGAATCAGGAGCTAATTCATGTTAGGATAATGAAAATGCTTGGAAATGAGATGACAGGCAGTATTGTTACAGAGGAAAACAAGCAGGGAGAAACACAAACGTGGATGATTCCTGTTGGAACTGATATTGTAACGAAGCTTGGAACGACAACGACTTTTGCAAGACTGAGCAGTGGTGATACCATACAGATGTTAATGCAGGAGGATGAAGCAGATGACAGGAATATTTTGAAAATCTGGATTACGCAGTAAACGTATAAACTTGGTATAGAAAGGTTAGTACATAGATTATGAGCTTAATCGAAATCAAACATGTCAATAAGGGATATAAGCTGGGCGAAGAGACAGTCCCTGTATTGAAGGATATCAATTTTACCGTAGAAAAGGGAGAGTTCGTGGCAATTCTTGGACCTTCCGGTTCCGGTAAGACTACATTAATGAATATTATCGGCTGTATGGATGTTCTGGATTCTGGTGAATATTTTCTGAATGGCAGAGCTATTCATGAAATGAGAGAAAGTGAATTGACGCAGGTAAGGAATAAGGAAATTGGATTTATTTTTCAGAATTATCAGCTGATTCCTACCTATAACGTCATGCAGAATATTATTATGCCTTTACTAATGCGTGGTATGATACATAAGGAAGCAGTGGCACAGTGTCAGGACATTGTAAAGCTTCTTGGTATTGACCACAGACTTGGACATCGCCCGAATGAGCTTTCCGGAGGGCAGAAGCAGCGAGTGTCCATTGCAAGAGCGTTAGCATCTAAGCCGTCGATACTTCTTGCTGATGAGCCAACGGGAGCACTTGACACCACAAGCGGTCAGGAGGTATTGAAGCTGTTTTGTGAGTTGAATGAAATGGGCAATACCATCGTTATGATTACACATGATATGAATGTTGCAAAGTCTGCTAAGAGAATTGTAAAGATTATCGATGGGGAACTTTTGGCAGAGCAGTAGAAGTATAAAGAAATGAAAAAACATCAACTGTTTTGAAGAAATTCAACAGTTGATGTTTTTGTCATAATAGATTATTTTTTAAATCCGGCTCTCTTTCTAAGAGTCGGGTCAAGAATCTTCTTACGGATTCTTAAGGTAGTAGGTGTAACCTCAAGTAACTCGTCGGTATCAATAAAGTCAAGAGCCTGTTCTAGACTTAGGATTCTTGGAGGTGTTAAGCGGAGTGCTTCGTCAGCACTGGAAGAACGGGTATTGGTAAGCTGTTTCTTCTTGCAGACATTGATTTCGATATCTTCAGCTTTACCTGTCTGTCCAACGACCATACCAGAGTAAACCTTTTCACCAGGCCCGATGAAAAGTGTACCACGCTCCTGTGCATTGTAAAGACCATAGGTAATTGCTTCGCCTGCTTCGAAGGCAATCAGAGAACCCTGCTTACGATACTGAATCTCACCCTTGAAAGGTCCATAGCCGTCAAAGCTTGTATTTAAGATACCATTTCCCTTAGTATCAGTCATGAATTCACCACGATAGCCGATTAAGCCTCTTGATGGAATAGAGAACTCAAGTCTTGAGTAACCGCCGCTTGCCATTCCCATATTCTGAAGCTCGCCCTTTCTCTGGCTTAATTTTTCAATAACGGAACCAGAGAATTCTTCCGGAACATCAATATAGGCAAGCTCCATTGGCTCAAGCTTCTTACCATTTTCATCTTCCTTATATAATACTTCTGCCTTACTTACTGCGAATTCAAAGCCTTCACGTCTCATATTTTCGATTAAAACAGATAAGTGAAGCTCACCACGACCGGACACCTTGAAGGAATCGGCATTTTCTGTTTCTTCAACACGAAGGGAAACGTCTGTATTAAGTTCACGGAATAATCTTTCACGAAGATGGCGGCTGGTTACGAACTTTCCTTCCTGACCTGCAAGAGGAGAGTCATTTACGATAAAGTGCATAGCAATCGTAGGTTCGCTAATCTTCTGGAAAGGAATCGGCTCTACATTATCTACGGAACAGAGTGTATCACCAATATGAATGTCTGCAATACCGGAAATGGCAACGATAGCACCGATTCCGGCTTCCTTTACTTCTACCTTATTTAGTCCGTCATATTCATATAATTTGCTGACCTTAACCTTTTTCTGCTTGTCAGGTTCATGGTGGTTACACAAGATAACATCCTGATTTACCTTAATAACACCGTTATCAACCTTACCTACACCGATACGACCAACATATTCATTATAATCGATCGTACTGATAAGGACCTGTGTACCTGCTTCCGGGTCACCTTCCGGAGCAGGAATATAATCAAGAATCGTTTCGAATAATGGTGTCATATCACTACCCATTTCATCTTCATCAAGGGAAGCAATACCAGCCTTGGCAGAGGCAAATATGAAAGGACAATCAAGCTGTGCATCATCCGCATCAAGCTCAAGGAATAATTCAAGAACTTCATCAACTACTTCTAAGGCTCTTGCCTCAGGACGGTCAATCTTATTGATACATACAATAACAGGGAGCTTTAACTCTAATGCCTTTTTCAAAACGAATTTGGTCTGAGGCATAGCTCCTTCAAAGGCGTCAACGACAAGGATAACACCGTTTACCATTTTCAGAACTCGTTCTACTTCACCACCGAAATCAGCATGTCCCGGTGTATCTATAATATTAATTTTGGTTCCTTTGTACATAACTGCTGTATTTTTAGCAAGAATAGTGATTCCACGTTCACGCTCGATGTCATTTGAGTCCATGACACGTTCTGCAACTTCCTGATTCTCACGAAATACACCACTTTGCTTCAACAGCTCATCTACGAGAGTAGTCTTACCATGGTCTACATGGGCAATAATGGCTACGTTTCTGACATCTTCTCTTTTTTGTTTCATACGAACCTCCATTTATTTTATATCTTTTCAAACTTTAACAGTATAGCACTTGAACATGGCTTTTGCAATGATTCAACTGGAATTGACAATATATAAATATGTAGAAAAAAAGAGAAAAAATGCGGGAAAAGTTGGAAAGATAACGAAAAAGGCTAAATAGCACGAACGGTTCTTAAGAAAACAGAGGAAAATCGTGAATAACTCTTTTTACAAAAGAATATAAATGTAATACATACTAGAGTAAATTCTTAGTTATGCATAAGAAGGGAGAACATATTATGACAGATAAGGTTATTGAAAACAATCAGGTAACAGTGATGGGAGAAATCGTAAGTGATTTTTCATTCAGCCATGAGATTTTTGGAGAAGGCTTTTATATGGTAGATATCCGTGTGGCACGACTTTCGGATTCTATGGATATTATTCCTGTTATGGTGTCTGAGAGACTGATTGATGTAACAGAGGACTATAAGGGCTATAACGTAGTGATTAGCGGACAGTTCCGTTCTTACAACAGACATGAAGAGAGAAAGAATAAGCTGGTATTGTCTGTTTTTGCAAGAGAGATTGAGTTTGTGGAAGAGATTAATGAAAGTGTAAAAACAAATCAGATTTTCTTGGATGGCTATATTTGTAAAGAGCCGGTTTATCGTAAGACTCCTCTTGGAAGAGAAATCGCAGATTTGCTTCTTGCCGTGAACAGACCATATGGTAAGTCGGATTATATTCCATGTATCTGCTGGGGAAGAAATGCAAGATATGCTTCTGGCTTTGAGGTAGGAGAGAGATGCCTTGTCTGGGGAAGAATTCAGTCCAGAGAATATATGAAGAAAATTTCAGATGAGGATTTGGAAAAGAGAATTGCTTATGAAGTATCTGTAAGCAAATTAGAGCTTCCTGAGGAGGAGAATATATAAGTTGCAATAAAAAAGACTCTGTGCTATCATGTTTGCGTATGTAGTTGCGAGTCATGTCGGATTCATAAACGGATTACGCAAGCATGCACATGGATGGAGGATAGATATGGAGCAGGGAGTTGTACAGATATATAGTGGAGAAGGACACGGCAAGTCTGCAGCAGCGTTAGGCAGGGCACTTCAGGTAGCTGCCAGCGGGAAGAATGTGGTTATTATTAATTTCCTCAAGAGAACGCAGAATGAAGAATTTATGAAGCGTTTAGAGCCCGAGATTAAGATTTTTCGATTTGAGAAAAGTGAGGATGAGTTTTCCCAGCTTTCAGAGGAAAGACAGAAGGAAGAGATATATAACATAAAGAATGGATTGAATTTTGCCAAGAAGGTACTTACAACCGGTGAATGTAGCCTTTTGATTTTGGATGAGGTACTAGGACTGATTGATAATGGAATTATATCCGTAGATGACTTGAAACACATTGTGGATGCAAAGTCGGATGAGGTTAGTATTATTCTGACAGGCATTCATCTAAGTGACCGTATATGTGAAATTGCAGATGAGATTTCCAAAATTGATGCAATGAACTACAAAATATTTGGAGAATAAGAATTCTAGTGCTTTATGCTTGACATAGTATGTAGCATGGTGCTATCATAAGTTAACATCATAAATATCTATAAAGATAGAGGTTGCGTTTTTTATCAGTACGTTTTACGAGGTGGTAGGCACTGATGACTAAAAGGGAAAGGAAAAGACGCCGAAAGAAAAGATTCCCTACAGGTCTTTATCTTGGGCATATAGTTAAGAGCTGTATGACTGTCATCGTTTCGATGGGGAGCTATCAGGTTATGCATGTATTATATGCAGGAGTGTACGCCGACCGTCTATATAATAGAGAAGGTCGGTTTTTTATTTATTATTTATCACAGGAGGAGAAGATTATGGCTATTTTTACAGGCGCTGGTGTTGCAATTGTTACACCTATGAAGGATAACGGAGAGGTTAATTACGAGGCATTTGCAAAGTTAATTGATTTTCAGATTGAGAATAGTACAGATGCTATCATTGTATGTGGTACGACAGGTGAGGCTTCTACATTAAGCCATGAAGAGCATTTAGACGTTATTAAATATTGTGTGGAAAAGGTTGCAGGTAGAGTACCGGTTATCGCAGGAACAGGTTCAAACTGTACAGAAACAGCGATTTATTTGTCACAGGAGGCTGAAAAGTCTGGTGTTGATGGACTTCTTGTAGTAACTCCTTATTACAATAAAGCTACCCAAAATGGTCTTTATGAGCATTTTAAGCTAATTGCAGATTCTGTTAAGGTTCCTATCATTTTATATAATGTACCAAGTAGAACAGGCTGTAATATGGCTCCGGAGACAGTAGTACGTCTTTGCAAGGATGTAGAGAATATTGTAGGTGTTAAGGAAGCAAGCGGTAATATTTCACAGGTTGCTAAGCTGATGCACTTGGCAAATGGCTGTGTTGACCTATACTCAGGAAATGATGATCAGATTGTTCCGATTCTGTCACTTGGCGGAAAGGGTGTAATTTCTGTTCTTTCTAACGTAGCACCACAGCAGACTCATGACATTTGTGAATATTATTTCAAGGGTGAAGTAGAGAAGAGTATGCAGGAGCAGCTTAGAGCGATTCCTCTTTGCGATGCATTATTCTGTGAAGTGAATCCGATTCCTGTTAAGAAAGGTGTTAATCTGATTGGATTGGAAGCTGGGCCATTAAGAAGACCTCTTACAGAGATGGAAGATGTAAATGCAGCAAAGCTTGAAAAGGCAATGAAGGAATACGGAATCTTATAAGGATAAATGGAAACTTTGGGAGGTACCATATGATAAAGGTTATTATGCATGGCTGCAACGGTAAGATGGGACAGACAATTACCGGTATTATTGCAGAAGACGCTGAAATTGAAATTGTAGCAGGGGTTGATATTTCAAACCATATTCAGAATACATATCCGGTATTTTCAAACATCAAGGAATGTAATGTGGAAGCAGATGTTGTGATTGATTTTGGAGCAGCAGTTGCTATTGATGGATTACTTGAGTATTGTGTTGAGAAGCAGGTTCCATGTGTATTGTGTACAACAGGCTTATCGAATGAACAGCTTGCAGCAGTAGAAGAGGCAGCTAAAAAGGTTGCAATTTTAAAGTCTGCAAATATGTCATTGGGTGTAAATACATTATTAAAGCTTCTGAAGGATGCTGCAGCAGTGTTGGCACCAGCTGGTTTTGATATTGAGATTGTAGAGAAGCATCACAACCTGAAGGTAGATGCGCCAAGTGGAACGGCACTTGCACTCGCTGACTCTATTAATGAAGAATTTGACAATTCTTATGAATATGTATATGACAGAAGTCAGGTTCGCGAGAAGAGAAAGTCAAAGGAAATCGGTATTAGTGCTGTTAGAGGTGGTACGATTGTTGGTGACCATGATGTTATCTTTGCAGGAATTGATGAGGTCATTACCTTCTCTCACAGAGCATACTCTAAGGCGGTATTTGGTAAGGGAGCTGTTCAGGCAGCAAAGTTCCTTGCTGGAAAGCCAGCTGGAAGATATGAAATGAGCGATGTAATTGGATAAAATAATAGAACGCCATCAGCATACACTGGTGGCGTTTTCGATAGGAGAAAAGTTATGGAATTTCGACCATGTATAGATATTCATAATGGACAGGTGAAGCAGATTGTAGGAGGAACACTGACGGATCAAAATGATCAGGCAAAGGAGAACTTTGTAGCAACTAAGGATGCTGATTATTATGCTAAGCTCTATAAGGAAAGAGGTATTAAAGGTGGGCATATTATTCTATTAAATCCGGTAACCAGTGAATATTATGAGGCTACCAAAAAACAAGCGTTAAAGGCATTGGCTGTTTATCCGGGGGGGATGCAGATAGGTGGTGGCATTAATGACACGAATGCCAAGGAATATCTGGATGCCGGGGCTTCCCATGTCATAGTCACTTCCTATGTTTTTAAAGATGGAAGGATTCATATGGAGAATCTGAAAAAGCTGTATGATACGGTAGGAAAAGAGCATCTGGTACTGGATTTGAGCTGCCGTTATCGTGACGGAGCTTATTATATTGTAACAGACCGCTGGCAGAAGTTCACGGATGAGAAGGTGGATGAAAAGACACTGGATATGTTGATGAACTATTGTGATGAGTTTCTGATTCATGCAGTTGATGTAGAAGGAAAGGCTCAGGGAATCGAAGGACGATTGGTAGAACAATTGGGAAAATGGAATAAGCTACCGATTACTTATGCAGGTGGTGTCCATTCCTATGAAGATATTGATGAATTGAAAAAGCTTGGAAATGGGAAGATTCATGTAACAATTGGAAGTGCACTTGATATTTTCGGAGGAAAACTAGATTTTGATAGGGTAGTTGATAGGATAAAAATATCATAAAAGTAACGAAAAAAGCTGTACACTGATGTGTACAGCCTTTTTAATTCCCCTCATAGTACATCTTAATCCCGTAAAACAATAGCTGATTTCAATTTATTAAAAATATAAAGAAAGGCACATCGAAACTAGATTAAATGAGCTATAAGTGACTTATAACTTGGTTACGTTAACTGCCTGAGGTCCTTTTTCTCCATTTACAACTTCAAATTCTACATTAGCACCTTCGTCTAAAGACTTGAAGCCTTCCATAAGCAGTCCTGAGTAATGTACGAATACATCATTTCCTGCCTCGTCAGAGATAAAGCCGTAACCCTTCTGGTTGTTAAACCACTTTACTGTACCTTTGTTCATTTTGCTACCTCCAAAATAAATTAAATATTGTGTGTACCACAACACATATAGAATACCACAGAGAATCAGAAAAGTAAATAATTTATGTAAACTTTTCGAACTTTTCTGCAAATTTATTTTGTATAAAATATTCTATTATTACGATATCGTTAAGAAAACATTGTGCAAATATTACATTGTGTGGTATGATATTGAATATATGGGAGGTGTACGGGTTGGAACTATTAAAGAAGATTGATAAACAAAAAATGTTTATTGCAGTAGGGGTTGGTATCGGATTACTCTTTTTGGCTGCCATTATCTATTGTTATTATCTGACAAACCATGTACTGGATATCAGTGAGAAAAATAAGGAACTGAGTGTAGAGTTAGAAGAGGTAACAACACAGAGAGACTTATTGGCGAATGAGAATGAAGAATTGAAGGAGAAGGTCTTGATTCTCAGTGATACGGTGAACAGTAAGGTTAAGGCAGAAGAGGAACGTGAAGCAGAGCTTGCAAAGGCGTTTATTCCTACAGGCTTTCCGCTAAAGGGAACTGCAAACTATAACGAAGAAAATACAATGTTAGAGGAGCAGCCAATTGCGGAATTTGAAGCAGCGCAGGGAACTAACGTGATTGCAACAGCACAAGGAACAGTTTCATCGATTGCAGGAGATAATTCTGCCGGATATATTATTATGGTGGATCATGGAAATGGATATTTTTCAGTATATCGAAATGGTTCAGAGCCGAAGGTAGAGGTTGGCGAAACAGTAACAACAGAAACGGAACTATATGAGATAGAGAATGGAAAAGAAACACTTGGATATCAGATTATTGAAAATAATGTTTATATTGACCCATTAAGTTTGATGGAAATATATGGTTAGTTTGATTATTCGTTTTATAGGTATGAATGAAAAAAGCTGTATTCGCATAAGGAATACAGCTTTTTTAGGTGCGCCTTGCGGCGCACGTTTTCTATTCTGTTTCAGAAGAGTCGCTCTTGGCTTTGTCCATAGCAGCAAGGCGTTCAAAGATTAACTCATATCCGTCACTTCCATAATTCAGGGAGCGGTTTACACGGCTAATCGTAGCGGTAGAAGCTCCTGTTTTTTCTGCAATCTCTAGGTAAGTCTTATGATCTCGAAGCATGGTTGCAACCTCAAAACGTTGAGATAAGGATAAGAGTTCATTGACTGTACATAAATCTTCAAAAAAGTTATAGCATTCTTCCTTTGTCTGTAGGCAGAGGATAGCATCTAAGAGATGATCTACAGCTGCTGTTTTTATTTTTTTATTCATTCCCAATATCCAAACCTTTCTATTGTTATATACAAATCTATTTAACACTTTCATGCGGTAAAACTTCACAGTTTTAAATATTTTAGCATATTAGAGTAAAAAAGTAAACGGATAAAAAAATAATCCTGAGACTTGATATGTAGTTTTGAATACTATATACTATGGATTAGTAGAGATTTCGTGTAGGTAGGAAAACGAAAGCGGAAAGGTATGGAGATTAGTATGCATATAGATACCAAGGATTTATTGAATAGTATTTTAGCGAGCTTTGATCGAGTGGATTATATTAAGGCAGTAGATGTTCCGAATATTGATTTGTATATGGATCAGGTTACCACCTTTATGGACAGCAGACTCAGAAAAGGAGCAAGATACCCTGAACAGGATAAGGTTATGACCAAAACTATGATAAATAATTATGCTAAAAATGATTTGCTGCCTCCGCCAAATAAGAAGAAGTATTCCAAGGAGCATATTCTGGTGCTGATTTTTATTTATTATTATAAGGGCTTTTTGTCTATTGGAGATATTCAGACTTTGTTACAGCCGATTACCGATAAGTATTTCCATACAGGGGAAGACTTTAAGATAGAAGATATCTATGAAGAGGTATTTCAGCTACAGGCAGAACAGATTGAAGTACTGAAAAAAGACGTCATGGATAAATACGAAAAAGCATCAGATACATTTTCAGATGTGCCGGAAGAGGAGCAGGAGTTTTTAAAGAAATTTTCGTTTATCTGTCTTTTAGGTTTTGATGTATATATGAAGAAAATGTTGATTGAGAAGCTTATTGATGATTTGAGAGATACAAAATTAGAAAAGAAAAAAGAGGAAAAATAACTGACATTGGTTGAAATAAACTGTTAATTATATTATACTAAAGAGGTATAAGTGTGAGAGGAGGCAGTTTATGACTATTTCAGGAATATCAGCTTTTTCAGGAATGGGACAATATAGAATATCATCCATACATGGTAATCCATATAGTATGAGTCCGATACAAGAAATTGGTGAGCAGGCATCAGGAGGCGGAAGACCTCTTGTTATTGCTTCAGCGGAGAAGAAGGACGATTTATATATAAAGGATTTTGGAGAGCTGGAGAAAACCACCAGTACAGCAGTGGGAGATTTTGCAGAGATTCTGGAGATAGAAGAAGCTATGACAGATGAGATGGCAGAAGAACAGACAGCCAATTATGCAAGATATCTGAATGATACAATAGGTATGATGGGATTTCAGAATCGCTTGCGGGATCAACTAACAGGTGGAGGTTTTGTTCCATTTTAATTGAATAACATATGAAATAATAAGAAGCACGGTACCTTCGTACCGTGCTTTTTTCGCGAATAAAAACACACTTTTATCACACTTTTTCCATATTTTTATCAAACTTTATTCATACAATGTCATGTAGGATATATCAGATAAGCTTGGAAAGGACAGATATATCAGACATAAAAGGAGGCTGACGCAAGTGATAGAAGTAGAAAATCTCACAAAAAAGTATGGTAGTCATATAGCAGTAGATCATTTGTCATTTCGTATTGACAGAGGTGTAATATATGGCTTTTTAGGACCGAATGGAGCTGGTAAGAGTACAACTATGAATATTATGACTGGTTATATTGCGGCAACAGAGGGAACTGTAAAAATAAATGGTTATGATATTCTCAAGGAACCTGAGAAAGCAAAGAAATCAATAGGGTATTTACCGGAACTTCCTCCAGTGTATACCGATATGACGGTTTATGAATATTTGAGATTCGTATCGGAACTGAAAAAGGTTCCTAAGGGAGAACGTAAGGAACAGATAGAAGATATTATGAAGCAGGCGAGAGTGGATGATGTCAGAGACAGATTGATTAAGAATCTGTCAAAAGGATATAAACAGAGAGTGGGTTTGGCACAGGCGATGATAGGATATCCGGAGGTAATCATTCTTGATGAGCCGACAGTAGGGCTAGATCCCAAGCAGATTATAGAGATTCGAGAATTAATTCGTGAGCTTGCAAAAAAGCATACGGTTATTTTAAGCTCCCATATTCTTTCAGAGGTAAGTGCAGTATGTGACCATATTATGATTATTTCAAAAGGAAAGCTGGTTGCAAGTGATACTCCGGAAGGACTTATGACTATGATGAAGAGTGGACGACAGCTGACGCTTAGTGTCAAAGGAAAGAGAGAGAAGCTTGAGGAGATATTGAAGGGATTGCCTTTGTTAAAGGAATATGCCTTTAAGGAGACAACGGAAGAGAATCTTGTCTGTGTGATGTTGAATACAGAAGGCGAAGAGGATATCAGGGAAAATTTATTCTATTGGCTTGCAGAGGCAAAAATGCCGATTATGGAGCTTACTGTGGTTGAAAAGTCGTTAGAGGATGTATTCCTTGAACTCACAGGAGAGGAAGTTGGAGAAGAGAGTGACATGGAAGAGGTAGAAGAAGAAACAGACAGCGAGGAGGAAATGCAGGATGAAAGCAATATTTAAAAAGGAATTTCTATCCTACATGCATTCTGTAGTAGGATTTTTATTCATGGCAGTTATGATATTTTTCTTCGCATTGTATGCAACAGCATATCATATGGTATCAGGATATCCATACATAGCTTATACATTAAGTGCGATTATTTTCCTGTTTTTGCTGGCAATACCGATTTTGTCCATGCGAATCCTTGCAGAAGAGAGAAAGCAGAGAACAGATCAATTGATTTTGACAGCACCAATCTCGGTAGGAAAGATTGTACTTGGTAAATATCTTGCGATGGTATCTATTTTTATGATTCCAGTGTTGATAATGTGTGTATTCCCTATGTATTTACAGAATTTCGGTACGGTACCGATGGGGGAAGCTTATACAGCTATTTTAGCTTTTGCATTGTATGGACTTACTTGCATTGCAGTTGGTTTATTTGTTTCAAGTATTACAGAGAGTCAGGTTATTGCAGCGGTATTATCCTTTGGTATTTTATTCGTAACATATATGATATCAGGGATTCAGGATTTAATATCATCAACAGGCAATTTGTTAACACAGTTTTTAGGTGTATTTGATTTCCAGATTAGATTCTCTGCCATGATAAATGGAATATTTGATATAACATCAGTTGTTTATTTTGTTAGTGTAATATGTTTACTACTGTTTCTGACAACACAGTCTATACAAAAACGCAGATATAGTGTATCTGTACGTAACCTTTCTATGGGAGCATATAGCTCTATAACGATTGTTATTGTAGTAGCACTTACTATTATTGTGAATATGATTGTTGGAAAACTGCCTGCAAAATATACCAACATTGATGTGACTTCGAATCAATTGTATACGATTACAGAGCAGACAGAGGAAATGCTTGAAAAGCTGACGGAGGATGTAACAATTTATGTGATTAGTGCAGAGGATAGGGCAGATACTACAGTAAATCAGACCTTAAAGTGTTATGAAGATATATCCTCTCATATAACAGTTACTTATATTGACCCATTGGTAAATCCACAGTTTGTGAACCAGTATGCGACGAGTAATATTTCACAGAATAGTATTATTGTAGAAAGTGAAAGGCGTTTCAAGGTTATTTCTTACAATGATTTATATGAGTCAGAAATAGATTACACCACCTATCAGCAGAATGTAACCGGCTATGATGCAGAGGGACAACTGACAAGTGCCATTGCATATTGTACAAGCGAGGATATGCCGAAGGTCTATATGATAGCAGGACATAATGAATATACCTTGGATTCGGGATTCTTAACTGCCATCGAAAAGGAAAATGTGGAATATGAAACCATTAACTTAATGGATTATGAGACTGTTCCGAAGGATGCAGCAGCTGTTATCATTCATGCACCGGAAACTGATTTTTCAAGCGATGATGCGGATAAAGTAATTGCATATTTGAATCAGGGGGGAAAGGTATTTATAACAGCTGAATATGCGGGAACAGAGTTACCAAACTTTGAGAGAATTCTAGCAGAATTCGGTATGGCACTACAGGAAGGCTATGCGGTAGATAATAATGAAGGAAATTATTATCAGACCCCTATCTACCTGTTACCAAATGTAGAATATGCAACAGAAACAAGTGGATTAACAGGTTCTTATACTTATCTGCTGACACCTTATGCGCAGGGAATCAGTGTTCCAGAGGAAGAAGTAGAAGGTATAACATATACCAAGCTATTGACGGGTTCCGAGCAGTCTATTGTAAAGACTAATGTAGCAATATCTACAACCTTTGAAAAGGAAGAAGGAGACATTGATGGACCAGTATGTATTGGTGTGAAGGCAGAAAAAGCATTAGATGAAGGCAGTGCTGTTTTATATGTATTTTCAAGTGCACAGATGTTTATGGATAATGCGGATAATGCGGTATCTGGAAATAACAAGCAGCTGTTTTCTAATATCATGGGAACCGTAGCGAACCACGAAGTCAGCGTAGCAATACCGGTAAAGAGATATGAGGCAGAATACCTGACAGCTTCTACTGGAGACATTGCTTTCTTCGGGCTTATTATGGTAGTTATGATTCCGTTATCATTCATTGCAGTAGGTATGGTAATCTGGCTTAACAGAAGAAAGAAATAAGAGGTGGTAATGTGAATAAACAGAAAAAACAGTTGATATTATTAATTATCTTATTTGTTATGGCTGTTACAGCATTTGGCATTGTATCGAAAATGTCGGAAGAAGAGGAGAGCAAGGAAGCTGTGAACTATACGGTAACCAACTTAGAGGCAGAAGCAGTAAATAAACTGACATTCACAAATGAAACAGGAACTTATATTCTTACGAAACAAGATGGTATTTGGAGCTATGAAGGAGATAAGACACTTGATCTAGATGAGGAAGCAGTTCAGACTATGGTAGGGAAGGTAGGAAATTTGACTTCTGAGAATTGCATAGAACAGGTAGAGGACTTGGCTTTATATGGTTTGGATGTGCCTGAGATTACGATTCTGGTGTCTGATGGTACAGATAGTTATACTTTATTTATTGGTAATTATAATGAGGTAACTTATACACAGTATCTATGTCTTGAGAGTGATATGGAGACCGTGTATACAACGACTTCTTATCAGATTTCATCTTTTAAGAATGGAATTGATGACTTGATTGTTGAGGAGGAAGAAATGGAAACAGTTAATACAGAAGTACAGTAATAATTTCAAATAGGATAAAAGGCACAGAGGAGCAAAACTGTGCCTTTTTTGCGCAAAATAATGCTATAAAATTAATAGTCAGACTATTTACAAAAATCAATTTAATTGTTAAAATAATTATAGAAATTAATTATGTAATCTTTGATTGGGGAGTCAAGAGATAATTAATTTGGTGATGAAATGTGCGCAACTTTCATTCATTTGTGTAAAAGGGAATTCGTAGTAGCATCTTTACAAAAAAGACCGCGGGGCTGTGGTCTTTTTTTCTTTACAGAACTACTTTTTTTCAGTACAATGGATATTGTTGTCTATGAAAGAACTTGAGAATGTAACTATGAAAGAATAGAAATTTTTGGAGGAACAGGATATGCGCAAAATAATGAAATTAGCAAAAAAAGTAGTTTTGTGTGGACTTGCTTTGGTGATGAGTGTATTGCTTAGTTTTGGCGTTGGTATGACTGTAAACGCAGAGGAAGAAGGTCCTCGATATGAGATAAGAGTGAACAGAGCCGCAAATTGTGTAACTGTGTATGAAAAGGATGAAACGGGTGCATATACTGTTCCGGTTAAAGCGATGCCATGTTCCTGTGGCATTGAGTTGGATTATACTCCGCTTGGAACCTTTTCAACAAGTGATTATTATGAGTGGCGTCTGATGGTAGATAATACCTATGGACAGTATGCAGTACGTTTTGTAAATCGAATCTTATTTCATTCTGTACCATATGTTTCTGATGCACCTGATACCTTAGTGGCAGAGGAATATAACAAGCTTGGTGAACCGGCATCACATGGTTGCGTTAGATTGACAGCAAATGATTCTAAGTGGATTTATGAGAATTGCGAAAAGGGTACAACAGTTATTGTTTATGATGATGTAGAAAATCCAGGTCCTCTTGGGAAACCATCTGCTATGAAGATTCAGCCTGATCATCCATACAAGAATTGGGATCCAACGGATGTTACTAAAGAAGAAAATCCTTGGAATGATGATCTGCCTCGTCTGTATCTGACAAGAGATATGGGAGATGGTGTTATCTATGTTCCGGTTGGAGCAACACAGGAGGATTTAAAGGCTGCGATTGGACTTCGTAATGCACAGGGGCTTCCTTATGGTGGCGTGGATTATCAGATTTATGTGAATGGAACATATGATTTGAATACCTTTGGCGCTTACAGGGTATGGGTAACAGGAATCGATGCAATTGGACGTATGACAGAGCAGGAAATGATACTTGCGGTTGTATATATGTAGAAATATAAGACTATGATTTATAGTAAAGTTGGAATAGCAATTGAGTTATTTTTTGATAGCGCAATTGCTATTAGCTTTTTTAGAAGATAGTTTACTCGGCAGAAAAATTAGATTATAATTAGTTATAAAAGTAAGATAGAAAATGTGGTTGGGGAAAGGGAATAAACATGAATAAGAGTATTGGTAAGAAGTTATCAGATTTAACAAATCCAACATTTAGTTCAATAAGCGTTAATAGCGTTTTATATGATATTGTAAAAGAAGAAAAAGGCTTAGGTATTAGAACGCTGCGATGTGTGCTTGTAAATGGTTCGGAAGTAACGGTAAGTACATTAGATGCAAGTATTACGATAAAATATCATGAGTCACTTTTTAATAAGCAGTTTTTTCTTAGCTATAACAAAGCGTTGGATGCAGTGCATGCAGCAACGAACATTAGCATAAATATATCTAAGGAGCAGATGACAAAGCTAGCTAAGAAATATTTTAAAGAGTGTGACGATAATGCAGAAACCAGCATGGAATATAAAGCAGGAATAAAAGATGGTGTAGAGAAATTTATAGAATATGTGTTTGAGAACGTAAAGACGTAGGTTAATGACATGTAAGAAAGCAGCTCAAGAGGAGCTGCTTTCTATTCGTTATATATGATATTTATTTAGTCACTTCACTTGCATATTTCGTATCAACCAAATCATCATAAGGAACATAAGCCTCTAATTCACCAGCTTCCATAAGGATATTCTGCAACAGCATAAAGCTATCCTCTGAGAAGATCAAATCGGTTTTCCAAGTGTCCTGTTCATGGTATCTTGTAACAATAGTAGTGATGGTTTTTAAATCTGTTTCGGGGAATTGTTCTTTGATAGCATTTGCTATTTCTTCTGGGGTATGAGAATTGACATAGTCCATACCTTTTTGGAGAGCTTTTGTGAAGCTTAATAGAGTATCTCCATTCTCAGCAAAATAGCTTTTTCTTGCACAAAATGCTGTATAAGGTACATAGCCGGAATCTGTGCCAAGAGATGCTACAATATAGCCTGTGCCCTGTTGCTCAAGGGCAGTTGCGTGTGGCTCGAATTCGACGGTAAACTGAGCATAACCAGTGTCGCCTTCTTTCGCGCCAGAAAAAGCAGCGGCAGTAGAGCCAAAATCAATACTGGTATCAATCTTTAAGTCTGTATCAGGATTGAGATTATTCTTTTTCAGAATGTATTCAAATACCATCTGTGGCATACCGCCTTTTCTACCACCGAGAACGTAGGTGTCCTTTAACATACTCCAATCAAAATTTTCAATAGGCTCGCGACTTACTAGGAAATTGCCGGCACGTTGTGTAAGCTGCGCAAAGTTGACAGCATAATCCTCGGCTCCTTGTAAATAGGTATAAACAGAGGCTTCGGAGCCCATAAAACCGATGTCGGCTTCACCACTAAGAAGTGCAGTCATAGTTTTATCAGCACCGTAGCCAGTTACAAGTTCAAGGTTGATACCTTCTTCTTCAAAGTACCCTTCCTCAATAGCAACATACATTGGGGCATAGAAAATGGAATGGGCGACTTCTGTAGCACAGTGGAAAGATTTTTTTAGAAGAATAAAATAAGAGGAAAGGGAAGAGGATATCGCTTAGAAATCTTTTCTGTAATGGTGTAAATGAGTGTATGAAATAAGCTGGAAAATTCTTGAAGAACACAAAATGTCATGAATTCTGACATTATGTGTTGTGTATTTCTTTCAAAAAGAGTATATTATATAGAGATTGATGAAAGGAGAGAGGTTAATATGAATGAAAGATTAAAGCAAGTGCGTAAGGGATTAAAACTTTCTCAGGAATTTGTCGCGACACAATTAGGTATGACGAGGACAACAATAGTTGCTATCGAGGCTGGTACACGTAAAGTAACCACTGATGAACTGACTAAGTTTTCAGAACTTTATGGTGTAACTACGGATGAATTATTATATGGAGATGTATCTGAAGAGAATGAAGTCAGAGCATTTGCAAGAACTTTTTCAGAACTCTCCGATATAGATAAGAAGGAAATTATGAATCTGATAAATTTCAAGCGTAGATACAAGGAGACGATGAAGTAAGAAATGTTATTGAGTTAAATGCTTGAATTGATTTGCCTGAAAATATCATTAGCATATTAAGAAAGGAAAGAAGTATGGTTTTAGAAAATAAACTTGGAATTACTGATTCTGTCGAATTGGCAAAGACAGAGGAAAAAGTAAGTAAAAAGAGAGCTATTGAGCTTTTTGAAAGCGGATATTTAAATAGCCTTGAAGCTGGAACTTTTAAAACGCTTGCTGAAATACACAAATACTTATTTGAGCAGATTTATGATTTTGCTGGAAAAGTAAGAACTGTGAATATTGCAAAAGGAAATTTCAGATTTGCTCCAGTTATGTATTTACAGGCTGCATTAGAAGGTGTTGAGAAAATGCCTCAGTCAACTTTTGATGAAATCATAGAAAAGTATGTTGAAATGAACATTGCACATCCGTTTCGTGAAGGGAACGGCCGAAGTACAAGAATTTGGCTGGACTTAATATTGAAAAAAGAATTACGGGTTGTAATTGATTGGAGCTTGGTTGACAAAGATGATTATTTAATGGCAATGGAGCGAAGCCCGATAAAAGATGTAGAAATCAAACACATATTAAAGCAAGCTTTGACTGAAAAGATTGATGATAGGGAAGTTTATATGAAAGGCATTGACCATAGCTATTATTATGAGGGTTACACTATATATAAAACCAAGGAGTTATGATAAGCTTTTCAAGGGCAAAATCGCTGAGTGGCAGGAAAGATATATGGATATGATTTATAATTTACTCAGAGAAGACGTTATAACTAGGAATGATTTAGAAGGATTCAGTAATGACTTGAAAGAAAAGGTATATTTACTTTTGCAAAGATATTAATTGTAAGGTGTACAAAAAGTGAACGAATTTGCGTGTACTTTATGAAAATGGAGATAATAATTTGGATGAACCTTCTAGGAATGGGGGATATGGAAAATGTATGATAGAAGAGCAAGGAATGTAGAGATATTTCAGGATACAGAACGACAGTGTAAAACAAACGAAAAGCTTGCGGCAGCAATAGCAAGTTCCAATGAGAAACAATATATTGTGCAGGAAAGTGATGCGGTTAAGGTTGAATCCGGACATAGATTTTCAGAACCAGCAAAAGTAGCTGTTTCGAAGAAGAGAAGTCTCGAAGCAGCAGGGGCATACAAAGGGGAGAAGGTGTGTGTACATAATTTTGCGTCAGCTACCAATCCGGGTGGAGGTGTGACACATGGCTCAAGTGCACAGGAGGAAGCTATTTGCCGTTGCAGTACTTTGTATTTTAATATATCAGAACCGGATATAGTGAAAGGATTTCATAGCAGACATCGTCAGCTGTTGAAGACAGATAAAATGGATGCAACATATAACGATGATTGTATTTATACACCAGGAGTAGTGGTATTCAAATCAGACACAGATTCACCGGAGCTTTTGGATGAGACAGACTGGTATCAAGTTGATGTGATTACCTGTGCTGCACCAAATCTGAGAGAAATGCCAAGTAATCCGATGAATCCGGATAGCGGGAAAAAGTCTGTAAGAATGAAGGATAAAGATTTAAAAGTGCTGCATGAGAAGCGAATGAGACATATTCTTGATATAGCGAAGAAAGAAAAGGAAGATGTAGTGATTCTGGGAGCTTTTGGATGTGGAGCATTTTCAAATTCACCGTATGTTGTTTCTGAAGCGATGGCGATAGTAATTCAAGATTATTTGTATGATTTTAGAGTAATTGAGTTTGCGGTATATTGTACACTGAGAGATATGAAGAATTATGAGGTATTTAGCAGGAGGTTGAAGTTCGAATAAAATTCTTCTAAAATTGATATGTTATTAGGGGAATATATTCCTAAATGGATTGGAATACGCCTAAAAGTATGGTAAAATTAGGAGAAATAGAAGGCGGTAGGCGAATGAGAAGTTTTGATTATAGTAAATTAAAAGAACGTCAGTGGGATTCAGAAGTACTTGGATTAGTGGCACAGATTCACGAATTTAAAGGGCGTCAGGAGTTGTATTTGAAGCAGAAGCCGGCGGCACTTGAGAAGCTGGTAGAGATTGCAAAGATTCAGAGTACGGAAGCATCTAATAAAATTGAAGGAATTGTCACAACATCGACACGTATCCAACAGCTTTGCATGGATAAAACTACACCTCGCAATAGAGACGAAGAAGAAATTATGGGATATCGTGACGTGCTTAATACGATACATGAAAGTTATGAGTATATCCCTATTCGTTCTTCTTATATTCTTCAATTACACAGAGATTTGTATAAATACTCTGAAAAGGCAATAGGTGGAAGATATAAGAACACTCAAAACGTGATTGCAGAGAATCATGAAGACGGAATACAAAGAGTTATATTTACACCTTTGGCACCGTATGAAACTCCAAATGCGATTGAAGAGATATGTGAGAGTTTTAATCGTGTGATTGACTCGTGTGAAGTAGATTCATTGATATTGATTCCAATATTCATTCACGATTTTTTATGTGTGCACCCGTTTAATGATGGTAACGGGCGTATGTCTCGTTTGCTTACGACATTATTATTGTATCGACAAGGATACGTGGTAGGAAGATATATTAGTATCGAAAGTAAGATTGAAAAAACAAAGACAAAATATTATGAGGTTTTTGAACAGTGCGGACAAGGATGGCATGAAGAACAGGAGAATCCTATGCCGTTTGTAAAATATCTGTTGGGAATTATATTAGCTGCATATCGTGATTTTGAAAGTCGTATCAATCTGGTAGACGATAAGCTTCCGGCAATAGAGCAGGTTAGAGCTGCAATCAAAGAAAAAATTGGAAAGTTTACTAAGAGTGAGATTATGGAACTGGTACCAGGTATCGGTAAGGCTTCTGTAGAAAATTCGTTGAAGAAATTGACGGAAGATGGAGTAATTGAGAAACATGGTATGGGTAAGGCGACATTCTATACCAGAAATGATTAGTTAGAACGAGATAAATTTAAAGATAGATTAAGAACAGTTTTGGAGGCATAAATGACAGCAAATACGATGTGTGTATCTTGCTTATTATCTAAGCAGGAAAAGATAATATCAGATTATTTAGATGCAAATAAAAAGGCAAACTATATAGAACAGGTGCAGGAAATACTAGATAACTATGGTTCATCAGAATCTGCGCCTGCCTTGGCAGAAAGAATCAATCAATTATATCGTTCTTTTTGGGGAGAAGAGGAAGATTACACAGAGATAAAACATAAGTATAATCAGCTGCTTTTGTCAAAGGAGAGCGAAATCTGGTTTAGGATTAAGCAAGCTGATGATTGTATAAAAGAATGTATTAAGTATGTTAGTGCCGGTAATTATATTGATTTTTCGGCAGTAGAAAATGTAAATGAGCAGACGCTCGATACACTATTAGACAGAGCTAAGAAGGAAAGTGTGCCGGAGGATGAGTATGTACATTTTAGAAACGATTTGGAGCAGGCATCCAGGTTAGTGTATCTTACGGATAATTGTGGAGAAATTGTGTTGGACAAACTATTTATCAAATGCTTACAGAAGTGTAATCCAGAACTGCAAATTATCGTGGTTGTGCGTGGAGAAGCTGTGATAAATGATGCAACACTGGAAGATGCAAAGGAAGTAGGATTAACAGATATGGTAACCTGTATTGGCAATGGAAATGCTGCACCGGGTACCGTATTAAAGAGAGTGAGTCCGGAAGTGGAGCAATTACTTAAGAGAGCAGATGTGATTAT
>JAFSGY010000091.1 GCA_017440575.1 Lachnospiraceae bacterium | reverse complement strand
GCTGCTGTTTTTGGAAGCAGAAGAGCCGGTTAAGGATATTCAGTTATATATCAACAGTCCCGGTGGTTCCGTAACAGCGGGTATGGCAATTTATGATACCATGCAGTATATCAAGTGTGATGTATCTACCATTTGTATCGGTATGGCTGCCAGCATGGGAGCATTCCTGCTTGCAGGAGGCGCAAAGGGCAAGAGATTTGCTCTTCCGAATGCAGAGATTATGATTCATCAGCCGCTTGGTGGTGCGCAGGGACAGGCAACTGAGATTGAGATTGCTGCAAAGCATATCTTAAAGACGAAAGAAAAGCTCAACCGTATGTTAGCAGAGAATTGTGGTCAGCCTTATGATGTGGTAGCGGCTGATACAGAGCGTGACAACTGGAAGTCAGCACAGGAAGCAAAGGAATATGGTCTGATTGATCAGGTTATTGCTTATAAGTCTGATGTAAAGGATGAGAAATAGTTTTGTATTAATAATAGTAAAAAGGGAGTAACTATTCGGGGATGGAATAGTTATAATAGGGAGAAATGGAATGGCTGGAAAAGGCACTGATGGAAAGGTAAGATGCTCTTTCTGTAACAAGACACAGGATCAGGTCAGAAAGCTGATTGCAGGTCCCGCAGGTGTATATATCTGTGATGAATGTGTTGATATCTGTGCAGATATCATAGAGGAAGAATACGATGAAGAGCCTATTGGTAGCGGCATCGATATTAATCTCTTAAAACCGGTGG
Source organism: Lachnospiraceae bacterium (assembly GCA_017440575.1). GTDB lineage: Bacteria > Bacillota > Clostridia > Lachnospirales > Lachnospiraceae > COE1. Next base: position 12,631 of record JAFSGY010000091.1, on the reverse strand, counting down.
AGATCAAGGAATTCCTTGATGATTATGTAATCGGTCAGGAGGAAGCAAAAAAGGTACTTTCTGTTGCTGTATACAATCACTATAAGCGTGTTATGGCACAGAAGGATCTGGATGTAGAGTTACAAAAGAGTAATATTATCATGGTTGGACCAACCGGTTCTGGTAAGACTTATCTGGCTCAGACACTTGCTAAGATCATTAATGTTCCGTTTGCAATTGCAGATGCAACAACTTTGACAGAGGCAGGTTATGTAGGTGAGGACGTTGAGAATATTTTGCTTAAGCTGATTCAGTCAGCAGATTATGATATTGAACGTGCACAGTACGGTATCATCTATATTGATGAGATTGATAAGATTACCAAGAAGAGTGAAAATGTTTCTATTACAAGAGATGTATCAGGGGAAGGCGTACAGCAGGCATTGTTGAAGATTGTCGAGGGTACGGTTGCAAGTGTGCCACCGCAGGGTGGTAGAAAGCATCCTCATCAAGAATTGATTCAGATTGATACGACAAATATCTTGTTTATTTGTGGTGGAGCATTTGAAGGACTTGATAAGATTGTAGAAGCAAGACTTGATCGTAAGTCAATTGGATTTAATAAAGAAATTGCTGCAAAGACAGATAAGGATATAGGAGCAGTTCTGAAGGAGGTTACTCCTCAGGATTTGACCAAGTATGGTTTGATTCCGGAGTTTGTTGGACGTGTGCCAATTAACGTTTCTTTGGAAGGTCTTGATAGTAAAGCTTTGGTTCGTATTATGAAGGAGCCAAAGAATGCTTTAATTAAGCAATATCAGAAACTGTTTGAATTGGATGATGTTAAGCTCAGCTTTGAGCCGGAAGCAATTGAAGCAATTGCAGAGCAGGCATTAGAACGTAAGACCGGAGCGAGAGGTCTCAGATCCATTATGGAGAAGATTATGATGAATGTCATGTATGAGATTCCTTCCGATGATACGATTGAGAGCTGTGTCATTACTAAGGAAGCAGTGGAAGGAACAAGTCAGCCTTTCGTTGTACACCGCGAAGCATTACTTGCAGAACGTGAGAAAAAGGCGAGATAAAATAATTACGAGAACAGAAATATTTGTGACGCCGCCTTGAAAAGGGCGGCGTCAATTTTTAAAGGCGTGGATTTTATATGAACGAAATAGTAGATAGAAAATATGACCTGCCTATGGTGGCACTAAGAGGGCTTACTGTTCTGCCTGACATGATTATACATTTTGATTTAAGCAGAGAAATGTCAATTAAGGCAGTCGAGCAGGCATTGAATGAAGGGCAGAAGGTATTTCTGGTTGCGCAGAGAAATCCCGGAGAGGATATGCCGACACAGGAATCCTTGTATGAAATTGGAACGATTGCATTGGTTAAGCAGGTGACAAGACTGCCGAACCAGATAAGTCGTGTCATGGTAGAGGGCTGGAAGAAAGCCAGATTGGTAGAGATAGATAAACAGGAGAATGCGTATCTGCGTGCAACTGTTGAAGAGATAGAGGAGACAAAAACGGAACTAGAGCCACAGGAGGAAGAGGCTTTGGTTCGTTCGCTTAAGGATGTCTTTGCAACGTATGTGAAGTTTTATCCAAAGGTTGGAAAGAGTCTGGGACGTTATTTTAATGAGAAGAACAGTCTGGCCTTTTTGGTCAATCAGGTAGCGATTAATACACCATTCTCTTATGAGCAGAAGCAGAGTCTGTTAGAGGTAACAGACTTAAGAGAACAGGCTACCATTATGATTACTATGCTGATGAATGAGGCACAGATTGCCTCCATTCGTGCACAGCTTGCAGCAAAGGTAAAAGAGAAGATAGATAAGAATCAGAGAGACTATATCCTGCGTGAACAGATGGCTGTGGTAAGACAGGAATTAGGGGATAAAGACCCTTATTCAGATATTGAGCAGTTTGAGCAGGCGCTTGAAAAGCTCAAAGCAGATAAAGAGGTAAAGGATAAAATCAGAAAAGAGATTGCCCGGTTTAAAAATGTGATGGGAGCAAGCTCAGAAGGAGCAGTCGAGAGAACTTATATTGAGACTCTGTTGGAAATGCCATGGAACAAGGCTTCCAAGGATATGCTCGATATGCATAAGGCAGAGGAGATTCTGGATAGAGATCATTATGGCTTGGAAAAGGTGAAGGAGAGAATCTTAGAATATCTTGCGGTCAGAAGTCTGACAAGTAAAGGTGATGCACCAATTGTGTGTCTGGTTGGACCGCCCGGAACCGGAAAAACCTCCATTGCCAGGTCTATTGCGGAAGCATTAAACCGTAAGTATGTCAGAATCTGTCTTGGCGGTGTCAGAGATGAAGCGGAGATTAGAGGACACAGACGAACTTATATTGGAGCCATGCCTGGAAGAATTGCAAATGGTATTAAGGAAGCAGGAGTGTGTAATCCGCTTATGCTGCTGGATGAGATTGATAAGGTAAGCAGTGACCATAAAGGAGATACTTCGTCGGCATTATTAGAGGTATTAGACCCGGAACAGAACTGTCATTTCAGAGATCACTATATTGAGATTCCTATGGATTTATCGAAGGTATTATTTATTGCAACGGCAAATGATGCCGGCAGCATTCCAAGACCATTGCTTGATAGAATGGATATTATCGAGGTGGGAAGCTATACGGCAAATGAGAAGCTTCATATTGCCAAGAGACATCTGGTTTTCAAGCAGCTTGAAAAGAATGGAATCAGGCAGGAACAGCTTTCTATCAGCGAAGGAGCTTTGAAGGATGTGATTGCTTATTACACAAGAGAAGCGGGAGTGCGTAGCTTAGAGCGCCAGATTGGTAAGATTTGCCGAAAGGCTGCCAGACAGCTGTTAGAGGATAAGGATAAGAAGCTAAAGGTAACGAATCAGAATCTTGAAAAATATCTTGGAAAGCCCAAATATCGTGAGGATAAGGCGAATGAAAAGGATGACATTGGTATCGTGCGTGGGCTTGCATGGACAAGTGTAGGGGGAGATACCTTGCAAATCGAAGTGAATGTGATGCCGGGAGATGGTAAGCTCGAATTAACAGGTAAGCTTGGTGATGTTATGAAGGAGTCTGCAAAGACAGGACTCAGCTATATTCGTTCGATAGCTTCTGATTATGGTGTGGATGTTGCATATTTTAAGGAACATGATTTTCATATCCATATTCCGGAAGGGGCAGTACCAAAGGATGGACCATCGGCAGGAATTACCATGGCAACTGCTGTATTCTCAGCTATTATGCAAGTACCGGTAAAATGTAAGGTAGCCATGACAGGTGAGATAACGCTACGAGGAAGAGTGCTTCCAATAGGAGGCTTAAAGGAGAAAATGCTGGCAGCGAAGATGGCAGGAATTGAGACGGTTCTTGTACCGCGCGAAAATGAACGTGATGTGGAAGAGATTTCCAAGGAGATTAAGACAGGTCTAGAAATCTGCTTCATGGATACCATGGAAGATGTATTGGAAAAAGCATTAGTTATGATTCCTAAGTCGATAAAGAAAACTGCTGGAAAGAGGAAAGCGAGGTAATTATGGTAATAAAGAATGTTAGCCTTGAAACGGTAATTGGTGTAACCAGTCAGATACCGGAAAATCAGAAGATGGAAATTGCTTTTGCAGGAAAGAGTAATGTTGGAAAGTCCTCTTTGATTAATGCGTTGATGAACCGAAAGTCATTGGCAAGAACGAGTTCACAGCCAGGAAAAACACAGACTATTAATTTCTACAATGTAAACGATGAGTTGTATTTTGTAGATTTACCGGGGTATGGCTATGCGAAGGTAAGTCAGAAGGAGAAGGAAAAGTGGGGAAAGATGATTGAAAAGTATCTTCACAATTCCAAGGTACTTCAGGCAGTTTTTCTTTTGATTGATATTCGTCATGAGCCGTCAGCAAATGATAAGCAGATGTATGATTGGATTATGTCAAATGGATTCCACCCGATTATCATAGCGACCAAGCTGGATAAGATTAAGCGTAGTCAGCTTTCTAAGCAGATTAAGCTCATCAAGCAGGGGCTAGGTGTAGATTCTGATACCATTGTGATTCCTTTTTCCTCTGAGACAAAGCAGGGAAGAGAGGAAACCTATGATTTGATAGACCGACTGTTAGAGCAGTATTGGGAGGAACACGGAAAGACAGAGGAAAAGTAAACGCTACTGGCGGGGTGACAGCAGCTAAGGAGAGGGAGAGCGTATGAACAAACAGTACCAGAGAAATCTGAAAATGATGATTAACCTGCTGATTGCATTAGTAATTGTATTACTTTTTATATTTGTTGTGCCGAAGATTTTAGTGTTTTTTATGCCATTTGTTATAGGTTGGATTATATCCTGTATTGCGAATCCGCTTGTTCAATTTTTGGAAAAAAAGATTAAGATTAAACGTAAGGCAGGAACCGTAGTAGTAATTATTTTGGTTATTGGGACGATTGTTGGTGTGGGGTATTTGTTGGTATCGGTGCTGGCTAGACAGCTACAGGGCTTTATTGCTTCGCTCCCGCAGATGTGGGAGGGATTGGAACGCGACATTGCAAGTGTCTGGAATCTAATTGACGATACCTTCCGAAATATCTCACCAAAATGGGTAGAGACTTTACAGACCGCAGGAAATGTTATCGGTGAAGCGATACAGGGCATTCCGGCAAATGCGGAGTCAGCGACATCGGATGGAGTAGGTGGTGTGATTGGCAGTATTGCAAACGGTGTTATCAGTGTGATTATGTGTATGTTGTCCTCTTATTTCTTTATTGCAGAGAGAGATTATGTATTTCAGCTTGCAAGAAGAGTGATTCCATCATCTATTTATAAACGTTATGGTGTTGTTTATAAAAGTCTTCGTCATGCGGTGGGAGGCTACTTCAAGGCACAGTTTAAGATAGAGATATGGATTTATCTTTTGATTTTTTTAGGACTGACTTTGTTGAAGGTGGATTATGCTTTTTTGATTGCGTTTGTAATTGCGGCACTTGATTTCCTTCCGTTTTTCGGAACCAGTATTATTTTTGTACCCTGGGCAATCTTAAAGGTGATTAGTGGCAACTATTTTATGGCAATTGCATTTGTAGTGATATGGGGTGTCAGTCAGCTGGTACGTCAGTTGATTCAGCCTAAATTTGTCAGTGATTCCATAGGAATGCCGCCGATTCCGACGTTATTTTTGTTGTTTATCGGTTATAAAGTGGCTGGTGTGATTGGTATGATTCTGGCAGTTCCGATTGGTATTATTATCGTAAATATGTATGAAGCCGGACTCTTTGATACACCGAAGCTGAGCCTTAAAATTCTTCTGATTAATCTGAACCGGTATCGTAAACTGGATGAGGTTGACCTTATGATTCTGAAGAAGGATAAGACAGAAGAAAAGGGTAAAGATATTGACATAAAATAAGGCATAAGGTATAATCAAGTATGCTTTAGCGCATAAAAGCGTTGAATTGTTAAAGTTCAACGCTTTTCTTTGTTAAAGTATTACTTTCAACTTATGAGGAGGCATATCTTATGCTGGCAAAAATTTTAATGTTATTGGTTTTCTTCGGATGCATGATTGCGGTTGGGTTATACGCAAGAAAGGGTGCATCCAGCACAACGGATTTTGTACTTGGTGGAAGAAGTGTAGGTCCATGGCTTACCGCTTTTGCATATGGTACATCTTATTTTTCAGCGGTAGTATTTGTTGGTTATGCAGGACAGTTTGGGTGGAAATATGGTCTTGCATCTACCTGGATTGGTCTTGGTAATGCATTTATTGGTTCTCTTCTGGCATGGGTACTGATGGGAAGAAGAACAAGAGTTATGACACATCACTTAGAAGCTGCTACCATGCCGGATTTCTTTGGTAAAAGATATGACAGTAAGGCGTTGAAGATTACTGCTTCTGTGATTGCATTTGTATTCCTGATTCAATATACGGCTTCTGTTTACAATGGATTATCAAGATTGTTTGGAATGGCTTTTGACATTCCATATGCTGCATGTGTGATTACCATGGCGGTTCTGACAGGTGTATATGTTATTATGGGCGGTTATCTTGCGACTGCAATCAATGATTTTATACAGGGTATTATTATGCTCGTTGGTATTGTTGTTGTTATTCTTGCCGTTTTATCCGGTCAGGGTGGATTTATGGAAGCGGTTCGTAAGCTTTCTGAGATTCCATCTGATGTACCTGCGACCATGGGACAGCAGGGTGCATTTGCTTCCTTCTTTGGCGCAGACCCAGTGAATCTTGTAGGTGTTATTATTCTGACTTCACTTGGAACATGGGGACTTCCACAGATGGTTCACAAGTTCTATGCGATTAAGAGTGAGAAAGCAATTAAGACAGGAACTATTGTTTCTACGGCATTTGCCATTATTGTTTCCGGTGGCTGTTATTTCCTTGGTGGTTTTGGCCGTTTATTCGATTCTGAGGCAATTTATAAGGCAGATGGAAGTATCGTATATGATGCTATTGTACCAACCATGCTTTCTACTTTACCGGATATTTTAATTGGTATTGTGATTGTATTAGTGTTATCAGCATCTATGTCTACCTTATCATCATTGGTTTTGACATCAGCATCTACCTTGACCTTGGACTTTATCAAAGATAACATCGTTAGGAAGATGGATGATAAGAAACAGTTACTTTATATCAGAGTATTAATAGTATTCTTTATTGTGATTTCTGTTATTCTGGCGCTTGATCCGCCAACCTTTATTGCACAGCTCATGGGTATCTCATGGGGAGCGCTTGCAGGAGCATTCCTCGCACCATTTTTATATGGATTGTATTGGAAAGGTGTTACAAAAGCCGGTGTATGGGCAAGCTTTATCTGTGGTGTGGGCATCACGGTAGCTAATATGTTCTTCAAGTTCATCGAATCACCGATTAATGCAGGTGCATTGGCTATGATTGCAGGATTAATCGTGACACCACTTGTCAGCTTGATTACACCAAAGCCGGACAAGAAGATGGTAGAGGAAGTCTTTACCTGCTATGATAAGCCGGTACATGTATCGGAAAAGGAATACTTAAAGGAAGACTAAATAGAGATATATAAGAAAAAGCTTTTCTGCTTTCAAAATGTTGAGAGTGAAAAGCTTTTTTATATTTTACGATATGACAGGTTTTCCTAAAAGAAAAATAATGGTGTCTGTAACAATCTGACGCATTTTGGCATCATTTAAGCCTTCATGCTGATGGAAGGTAAGTTCATGGCATAGTGATTCTACGAGATTATACATAATATGTGTTTTTTCCGGTAAATCTGTTGCATCAAATCCAGCCTGTGCTAAAAGTAGCTCAAGCTGTTTGGTGATTTGCAATTCTGTTTCAAACATAATACCTGCAATGACTTCGTCTGTCATCGTTAGAGCTTCAATTTCCTTATGGGCATGCTGGAACACCTTATGTCCTTCAATTAGGGAATCGATAATGGCATTCAAAGCACTATATACATCAAGGTCAGGAGTTATGCGGTCATAGATAGGCAGAAGCATATGTTTTGCATAGGCTTCCAGTCCATAGATAAAAATATCACGCTTATCCTTAAAATAGCTATAAATAATGCCGGTAGATACACCGGCAGCCTTGGCAATATCAGCAGTTGTTGTTTTTTGATAGCCATTCTCACACATTAGGCGAAAGCCGGTTTCGATGATTCTGTTTTTCTTCTCAATAGAACGCTTCTGCTGCGGTTCTCTTGTTTTAACATTTTCCATAATCATAGTCCTTTCTGTGTTTTTTGATAATGGTGTAGCTGCCGGATTATAGTATAGTCTTTATTACATGATTTGTCAAATAATGTGAAGCATATTTCATATTCATGTTGACAAAAGATGTTATATAAAATACAATGTGAATATGAAATAGAGTTCATATTATATTATGTTTTTGAGGAGTGGAGTATTATGAAGAAAAAGCAGATTGGTAGAACCATGGGAATTGCAGTTATTTTGGTTGCAATTATAGGAACAACAGCTTTTGCAGGAATATCATCCATTAAGGTAACAACGCAAATGATTGCAAGTGCAGGTATTACACAGACAGTAGAGGCTGAGGGTTATATTGAGAGTGAGCAGGAGAAGGTTTACTATGCAGATGTGTCAGCACCGGTTGCATCATTTTCCTTAGAGAATGGTGATGTAGTACAGACAGGAGAATTATTGGTAAGCTATGATACCGAGGATTTGGATAGAAGTGTGGTGCAGGCTAACATGCAGGCAAAGGCATTAGAAGCAAGCTATGTAGGAAGTGTACAGCAGAGTAGAGAAATGAAGCAGGCGTATCAGGAAGCACAAGCACAGGATGCTATGTATCAAGAGATAACTGTAGCAGCGCAGCAACAGGTAAGTGATATGCAGCTAAATATTGAAATTGTGGCAGATGCGGTAGCAGATCAGGCTACAGAGATTAATCAGAAGATTGCACAGCTAAGAGCAGAGATAACACAGAAAAATGCTATTGCATCGAATGATGAATTGTCGATAGAGGAAAGAAACGATTATCTTCAGCAGGCAGCATGGATGGAGGTAGAGGTAGCAAAGCTTCAAAAGAAGCTACTTACTTTAGAGAAAACAGGAGCTGCGCCGATCGATAATCGTTATTTTAACGAGGCGGAAATCTTCTTAAGTGAGGTATCAGCACAGCGGAGTATGTTACAACAGGAGATGATTAGTACGAAGCATGCAGGCATGAATGCATCACAGCTAGAACAGCTTGCTCAGAATGTAGAGCTTGCACAGCAGACGGTAAACTGGAATGAGGCAGAGGCTGCAAAGGCTTTGGCAGGTGTGACGGCAGAGTTTACAGGCGTGGTAAGTGAAGTGGCTATTGAAGAGGGGGCTTATATAGCAGAGGGAACCAGACTGTTTACTATCAAGAATCACAAGAAGCTTCGTGCAGTAGTAGAGGTAACAAGTCACGAGATGAGTCAAATTGCTAAAGGTCAGTCTGCTAGCATAGAGGTAGGCGGGCAACTCTACGAGGGGGAAGTTACTAAGATTCGTATGGAAACAGTGACAGATGCCCAGAATAAGGCAAAGCTTCAAGTAGAGGTACATATTAATAAGCCGGATGAACATATTTATCTTGGAACCGATGCAAATGTAACAATTGAGATTGGAAAAAGTGATAACGCAGTGTTGATTCCTAATAGTGCCCTTTATGCAGATGATGGTGGAGACTATTGTTATCTATTGGAGGATGGAGTAATTGCCAAGAGATATCTGACATGTGGACTTGCAGGGGCAGATATGACAGAAGTAATCGAAGGTCTTTCTGGTGGAGAAAAGGTTATTACCGATGCCATGACAGATGAAAAGGTAGGAAAGAGTGCGCAGGAGAAATAGACTATGGAACAGAAAGCATTTATTCAATTTGAAAATGTCAGTAAGGAGTATGGTACGGGCGACAGACATTTTTATGCGCTTAAGGATGCCTCTTTTTCAATAAAGCAGGGAGAGATGGTTGTTATTTTGGGACCGAGTGGGGCAGGAAAAAGTACCCTTTTGAATCTGCTCGGTGGCATGGATACGGCTTCAAGTGGAACAATTTTGTCATGCGGTGAAGATATTAGCAGTTATAATGATGCAAAGCTGACTGATTATAGGGCAAGAAATGTAGCCGTTGTATTTCAGTTTTACAATTTGATTCCTACATTGACGGCGTACGAAAATGTTGCTTTGATGAAGGATATTGTCAATGATACGTTAGATCCGGCAGAAGCATTGAAAGCGGTTGGACTGGAAGAACATATGCATCAGTTCCCGGCACAGATGTCAGGAGGAGAGCAGCAGAGAACTTCGATTGCAAGAGCTATTGCAAAGAATCCAAAGCTATTACTTTGTGATGAACCGACAGGAGCACTGGATACGAATACAGGACGTGATGTTTTAGAGCTACTGGTGCGAATGAGCAGAGAGGAGAAGAAAACCGTGGTTATGGTTACACATAACAGCTTTTTTGCAGATATTGCAGATAAGGTTATTCGGGTGAAAAATGGCAGAATTGAGTCTGTCATTGTCAATGAACATCCCAAAAGTGCAAGTGAGGTGAGCTGGTAATGCTGAAAAGAAAGCTTTTTAGGGATTTGTGGCAAAATAGGACACAGTTTCTTGCTATTTTTTTGATGGCATTTCTGGGGCTTTATGTCTTTGCAGGAATTGATGCAGAGAGCAACGGTATTGGCTTATCGACAGATTATTATTATGAGAAGACACAACTTGCAGATAATTGGGTTGTTGGTGTAGGTTTTTCCAGTGAAGAGCAAAAAGCAATAGAGAAGCTAGAGCAGGTAGAAAGTGTTGACAGAAGGGCAGTGCTGGCTGCGAAAGCAAAGGTAGGAGAGGGCAAAGAGCTGGATATGGAATTGAACTTCATGGAGAGCATCAACAGCTCCTTTCCGTATTGGATAGAGGGCGAGGCGTTCAAGGCGGATTCGGAAGGCATTTGGCTGGAGGAGCTGTTTGCAAAGGAATGGAGCTTGCAGGTTGGCGATTACATTACCTTGGAATATAACGGAAGAGAATTTACGGAGCAAATAAAGGGAATTATCATTCATCCGGAATATATTTTCTATATGCTCAATAGTGACAGTATGATGCCGACCTATGGACAGTATGGCTATGGTTTTTTATCCGCAGAGGAATTCCCGATGCAGGAGGGAATCGTTTATAATCGACTGGTTATTAAGCAGAATGCGAATGCAGAAAATCGTTTGTCAGAGAATGCATTTAAGGAAAAGATAAAAAATGTATTGGACAGAGATGATGTTGTGGTGCTTGACAGAAGTCAGAATGCGGGACTTGAGATGATAGCATCAGAGCAGGAGCAGCATGCAGCGATGGGAATTATGTTTTCTGCGGTATTTTTATTGATTGCGGTTATGGGTATTGTAACGACCATGGCAAGAATGACCTCGAATCAGAGAATCCAGATAGGAACGTTAAAGGCACTTGGATTTTCTAAGAGAAGGATAACATGGCATTATGTTTCTTATGGAATGGTAATCAGTGCGGTAGGAAGTGTTTTGGGAGCAATCATCGGACCGTTGACATTGCCCTATCTGTTTTTACCTAGTATGTCAGCCTCTTATATTTTGCCGGAATGGCGGCTGGGTATGTCAGATATGTCCTATTATGCGATTGTTCTGTCTGTGATTGTATCAACGATTGTAAGCTTCCTATCTTGTAGGAAAGAGCTTATGGATATGCCGGCAATTACCTTAAAGCCGGCGGCACCAAAGAATGTCCGTCATTCTATGCTGGAAAAGAGTAAGCTATGGCTTTCCATGAACTTTTCCTCACAGTGGAATATAAGAGATATTAGGAGAAATAAGGCAAGAAGCTTGATGGGAATTGCCGGAGTGGCTGGTTGCAGCATGCTGCTTGTGTGTGCTTTTGGTATGAAGGATTGTATTGATGAGTTCATTGTGTGGCAGTATGGCGGTCTGATTACCGGACAGTATAAGCTGATGTTTGAGGCGAGTGCGGATGACTTGGATAAGGAAGAATATGACCAGCAGTTTAAGGGACAACTGGTACAGGAGGGAAGCTGTGAATTCCGCAAGGGAGCTATGATAAAATCAGGTAGTGTGACGATTATCGAGGATGGAAATTACATTCACTATCAGGACAAAAATGGTGATGAGATTGCCATACCGGAATACGGAGTCGCCCTGTCGGTGAAGATGGCGACACTTTTGGACTTAGAGGTAGGCGACTTTATCGAATGGCATATAGTGGGAGAGGAGAACTGGGAAAAGACACGCATTACAGCACTTTACCGCACGCCTACGGGACAGGGAATCACGCTTCATGAAAAGTCCTATGAAGCCATGCACTATGACTTTTCACCGACTGCCCTGTATACTAATATGTCAATTCCTGCCATGGTAAAGGATAGGGATGAGATATCTGGTGTTATCAGCATAGAACAGCTCAAAACTGACTTGGACGAAACCATGGAAATGATGAATATTATGGTAGCAATACTTATTCTGGCGGCAGTAGTGCTGGGGGTTATTGTGCTTTATAATATGGGCGTTTTGTCCTTTATGGAAAAGACAAGAGAGATAGCGACCTTGAAGGTGCTTGGCTTTTCTAGCAGAAGGATTCGGAAAATACTAGGGCAGCAGAATGCGTGGATAACGGCGCTCGGAATTGTGGCAGGACTGGTTCTTGGCTATTGGTTCCTTGACCTTATCATGCAGACCATGTCAGAGGATTATGATATGCCGACCGTTGTATACATGATGACATATGTGTATTCTGTGATTGGAACATGGATTGTTTCGACGGGAGTCAATCGTATGCTATCCGGCAAGGTAAAGACTATATGTATGGTGGATGCTTTAAAGGGTGTGGAATAAGAGAAGCGAATCGTTACAATTTCCTTTACAAACCATAGGCTCGTATATTAAAATAATGAGATGAACATAAAATGTTTGGAAAGGCATGGTAACCACATGAGTGATATGGAAAAAAATATCGAAGAAAATAATTGTGAAGAAAAAGAAGTTATTTCGAGAAACTTCATTGAGCAGATTATAGATAAGGACTTGGCAGAGGGTGTTTATGATACCGTAAAGACACGTTTCCCTCCGGAGCCAAATGGATATCTGCATATCGGACATGCAAAGAGTATTCTTTTAAACTATGG
>JAFSGY010000090.1 GCA_017440575.1 Lachnospiraceae bacterium | reverse complement strand
GCTTTTCGGTTATCAGAATACCTTTGATTTGATGGTATCCAGGGGGTGTAGAAGGAAGGATTATATTCTTTCACAAACAATATCCGTATATATAAATATGTTACTGGAATTTGGGATGATTGGTCTGATTTATATGGCTGAAAAGTTGGTACACAGGCTAGTGTATACAACCTATGAAATAGAAGATTTTACGGCGTATATTCTGAATCCTAAAATGTTGGTAATGCTTTTTCTACTGATACCGGCTGCACGTCTGTTGATGGGGGCATTGATTCTGAAATATAAGAAAAAGGCGTTTTGGATTATATGGGCAATCTGGATGTTTGGTTCTTATGGAAGTGGAAGAATCATTCATTATTTAGTGGACCATCCACAGAATTGGGTAATGGTATGTATTACGGCATTGCGAAATACGTCAGTTGGTGCACAATTAGTGTTGACATTATTACTAACAGGTGGAATGTTAGCAGGAACATATCTTTTGACTAGAAAACAGGCAGTATATGTGTAAAATGAAAAATAGATTTTCGACAAAAAGACAGAAAACGTTGTAAGTATTCTGTTAATAATGTAAAATATAACTAGAATTGTGCCAAAATGTAATTTGGCATAGTGAATTATACAATATTTCTGTAAAGGGGAGAAAATCAATATGAGAAAGTACGTAAAGAAGAAAGCGTTGACACCAGAACAATATGAGCGTGCCAATAAGGCGATGTTTATAATTTTAACAGTTTGCTATGTACTGTATATGCTGGTTGAATCAAAGAATTTTGATATAGAAGGTGCAAAAATATTTGCAATGGTCAGATGTGCATTGTATGTTGTCACAATTATCGCAATGTTTATTGCGCGAAAGCTAAAGGGTGATAAAAAAGTTTGCATGATTTTTATGGCAGTTACTTTTTTGATTATGTACTGTCTGTTTGTTATGAATAATGGTGTTTCCAGTCTGGTACTGGTATTCCCTGCGTTAGTTGGGTTTATGATTTATTTGAATTCAAATGTTGTAGCATTAGGGTGCTTAAGTGCCTTTTTGATTTGCGCCATTCGATGTTTTATGTTCAAAAGTGCGGGTAATATAGAATGGTATAATATAGCGAATCTGATTACCATGGGATTTGTGGTATGTATTTATGGTTCCTATAAGGCGATTGCATTGCTGGTTGACTTTAGTAAAGAGGATCAGGCAGTGATTGAGAGGGAAGCAAAGCGACGTGAAGAGGTAGCTGTTACTGTTGCGGGAATTGTAGAAAAGCTGGATGATGATTTTCATAAAGTATTGGATGAGCTGGGTGAGATTAACGAATCTATGGGAGTTGCTCATTCGGCTATGGATGGAATCGCAGGCAGCTCAGAGAATACGGCAGAGGCTGTTAATAAACAGGCAGATATGACAGGACAGATTCAGGAGAAGCTGGAGAATACCAATGAAACAGCAATGAGTGCAAAGAATACAACAGAAAATCTGAAAAAAGTCATTGTAAATGGAAAGCAGCTTGCTGATGAGTTAGAAGAGCAGTCTGTATTGGTAGACAGAAATACAGACCGTATTTCAGGAACGGTAGAGCAGCTGGTACAAAATGTACAGAAGGTATCCGGCATTACAGAAGCTATTTTAAATATTTCTTCGCAGACGAATCTTTTGGCGCTGAATGCAAGTATCGAGGCAGCAAGAGCAGGAGAAGCTGGAAAAGGCTTTGCAGTTGTTGCAGATGAAATCAGACAGCTTGCGGAGGAAACAAAAGTCTCTACAGAGAAGATTACAGCGATTATGAATGAACTCATTTCCGTAACAAACGAGACACAGGCGGGAATCGAGGAATCTGCACAGAGTATTGAGGTACAGCGCAAAAAGGTACAGGAAGTAACCGGAAGCTTTGCAGAGGTTGAAACAGGCATGTTTGAGCTGGAGGCAGGTGTAGAGAGTATGAGTCGCGAAGTAGAGGATGTATTGGAAGCAAACAAGGCAATTGTAGACAGTATTGCATTATTAACAGCTGCTTCGCAGGAGGTTTCAGCCGGAACACAGATGAGTAAGGAGACTATTGATGGTATCTTTGGTAATCTGCATTCCTTCTCCACAACCGTAGAAGGAACCTTCGAAGAACTACAGATACTGAAGAAGACAGCGGAAGTATAAGATTTTTACTATTTACAAAAGCTATAAATAGTGCTAAATTAATACTATATCAACATGTGAAAAGCGATGATGAAGAGAGTAAGTATATGGTATTCTTACAGAGAACATTCTACTGACTATGTCAGAGCTGCGAGGGATGAGGAGAAAGTATGCTGAACATGGCTTCTGAGCAGCGCACCGAACCGTTTGGTAAGGCTGCGACAGGGTTCGCCCGTTATAGCGACAGGGTATAAAGCAAAAGCGAGTACCTGCGGAGGCTTTGTTTGTGAGAACAAAGCGAATTAAGGTGGTAACACGAGTATATAAACTCGTCCTTATTTATACAATAAGGACGAGTTTTTTATATGCGCATGAATGCCTAAGGAAAAATATCAGTCGTTGGCTGATGGCATTTGGCGCTACGAGTAGTCTTTGCCTACTCGATGTCTATACATTTATCTAATAAGGAGGGCTTTCAGATGGAATTCGAAGTACAAAAATATCAGTGCCATAATCATGAATATTTAATCTACGACTGTAACAGGAATGATTATGAATTTGGCGCAAGGGAAGCCCGTGTCATGTGTAGTCAGAGCATTGGAGTGACAGCTAGAAAGATTCTGGTAGGCCCCGTTCTGCGTAAGGATGACATGACTCTTTCGATTTATAATCCGGATGGAACGGTTGCAGAACCACAGCTTGAAGATATCAAGGTTTTTGCAAAATACCTTGAGGATGCAGGCTATGACAGAACATGTCGCTCCGATTCGGGGCTTAGTTGCGATAGCGAAGAAATCCGTAAAGTATGTAAAATGGCTTTCTTTGAAAATTTCATAGAAAAATATAACCTGAAAAGAGTAAATTGAAAATCAAGGATTTTCAATTACAAATTTGTGCAAAGGAACAAATTCGAGCAAATGGTAAAATAGGAAGGAGAATAAAAACATGCAAAACAAAGGAAAATACTACATGACAACAGCGATTGCTTATACCTCAGGTAAGCCTCATATCGGTAATACCTATGAGATTATTCTGGCGGATGCGATTGCAAGATACAAGAAGGCAGAGGGCTATGACGTTTACTTCCAGACAGGAACAGACGAGCATGGTCAGAAGATTCAGGAGAAGGCAGAGGCAGCAGGTATTACACCAAAGGAATTCGTAGATGAGGTTGCAGGAGAGGTTAAAAGAGTATTTGACCAGATGAATACCTCTTATGATAATTTTGTTCGTACGACAGATGAGGATCATGAGAACTGCGTAAAGAAGATTTTCAAGAAGTTATATGATAAGGGAGATATTTATAAGAGTTCTTATGAAGGACTTTACTGTACTCCATGTGAATCCTTCTGGACAGAATCCCAGTTAGTAGATGGAAAGTGTCCTGACTGTGGACGTGAGGTTAAGCCTGCGAAGGAAGAAGCATATTTCTTCAAGATGAGTAAGTATGCTGACCGTTTAATCGAGCATATTAATACCCATCCAGAATTTATTCAGCCAGTTTCACGTAAGAATGAAATGATGAATAATTTCTTACTTCCGGGCTTACAGGACTTATGTGTATCGAGAACATCATTTAGCTGGGGTATTCCGGTAGACTTTGATCCAAAGCACGTTGTATATGTATGGCTTGATGCATTGACCAACTATATTACCAAGATTGGCTATGATCCGGACGGCTCCAGCGAGTTATTCAACAAGAACTGGCCTGCAGACCTTCACTTAATCGGTAAGGATATTGTTCGTTTCCATACCATTTACTGGCCTATTTTCTTAATGGCATTAGACCTGCCATTACCAAAGCAGGTATTTGGTCATCCATGGCTCTTACAGGGCGGTGACAAGATGAGTAAGTCTAAGGGTAACGTTATTTATGCTGACGATATGGCGAATTTATTTGGTGTAGATGCAACACGTTATTTTGTTCTTCATGAGATGCCATTTGAAAACGATGGTGTTATCACATGGGAGCTTGTTGTAGAGCGCTTTAATTCAGACCTTGCAAACATTCTTGGAAATCTGGTAAATCGTACCGTTTCCATGAGCAATAAATATTTTGGTGGTATCGTAAAGAGTACCGGTGTTACAGACAGCATTGACGAAGACTTAAAGGCTGTGGTAACTGGAACAAGAGCTAAGGTAGCAGAGAAGATGGATAAGCTTCGTGTTGCCGATGCGATTACCGCAGTATTTGATTTATTCAGACGTTGTAACAAGTATATCGATGAGACAACTCCTTGGGTTCTTGCGAAAGATGAGGCAAGTCAGGATAGATTAGCAGAGGTTCTCTATAATCTGACAGAGGCTATTACAATCGGTGCAAGCTTACTTCATAGCTTCTTACCGGAAACAGCAGAGAGAATTGCAAAGCAGTTAAATACAACGTTACGTGAGTTTGATGATTTAGAGAAGTTTGGCTTATATGAAAGTGGAACAAAGGTAACAGAGACACCAGAAATCTTATTTGCAAGATTAGATGCAAAAGAGATTATGCCAAAGGTTGAGGAGATTCAGGCAGCGCAGAAGGCTGAGTATGAAGCAGAGCAGAGAAAGCTTAATGGGGAAGAAGCACCTATGGAAACAGAGGCTGTCATTGATATTGAAGCAAAGGAAGAGATTTCTTACGACGACTTTGCAAAGATGCAGTTCCAGATTGGTGAGATTATTGCCTGTGAAGCAGTTCCAAAGTCTAAGAAGCTGTTGTGCAGTCAGGTAAAGATTGGCAGTCAGGTAAAGCAGATTGTATCAGGAATCAAGGCTCATTACACACCGGAAGAAATGGTAGGTAAGAAGGTTATGGTTCTCGTGAACTTAAAGCCTGCAAAGCTTGCCGGAGTAGTGTCTGAGGGTATGTTATTGTGTGCAGAGGATGCGGAGGGTAATCTTGCATTGATGACTGCGGAGAAGCCAATGCCGTCTGGTGCGGAGATTTGTTAATGTGGCTCTGAATATTAACTGTAAGGAGATATTATGGAAAAAATAGAAGCAATTTTATTTGATTTAGATGGAACCTTATGGGATTCCGCAGATGGTGTGTTAAAAACCTGGAACATGGTTATTGCAAAGCATCCGGAATGTAAACGTGACCTATTAACTTCGGAAGAGCTTGGTGGATATTTCGGACTTCCGATGAAGGAGATTGGAAACCGTATGTTTTCCCAGAATACGGAAGAGGAAAGAGAGGTTCTGATGGCAGAGTGCTGTCGGTTAGAGAATGAATATCTGGCGGAGCACGGTGGAATTCTTTTTCCGAAGCTTGCCCAGACGTTAGAGCTTCTTCATAAGGATTATAAGCTGTTTATCGTAAGTAACTGTCAGTCCGGTTATATTGAAAGCTTTATTAAGGCACATAAGATGGAAGAATATTTTGATGATATTCAGTGCTGGGGCGACAATATGGTGCCAAAGGGCGAGAACAATAAGCTGATTATGCAGAGAAATGGTGTGACAAGAGCGGTCTATGTTGGTGATACCAGCGGTGATGAGCAGTCTGCCAGAGTAGCAGGCATTCCGTTTGTGTTTGCAGCGTATGGTTTCGGTGAAGCGATTGCACCGGATTATACGGTGAATGCCTTTACAGAATTGCCGGCTTTGATGGCAAAGATATAAAGAGCGCTACAGATTGAAAATGTAGGAGCATTGATGATATACTTATAAAAATAAGTTTATTGTCAATGCTCTTTTTATTCGTTAGGAAAATGCTAGAAATGTGGTAAGCGTTAAACAAGAATTTTGTAAGAAATTCTTACAGAAGAAGCATAAAGGGGGAAGTGTAGCATGAAAGTAACCAATTTTATTCAGGAATTTATCGTAGAGGAAGATAGAGAATTCGATAGTGGTCATGCATCCACTTTGTTAGAGTTAAATGACGGAAATGTCATCGTGTCGTGGTTTGCAGGAAGTTGGGAAAAGGGCAGCGATGTTGCAATCTGGGTTGCAAGAAGAATGAACGGTGTGTGGGAAAAGCCTCGCCGTATCTGTAACGAAAGATGTGTAGCGATGTGGAATCCTGTGTTGTTCCGAAAGAGTAACGGTAATATTATTCTGTTCTATAAAGTAGGAGAGACAATTTCCCAGTGGAAAACGTTTTATATAGAATCTGATAATGAAGGAGATAGCTTTGGTGCTCCAATGGAGTTAGTAGAGGGTGATATTGGCGGACGAGGCCCTGTAAAAAATAAGCCAATCCGTTTAAAAGATGGCACAGTATTAGCTCCTACGTCCTTAGAAGGTGGTGTATGGGACTGCTTCGTGGATATTTCTACGGATGACTGTAAGACATGGGAAAAGAGCGGAATGGTGCCTTTGCGGAGAGCTTCTTATGATATACAGGCATTGAACCGTCCATATAATAAGCATTATTGCTATGGAAAGGGAATCATTCAACCTACACTTTGGCAGGATAAGGACGAGGTTGTACATATGCTGACACGCAGTACCAGTTCCCGCATTTTTAGAAGTGATTCGACTGATGGAGGACGGACATGGTCACTGGCTTATGATACCGGTATTCCGAATAATAACAGTGGAATTGACGTAGCTGCATTGCCGGACGGCAGACTAGTACTTGTCTATAATCCAAGAGAAAATCTTCCGAATTATTACAAGGGACCTCGTACACCGCTTGTAGTAGCTTATTCGGAGGATAACGGAGAGACTTTTCATGAACTTGCTGTGTTAGAGGATGGTCCGGGTGAGTTTTCCTATCCTGCGATTATCTGTAATGACAAAAACGAGATTATGGTCAGCTACACTTGGAAAAGAGAGAGAATTGTATTTTGTAAATTAACCTACGAGGATTAAGGGAATGAGTGACGAGTTAAAAGAGCGTTTTCAAAATCCGGGAAGTGAATTTCGTTCCTTTCCGTTCTGGGCATGGAATGACAGAATGAATCCCCAAATGGTTCGTGAACAGGTTCAGCACATGAAAAAAGCCGGGAATGGTGGCTTTTTCATTCATTCCAGAGATGGACTGGAAACGGAATATATGGGAAAGGAATGGATGGAGTGCGTTCACGAGGCGATAGATACTGCAAAAGAGCTGGGTATGTATGCATGGCTTTATGATGAGGATCGCTGGCCATCGGGAACAGCCGGTGGTAAGGTCACAGCGCTTGGAGAAGAGTATAGCTGTAAAGGGCTTACGATGGAAGTAAGCAAGGAACGTTCTAGCGAAAAGATGTTAGCAGAAAAGAATCTGGTAGCACTTTACGCGGCAAGGATTGACGGTCAAAGAATAGAAAACTTTAGAAGGCTGTCATTGGAATACACGGAAGAAATAGCAGAAGAAGAAGAACAGCTGTTGATAGTACGTCTTGAGATATCTGCAAAAAGCGAATGGTTCAATCATCAGGCGCCACCTGACAATCTGAATCCTGATACGGTGTCAAAGTTTCTGAAATTAACACATGAAAAGTATTATGAGGCAGTCGGAGAAGAATTTGGCAAAACAATTCCAGGTATTTTTACGGATGAACCAAGCCTTGCTGACAGACATGCCGCATTCCCGGCGAACAGGGGCTGGATTCCGTGGAGCTATGGGATGGAAGCTTTTTTCAAGGAAAGAAGAGGCTATGATTTGTTAGATATGCTTCCGTATCATTATTTTGAGGGAGAACATAGCAGGAAAATCAGACATGATTACTGGTATACCATAACGGAGCGGTATAGCGAGGTATATTCAGGGACACTTGCAAAATGGTGTCAGAAAAGAGGGATTTCCTATACGGGACATTTTCTGCAAGAGGACAAATTGGGCACCTGCACACGGGTAAATGGTGCTGTTATGCCTCACTATGTATATCAGGATGTACCGGGGATTGATATTCTGACGGAGCAGACCAGAGAATATATGACAGTAAAGCAATGCACCAGTGTTGCTCATCAATTGGGGAAAAAGAGAACTCTGACAGAAACCTATGGCTGCTGTGGATGGGATTTTATATTAGAAGGACAAAAATGGATTGGTGACTGGCAGTTTGTACTGGGAATCAATACCAGAACCTTACATATGGCACTATCCACACTTAGGGGCTGCCGGAAAAGAGATTATCCGCCAAGCTTTCATTACAATACCTCATGGATAGAAAAGAATCCGATAGTCGAGAACTATTTTGCAAGGTTAGGTGAGGTGTTAAGTGCCGGTAAGCCAGTCAGAAAGGTGTTGCTCATTCATCCGGCAAGCACAGGCTGGTGTCGTTTTGGAACTGACCCATACGGGAATCCAAAGCGTGCCAAGGAAAGAGATTTGCCGGAAGTCAATGCTTATGGGGAGACTTTTAATCAGCTCATTGAAACACTTTGCAGAGAGCATATGGACTGCGATTTGGGTGATGAAATACTGATAAAGCAGTATGGATTTGTCAATAAGAACAGCATTGGTATCGGAACGGCAGAGTATAAGATTGTTGTACTGCCAAGACTGGATACGCTTTTTGAATCAACCTGCAAGCTTCTGATAGATTTCCTGAATCAAGGAGGTTGTGTTGTTGGACTGACACCTTTGCCATGTATGATAGAAGGAGATGTGAAGAAGCGGGAAACATTGGATAAGCTTCTGTCGCATAAAGGCTTTGTGACTGTTGAGAGTGAAGAATCGTTGATAGCATATTTGGCAGAAAAGGAAGCAAGAACATGCAGACTCTTAAATCAAAGAGGAGAGGAAGAGAAGAGGCTTCTGGCACTTACGGTACAAGTAGGAGATGACACAGCTCTTTTTGTTGTAAATAATGATAGAAACGCTGCTTGTGAAGTGGATGTTATCGTGCCGTATAAAGGGTGGATAGAGGAATGGAATCTCCTGAATGGTAAGATAACAGATGTTGTAAGAGACAAGAGTGGTTCGGGTGCTTTTCATGCAAGGTGGAATAAAGCTGGTTCGAGATTATTCGTGATACATGGAGCTAAGGCAGATACACGGCTGTATACGATTCCGGATATCAAGACGGACTTACGACGATATATCAATGATGTTGATAGGACTAGTGCATGTCTGCATGCACTTCCTAAGGATAAGAGCAGGACGCAGATAACTACATTACCTGTGCAATGTGAAATACAGAGAAATCAGCCCAATGTATTAGTATTTGACCGTTGTTCCTATCGTTTAGAAGATAGAAAATGGTCGCAGGAAATGGAAATCTGGCAGGTACAAAGAGAAGTCAGGGAGCAGCTTCAAATGCGTCCGATTCATCGAAATGGTATCGAGCAGCGTTATCGTTGGATAGAGATAGAACATAATAAAAATGGTACAAGGTTATCGTTAAGCATGTCCTTTGAGGTGGAACATGCAGAGGTAGGAACTGTATACTTGGCTATGGAACAGCCGGAACGATTTGAGATTTCTCTAAATGGAGAATCAGTCAGCAATCAGCCGCAGGGATGGTTTTTAGATAAGGCTTTTCAGAAGCTTGTATTACCAAAGCTCAAGGAAGGCAGAAATGTTTTGGAGCTTGTCTGTGCTTATGAAAACAGTATGGAATTGGAAAACTGCTATCTGTTAGGTGATTTTGGCGTAACAGCTGAACGAAACATTGTCACGGCTTCAAAGTACTTATCGGTAGGAAGCTGGACAGAACAAGGCTTTTTTCATTATTGCGGCAGTATTGATTACTGCTATGACTTTATGTGGGAAGGAAAAAGCCGTGTGGAATTGCGGCTGGGAGAGTATCGGGCAATTTGTATCAGTGTTCATATTGGTGATTATACCTATGAGATTCCATGGGATATGGGAGAGACGATAGACATTACAGAAGCATTAATCAAGGGAGAGAATAGGATTCGTATTGAGGTTTTGGGAAGTCCGCGCAATATGCTAGGGCCTTTTCATTATAAGGAGACGTATCCAAAGAATACCAATGATGCTGTTTTTAGTCCCGATGACGAACATTATGCCAGTGAATATCATGTGGTGCCGTATGGCTTACTGGAGACACCGCAGATAATAGAGACAATGTAACAGATATGAATGGAAAATTTTAATATGAAGAAAGGGATGGTAAGGAATATGCAGTTTCAAAAGCCTTGGAAACAGGGAGTATTACGAGTAGCCGAAAATGGCAGATATTTTTATCATGATAAGACTCCTTTTTTCTGGATGGGAGATACGGCATGGCTATTATTTCATAAGCTGACGTTGGAGGAAACGTATTGTTACCTCCGCAACCGTAAGGAGCTAGGGGTTAATGTGATATTAGCTGATTTGATTCATGGTCTGGAGCAACAGAATGTGAACGGAGACTATGCCTTGCTTGACGATGATTTTACAAGAATTAACGATGGTGGATTCTGGGAACATATTGATCAGGTAATTCGTATGGCTGAGGAACTTGGACTTTATATGGGAATCCTGCCGGTATGGGGGAACTTCCATATAAAGAAGGGGTATCTCAATATGGACAATCTGGAACATTATATGAACTTCTTGTTCAAGCGTTTTGAAAAGGCACCAAATATCATCTGGATTGTCGGTGGTGATGTGAGAGGCGATGTGAAGCCGGAAGTATTTTGCAAAATGGGAGAGCTGATGAAACAGGATAACCCGGAGCGTCTGGTGGGGTATCATCCTTTTGGAAGAACATCTTCCTCCTTATGGTTCCATGAGGAAAAATGGCTGGATTTCAATATGTTCCAGTCAGGACACCGTCGTTATGATCAGGTTCAGCTGAACGCTTGGGATGACAATTCTAAGGCAGAAGGGTGCTTTGGTGAAGATAGCTGGCGCTATGTGGAGCGAGATTATAACAGACCACTTGTAAAGCCTGTTTTGGATGGAGAGCCTTCCTATGAGTGGATTGTGCAAGGCTTGCATGATTTCACACAGCCTTACTGGCAGGCAGCAGACGTAAGAAGATATGCCTATTGGAGCGTATTTGCAGGGGCAGCAGGACATACCTACGGACATAACAGTATTATCCAGTTTTATAGTGATTTGTCTGAGCTTGGTTCCTATGGTGCAAAATATCATTGGAAGGATGCAATTCATCATCCGGGCGGAGCACAGATGAGCCATTTGAAAAAGCTGATGGAATCGGTAGATTTTACACATGGGCGTCCTGCACAGGATTATCTGCTGAGTGAGCAGGGAGAGAGGTATGACTATATTAGCGTGTTTGCAGGAGCTGATTATCTATTTGCCTATACTGTTACCGGGCGGGAAGTCAGCGTATCCTTAGAGGCGTATGCAGGAAAAGAAATGAGTGCTTATTGGATGGACCCGGTGACAGGAGTACAGACCTTTATCTGTGAAGTAACCGGAAAAGACAAAGTAACTTTTTTGCCTCCTGAACGAGAGGATGGAAAGGATGCCGTACTGATTATTCGATAAAGATAAAGCCTAATCCATGGCAGGATTAGGCTTTTAGCTTGTCGGAAGTCTTTTCCAGGGTAAAGATGAATTCTGTTCCAACACCTTCGGTACTAACGACATTAATATTTTCATTATGAGAATGGATAATTTCCTTTGTGATAGAAAGACCAAGTCCGGTTCCCTTTTTATCTTTTCCTCGTGAAAGGTCAGTTTTATAGAAGCGATCCCAAATAAGCTTTATGCTATCCTTTGGAATACCGATACCGTTGTCCTTGACGGATACTAGAAGCTTGTTGGACTTTTCAATCGTTTCGATTTTAATGGAGGAGTTCTTATGGCTGAACTTAATCGCATTATCAACAAGATTATAGAGAACCTGTTGAATCTTTACGACATCTGCATTGACAAACATCTTTTCTCCGGTTAGTACAAGTTCAATCGTAATCAGTTTATTGCGACAGGTTCCTTCAAAGGAGGCTGCCGTATTTTTGATAATCGGGTTAATATCGAAGTCGGTTCTATCAAGAATCATCCCCTTGGTATTCAGATTATTCAAGGTCAACAGTGAATTGGTAAGCTTGGTCAAACGGTCTGTTTCATTTAAAACAACACCAATATATTTGGAATGAAGCTCCTGCGGAATGGTTCCATCCTGCATAGCTTCGAGATATCCTCTCATGGAAGTAAGCGGAGAACGAAAATCGTGGGAAATATTGGCAACAAGCTGTTTTTGATTATCCTCACTTTTTGCTACTTCGCTTGCCATATATTGCAGAGAAGCGGCCAGATAACCAATCTCATCCTCACTGTCTACCTGAAATTCATAGCGAAAGTTACCGATGGCATATTGCTCCGTGGCATGGGTAATCTTGCGAAGTGGGAAATATACCAGTTCTGTAAAAAAGAGCAGAATGATTAGTGATAGTAAAAACAAAATAACCAATGTCAGGTATGAAATATTTAACAGGTTATTACAGGAGGCTTCCAGTTCAGCCATCGAGGCATGAATAACTACATAGCCCTTTACCTTATATTGTGCCGTAATAGGGGCGAAGGCAGAAATCATTTCCTCATCAAACATACCAAAGAAATTGCCGACGGTATAAAAGGAATTTCCAGTAATGGTCGGATTGAAATTCGGTATGGTGACAGGATTTTCGATATCTAAGGATTCACTGGAATTCAGGACAATTAATCCGGATGGATTGACAATCCATACGGAGGCATCCAGAAAGGTATCAATCGCTTCAATCTGACGCCATACGGATTCCAATGTAATCTCACTGTTATAAAGGTCAGCAGCATAGGAATTAGATACCAGCATCGCTTCCCGATATAATGCATCTGCTCGTTCACGTTTTAAATGCTCCAGTGTCATGCTGGAGGTAAAGGTTGCTACCACAATAAAGCCAAAAAAGCCAAAAATCAGGTAAGCAAGAACAAATTTCAAATACAGAGTACGCTTCATAGTTGTACCTCCAAAGAAAAAATCTTTTGTTTAAGGATTTTTTACTTCAAACTTGTAACCGATTCCCCAAATCGTAGCAATCTTCCATGATTCATGGTCTTTGATTTTTTCTCTGAGACGTTTAATATGAACATCGACTGTTCTGGTGTCTCCAATATATTCATAACCCCATATCTGGTCGAGGAGTTGCTCTCTAGTAAATACATGGTTTGGAGAGGCGGCAAGGAAATATAATAATTCCAACTCTTTAGGAGGCATATCAACGGTGTGCCCATTATAAATAACGGAGTAATTGGTAAGATTAACAGTAAGGTTTGGATAGCTTACCTGTTTGGAGGTTGGATTTTCTTTTACAGGTGCGGCTGTCTTATAGCGACGAAGAACGGCCTTTACTCTTGCTACCAGTTCCTTTGTGTCAAAAGGTTTTTCCATATAATCATCGGCACCAAGCTCTAAACCAAGAACCTTATCAAAAACCTCGCCTTTAGCAGATAAAATAATGATAGGGGTCTGGGATTTCTGACGAATCTCACGACATACCTGATAACCATCAATGCCCGGAAGCATCAAGTCAAGGATGATAAGGTCGGGTGCAAAGCTGTCAGCTGTTCGAAGAGCAGATTCCCCGTCATATACGATTTGCGTTTCAAAGCATTCCTTTGTCATATAGAGGGAAATAAGCTCTGCAATATTTTCATCGTCATCGACGATTAAGATTTTTTGTTTGTTTACCATGATGTATAAACTCTCTTTCTGTTCTTAATGTAAAATGCTGTAACGTAGTGGTAGTTAATAAAGAATTTACGAAGTAAATTCTTTGAGTGATTGCCGCTGGGCAATCACTTTTTTATTTAAATTCTGCAATGGTAACTCCGGCATCACCTTCACCAAACTCTCCAAGATGGAAAGACTTGACATAGGAAATGCTCCTTAAGTGTCTCTGTACAGCGGCACGTAATGCACCGGTGCCCTTTCCATGTACGATTCGCACACTTGGTGCATGAGACAGATATGCGTCATCAAGGTATTTATCCAATTCCGCAATGGCTTCATCAACGGTTCTTCCAAGCAAATTAATCTCCATAGAGAAGGACTTTGTTTTGGCGGCACCGATTTTGCTTCCTGAGCTGCGTGTCGATGCGGTATATTTTGACTTTGGGGTCGGTGTCAGGGCATCTTCATTGATTAATACAAGGTCGCGTAAGTTAACCTTGGAACGGATAATACCACACTGTACAAAGAGGTCACCCTTAGCATCCGGCTTGGAGGAAACGGTTCCCTTTAAGCCCATAGAAACAACCTTTACCATATCGCCCGGTTTAATCTGTGTAGCCTTTAGAATCTTGTGAGTAGGCTGTTGTGAGGTCTGAGTCAGTTTGGAATTCTTCTCGCTGATTTTATCACGAACCTTGGTTCTTGCCTTTTCCATATCCTTCATAGAGGTGTTGGAATTGTATTTCTGGAAGTTACGAATGGTTTCATCTGCCACATCTTTGGCTTCCTGCAAGATATTACGTGCCTCTTCATTTGCTTCGCGAAGAATACGCTCCTTCTGGGAATCCAGACGCTCCTGCTTTTGAGTCAGTTTATCCTTTAAGGAGCTGATTTCAGCCTTGTAGCTTGCGATTTCTGCACGTTCTGCTTCTATCGTCTTGCGGCTTGCCTCTAAGTCGGCAAGTAAGTCTTCAAAGCTCTCGTCCTCTTCGCTGATATGCTCTTTTGCCGAGTTAATAATCTCATCGGAAAGTCCTAGTTTAGAGGAAATGGCAAAGGCATTACTCTTTCCTGGAATGCCGATTAACAGACGGTAGGTTGGACGAAGCGTTTCAACATCAAATTCACAGCATGCATTTTCTACATAAGGAGTGGATAATGCAAATACCTTTAATTCACTGTAATGAGTGGTTGCCATCGTACGGATTCCCCTGTCATGCAGATGCTTTAAGATAGCGATGGCAAGTGCAGCACCTTCTGTCGGGTCCGTTCCTGCACCAAGCTCGTCGAAGAGACATAAGGAGTCCTCGTCTGCATGCTCTAAAATCGAAATGGTATTTGTCATATGGGCTGAGAAGGTAGAAAGGTTCTGTTCGATACTCTGCTCATCACCAATATCTGCATAGACCTCACGGAAAACTGCTAATTCAGAGCGGTCTAATGCAGGAATATGAAGCCCTGCCTGTCCCATGAGGGTAAAAAGACCAACGGTCTTTAAGGATACGGTTTTACCACCGGTATTAGGACCGGTAACGACTAATAAATCGAAATCACGACCGAGCATAATATCAATTGGAACCACCTTTTTCTTATCCAGTAATGGATGACGTCCCTTGCGGATATGAATATAGTGCTTTGTATTAAATAATGGTCTGGAAGCATTCATGTCAATCGCAAGAGAGGCTCTTGCAAAGATAAAGTCAAGCTGTGTTAATATCTTGAAGTTTTGCATCAGCTCTTCGGTATGCTCGCCCGCCTGTGCACTTAACGTGGCAAGAATAACTTCGATTTCATCCTGCTCCTGAAGCGCAAGCTCCTTCAACTGATTATTGAGATTTACAATAGCGGCAGGCTCAATGAAAAGGGTAGAGCCAGTAGAGGACTGGTCATGTACCATACCCGGAACGTTTCCCTTGTGCTCTGCCTTAACAGGAATACAGTAGCGGTTATTACGCATAGTAATAACCGCATCTTGTAAATAGGTACGATAACTGCTGTTTACCATGCTGTTTAACTGGGAATGTATCTTGTCATTTGTCTGCTGAATACTTCTACGGATATGTTTTAATGTAGAGCTTGCATCATCAGCAACCTCTTCTTCAGAAATAAGACAGCGGTTGATTTCATTTTGTAATGGAGTCAGTGGCTCTAAAATATTGAAAAGAGGCTCTAGGCTATCTGTAATTTCCTCATCACGCTCTCCTCTTGCAAAAGCCTTTGCCTTAGTTGCACAGGCAAGAGAGGCAGCAATTTTTAATAATTCCGGTGCAGAGAGACTACTTCCAATATCTAATGATTTGATGCTGAAGCTGATATCCTTGTTGCCACTAAAGCCAATTCTTCCGCCCTTCACAAGACGGCTAAAGGCATCAGCAGTCTGCTGCTGTGCTTCCTCGATGTCTGCAAGAACAGTCATAGGCATTAATTTCTGACAAAGCTCCTTTCCAGGTACAGAGCTTGCTTTATCGGTTAAAAGTTGAATGATTTTCTGATATTCTAAGATTCGTAACGCTTTTTCATTCATATATAGAAATCCTTTCGAAAAACATGCTTATTGCTTTGTATATCATAACATGAAAATACGGAAAACTCCACATCTTCCTTTACTTTAAATAATGTATCGGATATACTAATGTGATGATGATTTGATATCTGAACTGGAAAGGTGTGAAAATAGCATGAAGGAAAATCAGGATAGAAACGAGCCGTCACAGGCAAGTGATTTTGAGTTCCTACAAGAGAAGATAAAGGAAAGACCAATCAATAAGAAGAAGCTGATACAAAGAACGATTATTACAGCATCGTTAGCTCTGTTGTTTGGATTAATTGCATGTTTGACCTTTTTATTATTGGAACCGGTGTTGAATAACTGGTTATACCCAGAGGAGGAACCTATTGTTGTAACATTTCCTCAGGAAAAGGACGAAATGCGACCAGAGGATATGCTTACAGAGGATGAGACAACACAAGAAGAGACGGAGAGTGAAGAGAGTGTGTCAAGTAGTGAGAATGTAGCGTTAGTAGATACGCCTCAAGAATCAAGTACGGAAGAGAATGAGGAAGAAAATCTGATTGCGGGCTATGAGGATATGTACCAGAGCATACGAGAGTTGTATCAAGAGGTTGCTACCAGTATGGTGACTGTGACGGGTGTGAAATCAGATGTGGACTGGTTCAATAATCCTTATGAGAGCGAAGGAACGATTGCGGGAGTGGTTATAGCGAATAATAACCGTGAACTTCTTATTCTTACAAAACGTTCGCCGTTAAAGGGTGCTGAAAGTATACATGTGACTTTTTTTAATGGCACAATAGCAGAGGGAAGTATTAAAAAATATGATGTAAATACAGACCTTGCTGTGATTGCGGTGGAGCTAAAGTATTTGTCCTCGAATGTTTTGAAGGATGTTTCGGTGGCAAAGCTTGCAAGTTCCAATGATGTGGGACTTCAAGGAATACCGGTTATGGCGGTTGGAAATATTTTTGGCTACAAGGATAGTGTGTCCTATGGAATGATTACTTCCATGGGAAATATTATTACTCTGGCAGATAATCAGTACAAGTTGATTACGACGGATATTTATGGAAGTAAGAACCCGACGGGTATTCTTGTAAATATGGAAGGAAGAGTTTTGGGAATGCTTGATAATACGCACAATAATGAAGATACTGCTAATTTGGTATCAGCAATCGGCATTACAGAGCTGAAAGGTATGATTACCAAGCTCTCTAATGGTGCGGATGTACCATATGCAGGATTGTATGTGCAGGATATTTCATCGGATGCAAGGCTGGAGCTTGGTTTGCCTAAGGGAGCATATATTTCAAATATGGATATGAATTCGCCTGCCATGAAAAAAGGAATCCAGAAGGGCGATATTTTGATTCGTGTAGGAGATAAAGAGATTAACACGGCAGCTGATTATATGAACGCAATTCGTGGATATTCAGCTAATAGGGAAATAACAATAACCGTGCTTCGTTCTGCACAGGAAGAGTATGAAGAAATGGAGTTTGTAGTAGAGCTACAGGCTAGGGAGTAGAATGTGAAAAATCCATAAACGGAAGATTTTTCACATAGAAAATTTGTGTTAGACACAAATTTTAGAAAGGATAGGATAGAACATGAAGTATATTAAAGATTATAAAGATGGAGACAGAGTATTTGACATTTATTTTTGTAAGTTCAAGAGCTCTGCGGTAACGAAGAATGGAAAGTCTTATGACAATGTTATTTTACAGGATAAGACAGGTACAATTGATGCAAAAATCTGGGATCCGAATAATCCGGGAATTGCAGACTTTGATGCCTGTGATTACATAGAGGTATATGGTGATGTAACAAGCTTTAACGGTGCGTTACAGGTAAATGTAAAGCGAGTACGTCTTTGTCAGGAGGGCGAGTACAATGAGGGCGAGTACATGCCTGTCAGCAAGAAAAATATAGAAGAAATGTATGCAGAGCTGTTAAAGATTATTGGAAGCATTGAAAATACTTATTTAAAGCAGCTGTTGGAGGCCTTTTTCGTAAAGGATACAGCTTTCGTGCAGGCTTTTAAGAAGTCTTCTGCTGCAAAGACAGTGCATCATGGCTTTATTGGCGGTTTGCTAGAGCATACCTTAAGTGTAACAAAGCTCTGCGATTATTATTGCATCGCTTATCCGATTTTAAAGAGAGATTTGCTGTTAACCGCAGCAATCTGTCATGATATGGGAAAAATAAGGGAAATCAGCGCATTTCCGGTAAATGACTATACAGACGAAGGACAATTCTTAGGACATATTGTAATGGGATCCGAGATGATTAGTGAAAAGGTAAGAGAGATTCCGGGATTCCCACCAATGCTTGCTATGGAGCTTAAGCATTGTATTCTCTCACATCATGGTGAATTAGAGTTTGGTTCTCCAAAGAAACCGGCGATTATCGAAGCAGTAGCCTTAACCTATGCAGACAATACCGATGCAAAGATGGAGACCTTTACAGAGCTTTTGGAGTCTACACAGGAAACAGGATGGCTTGGATTCAATCGTTTCTTTGAATCGAATTTAAGAGGTTCTGTTATTTAGAGATTTTGAGTAACTATTCAGGTACTGAATAATTACGATTTTTGAAAGGGCATGGTTATAGACATGGCAGATTATGCAAAAAATGATATGATTACGGTCACAATTGAAGATATGGGAACCGATGGCGAGGGAATCGGGAAGCTGGACGGTTTTACTTTTTTTATAAAGGATGCTGTAATTGGTGATGTCGTAGAGGCAAAGGTCATGAAAGCGAAGAAGAACTATGCCTATGCAAGACTCATTCGCGTTACAACACCATCTAAGGAGCGTGTGGAGCCTGTCTGTGCATATCATAAGCAATGTGGAGGCTGTCAGATACAGGCGCTTGATTATAAGGCGCAGTTGGCATTTAAGGAAAATAAGGTCAGAAATCATTTGTTACGCATTGGTGGTTTTTCCAGTGAATTACTGGATAGCGTAATGGAGCCGATTGTTGGAATGGAGACCCCGTATCATTACCGTAATAAGGCGCAGTTCCCGGTTGGAACGGATAAAGAAGGGAACCTGATTACCGGCTTTTATGCAGGAAGAACGCATGATATTATCGCAAATACCGATTGTGCACTTGGTGTAAAAGAGAATCAGCAGATATTAGAGGCAGTTTTAGATTATATGCGTGAGAACAAAGTCAGTGCATACGATGAAAAGACAGGACAAGGACTGGTGCGCCATATTTTGATTCGCAAGGGCTTTACCAGTGGAGAGATTATGGTCTGTCTTATCGTAAATGGCAATGCACTTCCGGCAGAAGAAAAGCTGATAGAAGCACTGAAAGCGATAAAAGGTGTTACCAGTATCTATATCAATACCAATACGGAAAATACGAATGTCATTATGGGCAGAGAGAACCGTGTACTCTGGGGTGAAAGTACGATTTCAGATGTGATTCATCCAAGAACCATGGAAGAGATAGAGGCCGGAAAGGATACCCTTGCGGACAGTAATAGAGAGGGCATTACCTTTGCGATTTCACCATTGTCCTTTTATCAGGTGAATCCAATTCAGACTGAGAAGCTTTACAGCCTTGCACTGGAATATGCAGGACTGACAGGCGAAGAAATGGTATGGGATTTGTATTGTGGTATTGGAACCATCAGCCTTTTTATGGCACAGCGTGCGAAACAGGTCTATGGTGTGGAAATTGTAGAGCAGGCAATCCTCGATGCTAGAGAGAATGCAAAGCGCAATCATATTGAAAATGCTTCCTTCTATGTTGGTAAGGCAGAGGAAGTACTTCCGCATCTATATGAAACAGAGCATATTTTTGCTGATGTTATCTGTGTAGACCCACCAAGAAAGGGTTGTGACGAAGCTTGTCTGGAAACGATGGTTAAAATGGCACCAAAGCGTATCGTTTATGTAAGCTGCGACAGTGCGACACTGGCAAGAGACTTGAAGTATCTGTGCGCCAATGGCTATGAACTGAAAAAGGTAAGACCTGTGGACCAGTTCGGGCATACTGTGCATGTGGAAAATGCCGTACTTTTAGTAAAGGAAGGAAAGAAAAAAATATCCTACCGCGAGGAAGAGATTCCGGATTGCGGATGTATATATGGGTAGGAAAAAATAGAATAATATCCCTCACATTTGGAATACTAAATAAAAAAACAAATGTGAGGGATATTTTTATGGAGAATAAGGATACAATCAGACTGTTAAAAGAGTGTGATGCAGGAACTAAGATGGGAATCGCTTCGATTGATGAGGTACTTGAGAAAGTAGCCGATGAAAAGCTCAAATCTTTATTGCAGGAAAGTAAGGCTCATCATAAAGAGCTAGAGCGCGAAATTGACACCATGCTTAGTGAGATGGGAAAAGAAGAAAAAGAACCTAGTAGTATGGCAAAGGGCATGTCATGGATGAAAACCAATATGAAAATGTATATGGATAACAGCGATGCAACTGTAGCAGACCTGATTACCGATGGATGTGATATGGGTGTAAAGTCATTATACCGCTATCTGAATCAGTATCAGGCAGCAGATGAGAAGTCAAAAGAGCTTTGTCATAAGCTGATTGATATTGAGGAGCTGTTAAGAAAGGATTTGCGACCATATTTATAAGTGTTATTGGACTTAGTTGGTAGGTGTTATGGTTAAGAAATAGCAAAGCATTTGGAATATTCATAGACAAAAAAACATACCTTTGATAGAATGGCAACAATTTTGTTTGAGAGATTGCGGAGGTATGAAGCATGAAATTTTTGATAAAAGTATTACAAGGTTCTTTGATAGGACTGGGAGCGGTGTTACCCGGTATTTCGGGTGGAGTTCTCTGCGTTATCTTTGGCATCTATAAGACCATTATGGAGCTTTTGGCAGATCCGTTTCGTAACTTCGAGACACATGTTCCGAAGCTGATTCCCGTTATCATAGGAGGGGCAATAGGTTTTTTGGGTATTGCGAATATTCTTTCTGTTTTGCTGGAGAGATATCCGGCGCCATCCGTATGTCTGTTTATTGGCTTAATCACAGGCATGCTGCCATCTCTTTTCCGTGAGGCAGGAGAACAGGGAAAAGACAGGAATTCTTATGTGTCAATGTATGTTGCCATGGCAGTGACTTTTATCTTATTAGTATGTTTGAAAGTCTTCTCTGTGGAGATTACACCAAATTTTGGATGGTATGTATTCTGTGGTTTTTGTCTGGCATTAAGCGTGATTGCGCCAGGAATGAGCTTTTCCACACTGCTTATGCCGTTGGGGCTTTATGAGCCTTTTGTTGCAGGAATCGGACATTTGGATTTTAGTATTCTGATACCGGGTGGAATTGGCGGTTTGGCAACGGTAATTCTTTTATCAAGAGCGATTAATTCGTTATTTGAACATCATTATTCCGTGGCTTTTCATGCAATTATTGGTATTGTGATTGCCGCTACCATTATGATTATTCCGTTTACCAGCTTTGTGAAATCAGTAGGGAGTTTTGTAGTAAATATTATATGTCTTGCTGTAGGGGTTATAGCAGCGTTAGCATTAGATAGATTTAATCAAAGATTTGAGGTTTAAGTATAGATTTAATAGAGAGCCGGATGATAATCGGCGCACAGTAGCTAATAGGAGCAAAAAGGAATAAAAGACAAACGAGTTCATGAAAATGATTTCGTTTGTCTTTCTATTTTGGGCGATATGACATAACCGGCTGTATGTAATAGGTCAGTTTGGCAGGAGTATGTGGATATTGCTTATAAAAGCTGGTTTCAAGACGCTTCATAACTTTTTCGGTATCTTCAAAATTGGCATTGGGGAGAAGCAGGATAAACTGTGAAGGACTACACATAGAGATAATATCACCGCTTCGAAGCTTGGTACAAAGAAATAATCTTAGATTATTCACAATGGTAGCCAAGCTGCGCTTGGTTAAAATTTGGTCATAGATATCCGTTATATTAATTAGAACAAGATGAAGAATGCTGTGGTTTCGCTCTATACCTCGGGCGGTGAACTGATAAATCTGCTTAAAAATATCAATTTCGCAGAAGAGCGCACCCTTTTGGCTGTCTTCTTCATACATAAGCTTTGGGATATTCTGAATATCGACCAAATCAGCATGCATACCTTGTCTTGCCTTACGATAAAGTGTTTGTAAATGGGAAGAGGGTTGCATTCCGTACTCGGAATTAAGAGTCTTGCGGAAGCCTTGATATACATGAATAGCTTCCTCAAACTGCTCTGTATGAATCAGAGCTTTTATCAGATATTCATAGAAGCTTTCCTGATACTTTTCACGGGCACAGACCTTACGACATATCTGAATCAAAGCATCAGATTGTCTGTTTTCGTCATATAGCTGAATCAGCTTCTGTACCGCTTCCAGATATAAATTGTAATAGTAGGTAGAAAGTGGTATAACCCATGTCTCCATTGTAAATTTTTCAAGAAAATTTCCCTTATAAAGAGAAATTGCTTCTTCATAGAGTTGTATTTTTTTCTGTGAACTTTTAACATTTTTAGCAGAATGTATTTTCTGCTCGAACTCTGCTACATCAAGAGAAAGTGGGGTATAGGGATTCAAATGGTACTCGCCTTTGGTGCAAAGAACTAACTGTTTGCCAAGATCAGGCTCTAATTCATTCAACATATTGCGGGAGCGGTGTAGAAGTACCTTTAATACATTTGTGGGATTGGTGGTTTTTTCCTCGTTTTCCCATATAGCAGAGAAAAGCTCCCTAGAGGATATTCTTTTTTCATGAAAATAAAAAAGGTATGCCAAAAGAACCCACATTTTGCGTGAGTTATTATTATAGTCATGAATAAATTTGCCGTTTTTTTCAATGGTAAAGGAACCTAACATTTGAATATGAAGTGAATCGTGCATGGCAGTCCTCTCTAAACAGAAATGTAATATAAATATAACATAATAAAATGACCTATGCAATTCAGACAATAGTACCAATGTTCTATAGAAAAGAAAAATATAACAAGAAATGTAACCAGAAATGTAACTATATAGTGTTATGCTCAACATGATAAACCAATGGGAAAAAGGACTCATAAAAAGTAGAGAAAAATTGGGGAATAAAAACAATATATTAGTGAGGTACAACATGAAAAAAAGTGAGAAGGACACAAAGCGAACACCGAGATTTGTAGCACAGACATTAGTAGTTTCGATTCTGATGGGAACAGTCGTACCTTCAGGTGGACTTGGGAGAGTGGTTTATGCTGCAGAAAAGGCACCAGAACAAGTAAACACAGATGTGGTAGAGGTAATTGATGCGGCAACAATTGGTATTGAGAGCGCGGTAGAAGAGATAAAGCAGGAAGTAGAGGAAGTAAAGCAGAACACGATTACGGTTGGTGAAAATATTATTTCTTCCGAAGCGTTAGGAATCGTAAACGAAGCAATTGCTAACAAGGAAATGGAGAATGCTAAAACTGCTCTTGAAAAAGGTGAGCAGAAGGTTGATGAAGCATTAGAAGGCTTTGATACACAGATTAATAATAGTACAACAGACGCAAAGGATGCACAGGTAGCTGGAAATACAGCAGTAGATGAGGCTGATAAGGCAGAAGCAGCTTTAGAGGCAGCAAAGGGCGCTGAGACAAGTGTTGTAGCAAAAGAGCAGGAAGCAGCTGCAAAGGATGCTGTAGATGCAGCACAGAACGCTGCGGATACAGTAGCAAGTGAAGCCCAATCAGCAAAAGACGCTTATCTAGAGGCAGAAAAGGCTTATAATGAGGCATTAAAAGAAGCTGCGGTAGCAGAAAAGGAAGCAAGTGAAGCTCTGAATTCGGCGGAAAAGAATGCGGAACTGGCAGTTCAGAAGGCAGAAGTAGCTGAACAGAAAGCACAGGAATTAAAGGATGAAGTAGAGGCGGCAAGAGAAAAAGCAGAAGAACACTTTACAGAAAAGGAAGCTGCACTTTCACAGGCACAGCAGGAATTAGCCGCTGCAAAGGAGAATTTAACAGAAGTAGCAACAAAGGAAGAGGCAGCAAGAGAAGAATTGCTCACAGCAACCGAAGCTGTAGTAGAGACAGGTGCTTTCCTTGTGGCAGCAGAAGCTTACGAAGCATTGTCAGAGGTTACGGTAGAGGGAATCGAGCTTGCCATTACAGCTATGGAAGAAGCAAAGAATTTGGCTGATCAGGCACTTGCAGAAGCAGAAGCAGCATTGGAAAATGCAACAGGCAATGAAGAAGAAGCACAGGCAGCTTATGATGCAGCACTTGCAGCTTACAATGCTGCAAATGTAACATTAGAACAGGCAAATGCTGATTTGGAAGCAGCAAAGACAGAGCAGGCTGTAGCAGATGCATTAGCAAATTCTGATTACGGTAAGAAGCTCACTGCACTTGAAAAGGAATTAATTGAGGCAAGTAACATCGGAGATACAGCTAAGATAGAAGAAAAGACACAGGAACTGATTGCTATTGTTATTAAGTATGATCAGAACTCCAGTGAAGCAAAGTATGATACGGTTGAATTAGTTGACAACACAAATATGATTTATGAAGCAAAGGATGCAGATGGTAATACAGCATATTATCAGTATGTAAAGAATGCAGACGGAAGCTTCAGCTTCTTCGAGTGTAACAAGAATGAAACAGCAACAACCGTAGTGAAGACGGAAGTTGTTTCAGACTTATCTTCTGTTGAAAATCTGAATAAGTGGGAATACAGTGTAACGGAATTAGATAATGGTTCTTATGAAATCGTATACTATGATGTAAAGAATGCAGAAAATGTATATGCAAGTAAAGAGGAAGCTAACAATGCAGTTGCAGAAGGTGGAAATAAGGAGATCTATGCGTTTGAAGTAACGACAGAAGAGACAAAGAAAGCAAATCAGTTTATTGAAACAGCTCCAATCGCACCAACAGCTCCGATAGAGCCTGTTGATTTAGAGACATTTCTTGCAGAGAATAATATCTCTGAGCCGGTTGATTGGGAGACTTATAAGGCACAGAATAATATTACAGAGCCGGAAGCACCAACAGCTCCAACTGCACCAACGGAGCCTGAGACAGAAAGACCAAGTGCGGAGGCACCAACTCTGGATGTAAAGGAGCCAACAGCACCATTAGTACCGGCAGAGATAGAAAAACCAACTGAGCCGAAGAAAAGTGATTATTCCGGTTGGGGGGCAACAGCTAGATATTATGCGGCATATGCGACATATTTGGCATCGTTAGAGATTTACAATAAGAATGAAGAATACAAGGAAGAATATAACAATACATTACTTCCGAATTATAATGCTGAATTGCAGACTTATAGTGAAGCAAAGGCAGAATATGAGACAGAATTAGCAGTGTATGAAGAAATCATGGGTGAGTGGGCTGAATATGATAAGGCTGTAGAAGAGTATAATACCCAATATAGAGACTATGAGAAGAAGCTGGCATGGTATAAAAATGTAACATTACCGGTTTATCAAGGTTTCGAATCTACATACCAGACAATCGTTGATAATTATAACTCCTATGTAGACAGCTATGATGAGAACTATGCAGCATACTTAGAAGAAAAGGCACAGTATGATGCGGATAAAGCAGTTTATGATGAAGCAAAAGCAGTGTATGATATAGCTAAGGCAGAATACGAAGCAACAAACGCCAAGAGAAATGCAGCTTTAAAAGAATGCCTGGCAAATGGCGATGTACTTACTGTTGTGGTTGATGGTGTAGAGACCAAGGTATATAGCAATGAGCTTGGCTTATATCGTAAGGCAGTTGTAGCAGGGATTGAAGTACCTGTATATGACATCAGCAATTATGATGTTACAGTTACCAATACAAAGACAAACTATCGTGTCGTTGAGTATACTGAAACAATCAATGTCAGATATGATATGGTAGATACCACCGTTGATGATAGCTATGCAAATGTTACACAGCAGGTAGAGACAGCTCAGAATAACTTTACAGCAGCTTCTGGTAAGGTAGAAATTGCAACAACAGAGAAGAATGCAGCGCAGGCTGCAGAGCAGGTAACTGCTTCTGAGCTTGCAACAGCAGAAGAAGAATTAGCAAATGTACAGAAGGTGCATAATACCGTTGCTGAACTGTATGATTCTTACTATGGAAATGAGGAAGTAGAATTTGAAATTCCTGAAGAGGTTGCAAAAGTAATCAATTTCCTTGGAATTACCGATACTTCTAAGATTATTTCCCTTGTAGAAAAGACAGGTATTTTCGAAACATTAGGTATTGATACAGAAGAAGTTTATGTTGATATTACAGAGGATGGACAGGTTACGATTGAGATTCCGGGAACCTCGCAGTATGCGCAGCATATGGTTGCATTAGAGGTTGCTAAGCTTGCAGCAGAAGAGAATCTTGAGATGGCAAGAGAAGTGGTTGCAGAGAAACGTGCAGACCATGAAGCAGCTGTTGACAATCTGGAAGAAAAGGTAGCAGAGTATGGCGAGGCTGTTAAGGAGCTTGCCAGCGCAGCAATTGAAGTTGGTAAGGCTGAATTAAAGGTTGGTATGGCAACCGTAGAATTAACGGCAGCAGAGGCAGCTTTAGAAGCTGTGGAAATAGCAGAAGCTTATGCGGCTGAGTTAGTATTAAAGGCACAG
This sequence comes from Lachnospiraceae bacterium, assembly GCA_017440575.1. Lineage (GTDB taxonomy): Bacteria > Bacillota > Clostridia > Lachnospirales > Lachnospiraceae > COE1. Next base: position 49,325 of record JAFSGY010000090.1, on the reverse strand, counting down.
GAGGCAAGGGTAAGAGTAGAAGCGGCGGAAGCGTTAGTTGCAATTCTGAAGAATGATATTACAGTAGGTAGCGAAGAATTAGCCGCAGCAGAAGCAGCATTACGGACAGCTAAGGAAGAGCTTGCCGTAGCAGAGATAGCTGCAGCAAATGCACAGCTTGAAGCAGATACAGCGAAGGCCAATTATGAGGCAATTCAGGCAATCGTAGCAGAACTTGAGAAGAATGAGACACCAGATGAGCCAGTGAATCCAGATGAACCGATAGATCCAGATACACCAGTGAATCCAGACGAACCGGTAACTCCGGATACACCAAGTAATCCAGGTTCTTCAGATAGCTCAGGTTCATTATCAGACTCATCAAGCTCATCAAGTGCTCCTGCAACGCAGACAGTATCTGTGCCACAGGATATGGTAACGATTGATGATGAATATGTACCATTGGCTGAGACTTTTGTGTTAGGTGATATGACTTACGTAGATATTACCCCCGAGCTGAAGAAGGGAGTAGCAACTGTGTCTACGTTACAGATGTATGCAGGACAGGAGCTGTTCATGATGGCTCATCTTGGAAATGGTATTGGCTATATGATTGATGCGGGAAATGTAGGAGCTGGTGTGACAGCATTAGAGCTCTCTGCACGTTTGGAATTAGTAGAGAACTTTGCAGAAGACTTTACCACCTATCATTATATTCCTGCAAAGGAAGCAATGCTTTCCTATGAGATTAGTACACACATGCAGGTAGGTGCTGAATATATGGATAAGACAGCATATATCTTTAAGAAGAATTTTGTAACAGGTTTATATGAAATTGCGACTGTTACGACTGTCAGTGAAATTGGTAATGTAGCTTTACATACTAAGGAAATTACAGAAATGATGATTATGATTATGGATTAATCAGGATAAATAAAAAGCGTCCAATCGGGCGCTTTTTGCAATATTTAAACATGATATAATAAGCGTTTTGAAAAAGCATTTCGATACTCACTGGGCGAGAGTCCGGTGAGTTTTTTGTATGCACGCGTAAAGTTGTGGCTGTCCGAGAATCCGAGTTCCTTGGCAATTTCAGAAATAGACTTATTCGTATCGGTCAGCATATAGTTGGCGGTGTCTACCTTTGCCTTTAAAATATATTGCTTTAGTGGAATTCCGGTAATCTCAGCAAAGCGATGAGAAAGATATTTTTCATTATAGCCAAAGGCTTCTGCAATTTCGGATATTTTGAGATTACGAGAGATATTAGTTTTTACATAATCCATAATGTCATAGTATATCTGCTTCTGATTTGGTGACTGGGTATTAATGGGAGGAAGCAGAGTCAGCTGTCCGTATAATTCTGTAATGATGCTGGTTGACATGGCATCAAGAGCAATACTTGGGTATCGATTTTTCACAATATCCTGCAACTGTTTCATTAGAACGACAATTTTTTCCAGCTTTGGTATTTTTCCTGTCTGCGGAATGGTAAAAAAGTCTGCGTTTTCAGGTGCCGGTGTTGAGTCAGTAATGGCAAGAGGCAGTTCCCCTGGAGCAGTAGAAAAATGTAACCAGTAAAAGGAACAGTAGGCAGATTTGAAGCCTTGCCGCCATGAATTGCAGGGAGGGAGCAACAGATATTCGCCCTCGTTTACCGTGAAATTCTCATTGTTATAATTCATATATAATGTCCCTTCCGTCATGACAAAAAGTTCGTATTCAGCAAGGTAAAAGTTTTCATGCTTCCAGTCCGGAGACGGAGCTTTGAACTTTCCGGTAAGGACATATTCAAAGAGTTGATTTGAGGGTAAACATAAGGTTCTCATAATAGCAGACCTCCTTTTTCTTACTTTTTGCACCATTGTAAGTTAACATATATCTTACAAATAGATATAAAACCTATCAAAATGACACCTGTATTGCAATGCTTTAACATTCTATACTTGTTTATATTCTATGGCAAAAGGTGAAAAAAGTAAACATTTTTATGCATAAAAACTAGAAAAAGCCAATAAGTTTGAAAAAGTATCAAAAAGTAAGAAGAATAAGATGTCAAAAAGAAAGAAATAGAAAAATGACACCAAAAAGAGATTAATGATATTTACGAAAGGGTTACATAGTGTTATTCTTACCACATAGTCAAGTTGCACAAAAAGCACACAATAAACAATTATTTTTGTGCAACATGACAAGGAAAGGGTAGGTCGACCTATGGGGTATAAGTTGACTGTAAAGCAAAAACGTAAGTATGAAAGGGAAGGGTAAAAGTAATGAAAAAGAAATTATTATCAACTTTACTTGCAACAGCTATGTTGGCATCTGCATTGACCGGATGTGGAAGTGAAGAAGCAGCATCTACGGGTTCTTCAGCATCTTCATCATCAAGCTCATCAACAAGCACATCTAAGGATTCCGGTGCTACATCAGCTTCAGAAGAACCTGTAAAATTAACAGCTTTATTCTGCGCTCATCCGCTTACTCAGGATGTTGCAGATATGGAGTGGGTTGCTGAGATGGAAGCAGAAGCTAACGTAGATATCGAGTGGGAAATTATCAGAGCTGACTGGGATACGGTTAAGTCAACCAGATTTGCCTCAGGTGATGTTCCAGACCTTTTATTCAGCGCTACAGCTGATTCAGACTATACAACCTATAATGGTTTATTTTCAGATATGGCTCCACTTCTTTCTGAGGAGTTAACTCCTAACATTTTAACTATGTTTGAGGAAGAACCGGGAACAAAGGCATTAGCTACTACGATGGAAGGCAAGATTTTTGCAACACCTAAGTTCCAGGGTTGCTGGCCGGAGACCAATACCGTAATGTTCATCAATCAGGAATGGTTAAAAAATGTAGGTATGGAGATTCCAACTACTTTCTCTGAGTTAAAGGATGTATTAATTGCGTTCAGAGATCAGGATGCAAATGGAAATGGTGATCCAAGTGATGAAGTTCCTTTTGATTATAATGGATTCCACGGCGGCGCTTACTCTCCATTGAACTTACTTGGCGGTCTTGGCATTCAGCTTACAGACTGGGCGTGGGATGCTTATTTTGCAGAGGATTCACAGATTAAGTGCTATGCGGTAGATGAGAGATATAAATTATTTATGGAATACATTACTGATTTATATTCAGAAGGCTTAATCAATCCTAATGCATTAACAAATGATTATTCAACATTCCAGTCCTTATCAAGAGGAAATGAGGCAGGAGATGCTCTCGTAGGTGTAGTATTTGGATGGGAAGAAACAGATAAGTTTGGTCCTACACTTCATACACAGTATGTACCAGTTCCTGCTCTTGACTATGACATTGACTGCGAAGCTGGTACCTATGACACAAGATGGAGAAATGACTATACAGGTCTTAACATGTCAGCAAACAGAGTTTGTATTAGTGCTAAGTGCGAGAATCCGGAAGCAGCACTCAGATTCATTGATCGTTTCTATGATCAGACACATAGTGTGGAATCACTCTTTGGTGGTGTAACAGATGGATGTATCTCAGTAACAGGTGATAACAGCTATAAGGTATTAGATCCACTTGATCCGAATACTGACCCAGGTACATGGAAGTGGACAAGCACATTTGCAGATAATGGTCCTATGTACATTAGAAGAAGCTCTACTATTGAAATGGCACAGGATATGACCTATGCATTGCAGGAAAGAGAAATCTACAAGGACGTTATTGCAAAAGCGACAAAGGAAGATACCTATCCTCAGATGTTTATGAAGTATAGCGAAGAGGATCAGAATACAATGGCTATGGCTCAGGCTAACATTAACAATATCATTAACAATCAGTGGTCATTATGGATGACTGGAGAACAGGATATTGATTCTACATGGGATTCCTATGTACAGAGCGTATACGATGCAGGTCTTCAGCAGGTACTTGATATTCGTCAGGCAGCATTTGATACCTATCTTCAGAATAACTAAGATGGATTTATGAGAGGCGGAAGGGTGCACTCTGCACCTCTTTCGTCTTTTTCCACTATCAAAAGGAACTTGAAAGAAAAGGAGTAATCCATATGAGTGGTAAGAATAAGATTTCTGATAGCAAGAGCTTTGCTTTTCGCACAAAAAAATATTGGGAGCATAACTGGCAGCTATGGGTAATGCTGTTGCCGGCAATGCTGTATATTTTGATTTTCTGTTATGTGCCAATGTATGGCGTACAGCTGGCATTCCGTGAGTATAGTTTTACAGAAGGTATTACTGGCGGTAAATGGGTAGGTTTAAAGTATTTTAAACAGTATTTTGAAAGCCCTATGTTTTGGCCTACCTTAAAAAATACCTTTATTATTTCGTTAACAAGTATTGTTGTTGGTTTTCCGGCTCCAATTATTCTTGCAATGATTATCAATCAGTTGAGAAATAAAAAGTGGAAAAAGGTTGTTCAGACTACGGTTTATATTCCTTATTTTATTTCTGTTGTCGTTATGGTATCTATGATTAATGTGTTATTTGCCAATGACAGTGGTGTTGTTGGTAACTTCTTAAAGAGTCTGCATCTGGTTGCAGAGGATACCAATATCTTAGGAAAAGAATCAGCATTTGTTCCATTATATGTACTGACCGGTGTATGGCAGTCTATGGGGTGGAACAGCATTATCTATATAGCAGCATTATCCTCCGTAGATACACAGCTCTATGATGCATGTCGCATTGACGGAGCAAATCGCTGGCAGACCATGATACATATTGACTTTCCGGCAATTGTTCCTACCATTATTATTCTGTTGATTATGAACATGGGTGGTATTCTTAACGTAGGATTCGATAAGGTTTTCCTGATGCAGAACAGCTTGAACCTTGGTGTTTCACAGGTTATTTCGACTTATGTGTATACCGTAGGTGTTAAGTCAGCACAGTTCTCATTCGGTGCAGCAGTAGGATTGTTTAATACAGTCGTGAACTTTGTATTCCTGATTGTAACAAACTGGATTTCGAAACGCTCAACCGGAAGCGGATTAATGTAAAGGAGGAGTTGAGATGGAAAAGGCATTAAAACGTGGGAATACAGATGCAATAGAAAAGAAAATAAACTGGGCAGATACCATTTTTTGCGTAGTGGTTTTGCTTCTTAGTATTGTAGTATTTATCATTATTGTGTATCCTCTTTGGTTCGTAGTCATTGCTTCTATCAGTAATTCTAATCTGGTTAATTTAGGTCAGGTAACCTTCTGGCCAAAGGACATTCGTCTGTATGGCTTCCAGCAAATCATGGAAGATACCAGAATCTGGAAGGGATATGCGAATACCATTCTTTATGTGGTAGCAGGAACAGCACTGAATATGGTAGTTACCATGCCGGCTGCTTATGCATTATCACGCAGAAACTTTAAAACAAGAAATAAGATTATGATGTACTTCGTATTCACCATGTTTTTCAGTGGTGGTCTGGTACCGACTTATATGACAATCAGTTCTTTAGGTCTGATTTCCACGAAAACAATCTTAATCATTTTTGTGGCTGTAAATACTTATAACCTCATTATTGCGAGAACCTTTATTGAGAATTCGATTCCGGAGGATTTATATGAAGCGGCTGTATTGGATGGCTGTTCTCATTTTACTTATTTTATGAAGGTTGTACTGCCATTATCTAAGGCTGTAAATTCCGTATTGATTCTGTATTACGCAGTATATCACTGGAATGATTATTTCAATGCTTTGATTTATAACAACAAGGAAGACAATGCACCATTACAAATTATTCTTAGAGAGATTTTGTTGCTCAATCAGGCTTATGCAAATGGTAACGGTGGTGTACAAGGTGGCTATGGACAATCCTCTGCGGATCAGGTTAAATATGCAGTTATTATTGTTTCCACACTTCCGATTTTATGTGTATATCCTTTTGTTCAGAAGTACTTTGAGAAGGGTGTCATGATTGGGGCTGTAAAGGGCTAGGAATTGTGTTTACGTTAATGAATAAGAGGCATTATCAGTTTGAAATGAGCTGGTAATGCTTTTTATTTTATGTGATTTGCGTTATCATAATAGTAGGAAGAATATAGTAGAAAAATAAAAGAGGTAGATGCATTGAATAAGAATGAAGTAATATCATTTTTTGATAAAAACGCTTTCGTCTGGGATGAGCAAATGATTCGGAATGATAAGATTATCGATATGATTTTAGAAAATGCCGGAGTAAGTGAAGGTAAGGATGTACTAGATGTGGCGTGTGGTACAGGAGTTTTAATTTCTGATTATCTGGCAAGGAATGTGGCATCGGTAACGGCAGTTGATATTTCTACGGAGATGGTGAAAATAGCAAAGCAGAAATTTCAGCAGCAGAACGTGCATATCATATGTGGAGATATCGAAACGATAGAGTTACCACAAAAATATGACAATATTGTTGTTTATAATGCATTTCCTCATTTTGCAGAACCGCAGGTATTAATAAAAAGATTAGTAACTTTATTGAAGCCGGGCGGAATGCTTACGGTAGCACATGGCATGAGCAGAGAACAGATTAATGCATGTCACGCTGGGGCAGCAAGTCACGTTTCAATTGGCTTGTTAGAAATAGAGGAGCTGGCAGCAATCTTTCGTCAGGAACTGGAGGTTGTGGTACAGATTGCAGATGAGCAGATGTATCAGGTAGTGGGAAAGAAGATTGAAGTATAAAATATAAATTTTTATTGTTTTAGTAATTTACCTATAAGGTAAATTTGATAATTGACAAAGAATGATAGGAATGATAGCATGGAATTAACCTCAAAGGTAAATTGAAGAGCGAGGTGAAGCGTTGCAAATCGAATATAAAAATAGTAAGATTGAAAAGATATGTACCAATGCTTACGAAGCTGAGAAAAAGCATGGAAAAGAAATGGCTGAAAAAATACAGTTACGAATAGATTAGATATCAGCGGCATTATCAGTTGAGATGATGATACAGTATAAGATTGGAAGATGTCATCAGCTGAAAGGGAATCGAAAAGAGCAATATGCTGTTGATTTGGTTCATACCTATCGGCTTGTTTTTGAGAAAAAAGGAAATGAAATTCAAATTGCGAATATTATGGAAATTGTAGATTATCATTAATAATACGCAATTAAGTTAAGGAGGTAGTACAGTGGAGAGAAGTCGTAGCTTTATAGCAACCCCCCCAGGTGCAACCATAAAGGAGCAGCTTGTTGACCGAGGAATGAACCAGAAAGAATTTGCAGCAAGAATGGGGATGTCGGAGAAACATATTAGTAAATTAATTAATGGAGATGTTCAGTTAACGATAGATGTAGCCAGAAGGTTAGAAATGGTGTTAGGATTATCGGCACAGTTTTGGTGTAATTTAGAATCTATTTATCGTGAAAAATTAGCTAAGATAAATGAAGAAAATGCTATGGATGAAGATATCGAAATAGCAAAGAAAATGCCTTATAAAGAAATGGTTCAAAATGGATGGATTGATGATAGTTCGAAAGGTACAGATAAGGTTATTAATTTACGCAAATACTTTGAAGTAGCTCAGCTAAGTTTTTTGCAAGGAACTTTAGTTCCAGGGATTGCATGCAGGAAGCTTTCGGAAACAGAAAAAAGTGATTTAGCATTGATTGTTTGGGCACAAAAGGCAAAAATAGAAGCTAGAAAGATTGTAACGAAACCAATTGATATAGCAACACTTATACGAGAAATTCCTCAAATTAGAAAAATGACAATGATGAATCCAACGGATTTTTGTCCTAAATTAATTGAATTGCTGGCAAATTGTGGTATTGCAATGGTATTTCTTCCGCATATTGGTGGTTCTTTTTTACATGGAGCAACGTTTATGGATGGAAATAAAATAGTTGTAGGGTTGACGGTTAGAGGAAAAGATGCAGATAAATTCTGGTTCAGTTTATTTCATGAACTTGCACATATTATATATGGTCATATTGGAAATATGGATGGAACTACAGAAGATGATGAAAAGTGTGCAGATGAATATGCTAAGAATACATTAATACCTGAAAAAGATTACGATAGCTTTGTAGGCAATAATGAATTTACGAAAATATCCATGATTGATTTCGCAAAGAAAGTTGGAATTGATGTAGGTATTGTGGTTGGAAGATTACAAAAAGAAGGTCATATTCAATATAATTGGCATAATGACTTAAAAACAAAATATGTGATTACGACATAGGTATTCAGTCCCCTTTGATTAGAACATTCTAGTAAAAGGGGATTTTTTGACAAGAGAGGAGAACAAAATGGGTTATGAAGAACTTTCAATAGGTGGATTTATTAACGAAATCAAAGAAGTTTCAAGTGAACCACATCCCAGAAAATTCTGTTTTGTGCTTGGAGCGGGTGCTTCTAAATCGTCAGGTATTAAATCAGGACAAGAGCTTGTTAATATATGGGATAAAGAGTTACTTGAGAGAAACAAAGAGCAACATTTGAAGTGGAAAAAAGAGCGTGGTATCAATGATGAAAATAAATATGGCTTTTATAGTCCGTTTTATGAGAGACGTTTTAAGCGACAACCAGCTGACGGATATAATTATCTGGAGAAATTGATGGAGCATGCTAAGCCAAGTATTGGATATGTTATGCTGTCTCATATATTGACCAAAACAAAGCATAATGTGGTAATTACAACAAACTTTGATCATTTAACGGAAGATGCAGTGAATTATTAAGTACAGACAATTCCTTTGATTATAGGTCATGAAACGTTAGCTCATTATATTTCAAGGCAGATTAATAGACCAACCATTATCAAGATACACAGAGACCTTTTATTTGACCCTAAGAATACAGTTGAGGAAGTAGAAGTATTACATGATAATTGGAAAAAGGCATTGGATAATGTGTTTTCTGATTATCATCCTATTTTTATCGGTTATGCAGGTAATGACAATAGTCTTATGGATTTCCTAATAGAAAACAGTGAGAAATTTTTAAAAGATGAATGGTCATTTCCATATTGGTTAATGTATAAAACGGATAAGATAGAAGGAAAGGTTTTAGAATTCCTTGAACAGACAAATGGATACTTAATAAGACATAATGGCTTTGATGAAGTACTATACATGTTAGGAGCTGCATTTGATTATAAATTACCTTCAAAAGAAACTTTTCTGAGTGATGCTGAGAAACGCTTTCAAATGCTTTCGAGTTCGATTGATGAGTTTACTGAGAAATCAGCAGCAGGAAAAGACTCAGAAAGTGATGAAAGAAACGATGAGGATGATTCAGTTGAGATAGACCAAGCAGTTTACCAGATTACTAACCAAGCAGAGCTACAGCGTATGTATAGAGAGGCGGTTATGTTAAATAATACTGGTAAGTATGAAGAGGCATTAAAAGAAATTGAGAAGGCAATAGAACTCGAACCGGATAATGTGGAATATCATGACAGCTATGAAATGTTAAAGAGCAAATTAAACAGCTAATTGGTGCTTTTATATACGTGTGTGCAAATGCTGTTCCAATGAGTTTGTGGAAAGAGGTGAGTCTATGTTTTTTACGAATTTTTCGACATGGACACCGGAGAATGTAATTCTCCGAATTATAGTGTCGGTGGTGCTCGGTGCCGTAATTGGCATTGACAGAGGAGCAAAAAGACGAGGTGGTGGAGCAAGGACGACTACAACGGTGTGTATTGGCGCGACATTAGTAATGCTGATGGAGCAGTATTTGATGCAATGTTTTCCTGATATGGCAGATATGACGAGAATGGCAGCGCAGGTAGTCAGTGGTGTCGGTTTTTTGGGCGCAGGAACGATTCTCGTAGCAGGGAGACAGATTAAGGGATTGACCTCGGCAGCAGGAATCTGGTTTTCGGCATGTGTAGGTCTTGCTGTTGGGATTGGCTTTTTGGATGGAGCGATTCTGGTTACTGTGATATTAATCTTTGTATTGCATCTGATTCCGGGAATTGAGAGGCGAATCTATGCTCATTCACGATATATGACACTGCATATGGAGGTAGAGGATGCCAAGCTGATTACCTTTTTATTTCATAAGCTGAAGGAGGATGGATGCGTGATTGATACCTACGATGCCAATAAACCGAAGGCAAAGCGTTTGCCAACGGTAATTGAGGCTGTGATACATATTCCGAAGAAGAAAAATAAGGATGATTATCTGATGGAGCTTCGTGATATTCCGGGCGTTTTATCCGTAGATGATATGTAGTCTGTGTTGAATATGAGTTAATTTTTTAACTATCAATTATACTATCCACAAGTGTTGGAAAAAGTGTTATAATGACATAATTATACAAGAATAAGTATGATAACGGAGGAAATAGTAACAGAGGAGACTTTTTCTGGGGAAAAGTCTTTTTCTTTGTGTATAGGCAAAATAATATAATATATGAGGAAAGGTAGAAAAAGAGATGAGTAACATGACAGAGAAGATTCAGAGCATTAGAGAAAATGTGGCAAAGGTAATGATCGGAAAGGAAGAGGTAACGAAGCTTCTGCTGACATCTATGGTAGCGGGCGGACATGTATTATTAGAGGATGTGCCGGGAACCGGTAAGACCGTATTAGCTAAGACACTTGCTAAGTCTATGGGCTGTAAATTTGACCGAGTTCAGTTCACACCGGATTTATTACCTAGTGATGTGACAGGTTTGTCATATTATAATCAGGAAAAGAGTGCCTTTGTATTTAAGGAAGGACCTGTTTTTACAAATCTGCTGCTTGCAGATGAGATTAACCGTGCAACACCAAGAACACAGTCAAGTTTACTGGAATGTATGGCAGAGAAACAGGTAACGGTAGATGGCGTGACAAGAACCTTAGAGGAGCCGTTCTTTGTTATTGCGACGCAGAATCCGGTGGAAACTTTGGGCTGTTTTCCATTGCCAGAGGCACAGATGGATCGATTCCTGATGAAGATTTATATGGGAAAGCTGTCAGAAACAGAAGAACGACAGATGTTGGATCGTTTTATTGTAGATGAGCCATTACAGAAAATCGAATCGGTTGTAACAAAGGAAGAGCTTCGAGAGCTTCAGGCAGCATGTAAAGAGGTTCATGTACATGGGGACTTAAGAGATTATATTGTTCGTCTTGTGCAGGCTACTAGAAAGAGTGATGCAGGTGTCAGTCCACGAGGAACCCTTGCACTTCTTCGGGCGTCTCAGGGTTATGCATTAGTAGAAGGACGTGATTATGTGGTCCCTGAGGATATCAAGACAGTTGCGCCATATGTTCTGTGTCATCGAATGATTTCAGAGGTAGAAGAGGAAGCAGGAAGAAAAGCATTTGTAACACAATTACTTCAGAGTGTAGAACTGCCAACAGAAGACTGGAAGCAGCGCTAGGGACTAGGGCAGGAGGAAGAAAATGCTGATTATCTTACTTCTGTGCATTCTATTGGCTAGAAAGGCATGGAATTTATATTATAGAAAGAAATGGGATAAGAATATTACCGTAACGCTGTATTTTGATACGCAGGCGGTTTATGCTGGTGAGAGTGCGACCTTGGTAGAGGTGATTGAAAACAGAAAGGCTTTACCAGTTCCAATTCTGGAGGTTGGTTTTCATACCAGAAGAGAATTGGTGTTTAAGGACACGGAGAATACCAATGTTAGTGATTATATCTATAAGAGAGATATTTTCTCCGTACTTGGCTGGCAGAAGATTACCCGACAGATTCGAGTACATTGTACGAAGAGAGGGTATTATAAGGTGCAGGAGGCTGATTTGACTTCTTATGCACTTTTATTTGACAAAAGATATAGCAAGAATCTGGAATCGGATGCAGGAATCTATGTGTATCCTGCAAAGGCAGAGATATCAGATATTATGGCTTTGTGTGAGAGAATGCTTGGCAATCTCCAGTGTACGAAGGGCTTATATGAAGACCCGTTTGCCTTCCGTACCATTCGTGAGTATACCATACAGGATCCAATGAAGACCATAAACTGGAAAGCAAGCGCTAAGACAGGAAAGCTAATGGTAAATACCTTTGACTCTGTGTTAACGCAGAAGGCAAGGATTTATCTGGATGTAGAGGACAGCGGAATCTTAAAATATGATAATTTGATTGAAGAAAGTATTTCTGTAGCAGCAACATTGGTTCGTAAGCTGATTAAGCAGGGGATGGATGTAGGCTTTGCCTCCAATGCTAAGACAGAGATGGGAGATTTGTGTATTCTGCCAAGTTCTAACCAGAAAACGCAGCTTGTTAAGATGGAGCGTATGCTTGCAAGATATCGTACAGAGGATGGCTGGGGACGATTTGAGGATTGCTTTGGCGAGCTGGAAGAGGATATGGTACATATGTTTATATCCAAGAATCTGACAGAGGAGCTTTTTGCAAAAATTGCAGACTATGTTGGAAAAGAGCAGATGGCAATTGTAATCTGTCCGATTATTAAGGGTGAGACAGTGGCAGTTGCAGGATCTGACAGAAGAAATATCAGGCTGATGCTTAGGGAGGTGGAGAGAAGTTGAGAGAACGTGTGAAACAAGTCCTTGAATGGATTCATGCCACGCTGTTGTTTCCTCTTTGGATTCCTGTGCTGTATGAGCTTGGTGATATTCAGGGCGCAGAATATGGCTATATATTGTATTTAAAAAGCTTTTTGATTGTGATTCCTGTTATTGTAACCAGTATTGCAGTGAAAAAGTGTAAGAGTTTATTTGCTTATCTGGGAGCTTCACTTGTAGCAGCTGTGGCAACGCTTGCTTTGGCGTGGATTTTACAACCGACAGAATATGGAATGGTTTATGTGGTTGGTCTTGGAGCAGAATGTGGGTTTTTGATAATTAAGCGTTTCCGTGATAGATTACGTATGGCTGTGGAGAGGCAGGATTCCGCAGATGATCCATTCTGGGAGCCAAGCTTTAGTGTTTTAAACAGACCAACCTTTGGCACTTTAGGATATTTTGTGGTAATATATGTTATAGGTATGGCATTTATGAGTAAAACAACCTGTGATGAAGCATTTTTCACAGCAATGTTTTACGTGTTTGTGGTAATTCTGCATGTTTTTTTGGTAGAAACGAAGGATTATTTAAGAATGAATCGGCAGGTAAGTGGATTACCGTCGAAGAGAATCTATGGAATTGCTGGTGGCACGCTTGGATTTTTTATGATTCTTATTTTTCTTGTGTCCATTCCATCGATTTTAACGATTCCGATGCGCCAATATACAGATATTAGAACATGGTCAACGGGAGAGATTGAAATTGTTGGTGGCATGGATGCAGAGATAGAGCATGAGAGTACACCTTCCATTCAGGAACAGTTAGATATGCTTGGTGGTGAGTATCAGGAGCCTAGAGAGCTTCCGATGTGGATTAAGGCTATGCTTGCAGTTGGTGTAGTTGCTATTATGCTTTTAATTCTGGGAGCCATTATTAAGGAGATTTTAAATGTCTTTTCTGATTTTCGAGAGACATATGATGATGATAATGGTGATAAGATAGAGGTATTAGAAGAGGAAGAGTCAGCAACCTTTATAAAGCATTCTAGTGGTGAGGCTGAGGATATGGAGACCAGAAGTGTCCGTAAGAGATATCGTAAGATGATTCGTAAGCACAGAAAGGATAAGCCGGCGGTGTATGAATCACCCACTGAAATTGAGGAACTGGCAGGTCTTTTGGATGATAAAGAGATGCAAAAGCTTCACATAGAATATGAAGCTTATCGCTATGGTAAATAAAGGGATTACAATTTAGGTATGAAAGAGTTACACAGGGGAAAAGGAAGGTAGGTATTACATGAAGAAGAAAAAGGGTGGTAAAGAGGTAGCATTTAGACCACAGACTATCATTGAGGCAAGGTATGACCTTGACAGAAGACAGAATGATATCCTTGATATTCTTCTTGGAATTGTTGGTGAAGGCGATGATACAGAAGAAAATACAAGATACGAGATTCATATTGCAGATGTAAAGCATTTATATAATCTGCAGGATGAATCGAATGCTTATTCCTATTTACAGAAAGCGGTTAAGAAGTTTGAGGGAGCCGGTTTTCGTTTAAAAGAGGATGAGGGTACAGATATTTATTATCCTTGGTTTAGTAAGATTAAATATCAGAAGAAGCGCGGAGATGAAGGAAGAAGTAAAATTGTTCTTGACCTGCATCCCGAGGTAAAGCAGATGATTATGTCTGCCAAGCAGGGAGCCTTTTACCGTATTGAGTATCCGCTTAATTTGACTAAGAAATATTCGAAAAGATTGTATTATTTATTAAAGGATAAGGAAAATTTCAATGGTGGAACTTTTATCATTTCTTTTTCTGAGCTTCGAAAGATGATGAAGGTACCGGATTCTTATGCGAACGGAAACGTAAAGCGTGAGATTTTGGATAAGCCATATGAAGAGATTAACGGAAATACAGATATATCTTTTGAATATGACTTGATTTATGAGAAGCTGCCAAGTGGTCAGAACAGTTTGGGAGCAGTGCAGTTCCATGTGAAGAAGGTAAAGACGAATCGAACGATTGTGGAGTATGAGACCATTGAAAAGAATGGAGAGTCAATTATAGCAACAGAGGAAGAACAGGAGATTATTGATGTATTTGACTGCTCAATCAAGGAAGCGAAGGATATTTTAAGAACAGCCAATGCGAATAACCGCACCAAGGAACAGCTTTTTGAAATATTGAATTATACTAAGAAAAAGCAGGTTGATAATAAGGTCGGTTATGTTCTTACGATTCTGAAAAATGGATATAATGAGCCGACACGACTGAGTGGTAAGCAGACCAATAGCTGGAATAACAAGGATTTAGATACTACATATTCCCAGATGGATTTTGAGGCATTTGAGAAACAGATTTTATCCAACTAGCAAAGGAATGAACAGCAGATATGGAACGTATCAGGGTAGAAGGAATTGTGAGCTCTTATGGAAAAAAGCAGGTGTTAAAGCAGGTGTCCTTTGTGGCAGAGGCAGGGACTTGTACAGCACTTGTTGGAGCAAATGGGTGTGGAAAGTCAACATTGCTTCGTATTCTTGCAGGTTTACGAACTCCACGACAGGGAAGTATCGCTTTTGATGGACAGAAGCTGACAGGAAGAGATGGAAAAAAACGATTCCTGTCTTATGTAGGCTATGTTCCACAGGAAAGTAATCTGGTTCCAGAGCTTACGGTAAAGGATAATCTGTTATTATGGTATCAGGATAAGAATGCATTAGAGCAGACCTTACAGCATGGTTTTTTACACATTTTGGGTTTACAAGATATGCTTATGACCAAAGCAGGAAGCTTGTCGGGTGGAATGAAGAAGAGAGTAAGTATTGGGTGTGCAGTGGCAGGAAATCCGCCGATTTTGTTATTAGATGAACCGAATGCGGCGCTGGATTTACCTGGTAAGGCTGATATTCGAAGATATCTGTCCTTTTATAAGGAACAGGGCGGAACGATTGTTATGGCAACCCATGAGGAGACAGACTTGGCGCTTTGTGAGCAGGTTTTATGCCTGAAGGATGGTGTGTGCTATCCTATAGATAGGACGCTTCGCGGACAAGCTTTGCTTAAGGAGATTGACTTTTCATGATGCAGAAGATAAGAATCTGGTTTCAAACAGAATACAGAAGGGCTTGTGCGATTCTTCCAAGGCTTATGGTAGTGAGTGCTATCATAACAGTAGTCATGGGAGTGTTGCTTCATGGGTTTGTGTCCTACATGGAGAAGAGACAAAGTGAGGAGCAGTCAAGGATTCGAATCGGCTATGTGGCAGAGGAAGATATGTTGACGAAGCTTCTGGTGTCTTATGTGGCAGGCATGGATTCGGTTGATGAATGGTGTCGATTTGTCTCGGTTACAGAGGAAGAAGGAAGAGAAGAGTTGCAGGAAGGAAAGCTGGCAGCTCTTCTTATTTTGCCTGAAAATGTAGTAGATGAGATTCTATCCGGCAACAATGCACCGGCAACATTGATACTTCCTGCCCAAAGCTCTGCACTTGGAATCGTGTTTGAGGAGCTGGCAGATGCAGGGATTCGTATGTTGTCTGTCGCACAGGGAGAAATCTATGCAGTTTATGAGCTGGCAAATGTGTTAGGACTTACAAAAGAGCAGCTTCTTGGTATCTGTGATGAGATAAATACCTATAATATGGGACTCGTTATGAAAAGAGAAACATGGTTTCAGGCAAAAAAGGTCTCTGTGACGGGAAACGAAGAAATGGCTGTTTATTACGGAAGTGCGCTGGCGGCATTCTGGCTAATAATGTGTGGAGTTTGCTTTGGCAGCTATATCAAGCATAGTGAGCAGGAAGAGCTTTTATTATGGAAGCGGTTAGGAGTTACCCCTGTGATACAGTTGACAGGCAGGATTCTGGTTACAGCTGTGCTTTTGATCATGACATTGCTTTCGCTTACAGGACTATGGCTGTTACCATGGCTTAGAGAGGAATTAATCCCTGTTTTCTCATGGCAGAGTCTGGTAGTGATTTTATTATCTGTTGTCTGTGTATCAACATATGATATGCTGATTTATCAGCTTAGTGAGCAACATCGGACAGCTATCGTAGTAGCAGGACTTTTTGCCGTGTTACAGGGCTATGTAGCAGGCTGTCTGGTACCAACAGTACTTCTGCCACAAGTAATTCAGGAGTTTGCGGACTTTCTTCCAGCGAGCTATATCAGGCAGGCGTTTTCCTTGTTTTTCAGTGGGAATACACAACAGACAAGTGATATCTGTAAAGGACTTTTGGTATTTATCATTCTCTTTTTGCTGATAAATATAGGAGTCATGTACTATAAAACAGGCATTTATGCAAAGGGAAAGGTATCTGTGCTTCGACAGGAAAAAGAACAGAGAATTCATGTCAGAGGAACGGTATTTCATATCTATATAAAGAGAATGTTGTATCGAAAGAGCTTCTGGTGCAGCCTGTTAATCATAGCTTTGTTGTCGGTCTGGCTTGTTAGTCTGGAGAGACAGTCTGAAACGAGGATTACAGCAGCTTTTTGTGATGAGAGTGGCGAATGGGAAGAGCTTCTAAGGGAGTATGATGGCTATATACAGTTTCTTGCCTGTGATAGTGAGGATGAAGTAAGAGAATTGGTGCTTCATGACAAGGTAGAATGTGGGTATCGAATACCGAAGGATTTTAGGGAGCGTGTACAGAATGGTGATGCTAAAAAGAGTATTGCCCTATATAAAGATGCGGATGCATTTATGGCGGATACGATAAATGAGATTTTGTTTGAAAAGCTGTTTATGCAGCTTTCTAAGGAATGGTTTGCGGCTTATATGGAGGAGGCAGATATGCTTTTTTCGGTATTGGAGCATAAGATGACAGATGGTAGCACCTTTAGAATTGAGAAGGAATACTGGCAGACGGATATAGAAGAGAGTACATCCGAACAGGAAGAACGAACGACATATCCGATTATGATAGTCGTTATTACGGCGATTGTTTTGTGTGGACTGAGTGGTATATGGGAAGCCATAGAGGACTTTCACAGGTATCGTTTTTTTAAGAGAAAAGCAGCAGTTATGGTAAGTATTAGTATATTGCAGCCGATTTTGTGTGGCTTGTTGATGGGAATTTTAATGTTTTTGGTCAATTCCTATTGACTTCGTAGGAATTGAGTGTTATAACCATTATAGCGAAAGAGAAACGGTTAAGGCAAGGAGGCAAAGCCTCTGCTCCTGCATGGGCAGTCGCATTTTGCTTCGCAAAACAAGGAGGCTTGTTATGACAATATCAACAAAGGGACGATATGCGTTGCGAATCATGATGGATTTGGGAAGTCATATTGGAGAGACCATTAAGCTCAAGGATATTGCGGCAAGGCAGGAGCTTTCCGAGAAATATATGGAGCAGATTATTGCTGTTTTGAATAAGGCAGGTTATGTAAGAAGTACAAGAGGTGCGCAAGGTGGTTATCAGCTGGTTAAGAATCCGGAGGCATATTCGGTAGGTATGATATTGCGTTTGACGGAAGGGTCACTTGCACCAGTAGAGTGTCTTGCAGAGAGTGCACTTCCCTGTGAAAGACATGGCCAGTGTGCGACGGTTGAACTGTATAAGCGAATTTATGATGCGGTGAACCAGGTAGTAGATAATATGTCTTTGCAGGATTTGTTGGATATCGAAGCCAAAAAGGTAGCAAGTGATTTTGTGATCTAATAGGTGCTAAAGAAAAACAAGCTAGAATATATCGAAACGGAATCAACTAGATTCCGTTTTCAAAAAAAGTCAAAACATACTTTTTTGATATGAAATGTGGGATAAAGGAGGAGAATACATGATATACCTTGATAATGCGGCAACGACAAAGGTGTCAGAAGAGGTTTTTGAGGCGATGAAGCCATATTTTTGTGAGATATATGCCAATCCATCTGCGATTTATGGATTTGCTGGAAAGAGTATGAAGGGAGTGGATGAGGCAAGAGGACAGGTTGCTTCCCTGATTGGAGCAAAAGCAAACGAGATTTATTTTACGGCAGGTGGAAGTGAAGCGGATAACTGGGCGATCAAGGCGGTTGCAGAAGCGAATAAAGATAAGGGAAGACACATTATTACCTCAACCATAGAGCATCATGCGGTACTCCATACCTGTCAATATTTGGAGAAGCAGGGCTTTGAGGTGACCTATGTGGGTGTTGATGAGAATGGTACGATAAAGCTTGATGAATTGAAGGCGGCTATCCGTCCGGATACGATTCTAATATCCGTTATGGCTGCCAATAATGAAATCGGAACCATAGAGCCATTGAAGGAAATTGGTGCGATTGCAAGAGAGCATAAGATTTTATTTCATACCGATGCGGTACAGGCATATGGTCATATTCCGCTGAATGTGGACGAATTATCGATTGATTTGCTTAGCGCAAGTGGCCATAAGCTGCATGCGCCAAAGGGAATTGGTTTTCTCTATATAAGAAATGGCGTAAAAATTGGTTCCTTCATGCAGGGAGGAGCACAGGAACGTTCCAGAAGAGCAGGAACCCTGAATACAGCAGGCATTGTTGGTATGGGAGTGGCTGCAAAAAGGGCAGAAGAACACTTACAGGCCAATATGGATAAGCAGATTATCCTTCGTGATTATCTGATAGAACGAGTTCTTTCTGAGATTCCGTATAGTCGTCTAAATGGGGAACGTACCAATCGTCTTCCGGGAAATGTTAATTTCTGTTTCCGTTTTATAGAGGGTGAGTCTTTGCTTATTCTGCTTGACCAGAAGGGGATTTGCGCTTCATCGGGTTCAGCTTGTACATCAGGTTCATTAGATCCGTCTCATGTGTTATTAGCGATTGGATTACCTCATGAGATAGCGCATGGCTCCCTTCGTCTGACCTTATCAGAGGAAACAACGAAGGAAGAGTTAGATTATACGGTGGATGAATTGAAGAAAATTGTGGAGCGACTGCGTTCTATGTCACCGTTATATGAGGATTTTGTAAAGTCAGAGAAACAGTAAGAAAGGGGAGGAAGTCTATGTATAGTGAAAAGGTAATGGACCATTTTAATAATCCGAGAAATGTGGGAGAGCTGGAGAATCCAAGCGGTGTAGGAACCGTTGGAAATGCAAAGTGCGGAGACATTATGCGTATGTATCTGGATATTGATGACACAGGTGTCATACAGGATGTGAAGTTTAAAACCTTTGGCTGTGGTGCGGCGGTTGCAACAAGCAGTATGGCAACAGAGCTGGTAAAGGGTAAGACGATTCAGGAGGCTTTGGAAGTTACAAATAAAACAGTTATGGAGGCATTAGATGGTCTTCCACCTGTTAAGGTGCATTGTTCCCTGTTGGCAGAAGAGGCGATTCATGCAGCACTCTGGGATTACGCAGAACGCAATCAGATTACAATAGAGGGACTTAAGAAGCCGGTTGAGGATATTGAAGAACTGGAACATAGTGAAACGTAACAGCTACTAGACAAAAGGAAAGTAAAAGCGTTAAGATAAGAGTAATTACGAATAGGTTTTAAGAAAGGCATGGTGGTAAGATGGCAAATATTTATAAGAGTGCATCAGAAATCATCGGAAAGACTCCGTTGGTAGAGGTTACCAATGTAGAAAAGGCGCATGCTGTAAAGGCAAGAGTGCTGGTAAAGGTAGAATATAGAAATCCTGCAGGAAGTGTGAAGGACAGAGCTGCATTGTATATGATTCAGGATGCAGAGGAAAAAGGCTTATTGAAGGAAGGCTCTGTAATTATTGAGCCAACATCAGGAAATACGGGAATCGGTCTTGCAGCATTGGCAGCGACAAGAGGATATCGAGTGATTCTAACTATGCCGGAAACCATGAGCGTAGAGAGAAGAAATATTTTAAAGGCGTATGGGGCTGAAATCGTGTTAACCTCAGGTAGTGAGGGCATGAAGGGAGCCATTGATAAGGCAGAGGAGCTTGCAAAGGAAATTGAGGGGTCTTTCATTCCGGGACAATTTGATAATCCGGCAAATGCAAAGGCACATTATGAAACAACGGGTCCTGAGATATGGGAAGATACCGATGGAAAGGTAGATATTTTTGTTGCCGGAGTTGGCACAGGTGGAACGATTACAGGAACAGGAAGATTCTTAAAGGAGCAGAATCCTGATATTAAGGTAGTTGCGGTAGAGCCGTCAGATTCCCCGGTGTTATCTGAGGGAAGAGCAGGTTCTCATAAGATACAGGGAATTGGTGCTAACTTTGTACCAAGTTTGTTAGATACCACAATCTATGATGAGATTATCTGCGTAGAGGGCGAGGATGCATTTGTAGCATCCAAGGAATTAACCAGAAGAGAGGGAATTTTGACAGGAATCTCCTCAGGTGCAGCGCTACATGCAGGCTTAGAACTTGCAAAGCGCCCGGAGAATGAAGGCAAGACAATTGTTGTACTGTTACCGGACAGTGGAGACAGATATTATTCGACACCACTGTTTACCGAAATATAAGCATATATAAAAATCACCAGTTTTTACTGGTGATTTTTTATATGATAGGAAGAAATTTCTATCATATAAAGCTTATGCACACGCTTTATTATATAAGGAAATACCTTTATTTGATCTAGAATATAGCTATAAAATGAAAGAAAAAAGACGTATGTTGATAAATAATACTGTCAAATGAATACTTATGTGGTAAAATAATAGAAAATAAAAAAGAGCAGGAGGTTTTATATGGAGTACGATGAGAAATATTTTGCCAAAAGTGCAAATAAAAAAGCTATGTATATGTGGTTGCTGTTGTGTATTGTATTAACAGCGGCATATGCGATAGAAATTATAAAGGGATTAAGAGATGTTAGTTATTATATTGTATTTTTAACGATATGTTGGGTTCCGTTTTTTCTTGGTTTGCTCGTTTTAAAGGTTAAGGGATGGCATACGAGTATTTACAAAGATTTGATTGCTTTCGGCTATGGAGTATTTTATTTATTTGTTTTGCTTACCACAGTCTCTAATCTGACCTTTACCTATATGCTTCCCATTGCAAGTATGCTGGTATTGTTTAAAAACAGAGCATTCATCATACGGTGTGGGATTGCAAGTATTAGTGCAGTGGTTGCCTCTGTTATTATCAATATAATGAATGGCAGGAATGCATCTTCGGATATTACCATTTACGAGATACAGATTATTGTAGTGTTACTGTGCTATGTTGGATATATTCTTTCGATTAATCATCTTCATCGCTCGGACGGAGCCATGCTACAATCAGTAAAAAGTAATCTTGCAAAGGTAGTAACAACGATAGAACAGGTAAAAACGGCAAGTAATGCTATTGTAGATGGTGTTACAGTTGTGCGGGAGCTTTCGGAAGAAAATAGACAGGGAGCAGAGGAAGTAGTTGGAAGTATGGAGCTGCTGTCAGAGAAGAATCAAAGATTGAATCAGAGGATTGATTCTTCTATGGAGATGACAGAAGATATCGACCAGCAGGTGGAGAATATTGCCGGGTTGATTAATCATATGGTTGAGATTATTGACGAGACTTCTTCCCATGCAAATGATAGTGCAAAAGAGCTGGAGGATGTTGTAGACTCCACAAATATTATGGCTCGGTTATCTAACGATGTAGAGAAAATATTGCAGGAATTTCAAGACCAGTTTGATACGGTTAAGAATGAAACCGGTACGATTGAAAATATTTCATCCCAAACCAATCTATTGGCATTAAATGCTTCTATAGAAGCGGCAAGGGCAGGGGAAGCAGGAAAAGGCTTTGCTGTTGTAGCAGATGAGATACGTAACCTAAGTATGGGAACGCAGAATTCCTCTACTAGTATTATGGGAGCATTGAATCACTTAGAAGAGACTTCGAATAAGATGACAGAGGCAATTACTACTATATTAGGGTTGATTGGAAATACCTTGGAGAAGATGCAATCGGTTAATACAAGCGTAGGAAAGATAGCAAATGATTCTAAGCAGCTGGATAGTGAGATACAGATTGTTGATTCAGCTATGAAGAGGGTAGAAAGCTCTAATAAGAACATGGTTGACAATATGAAACAGGTGCAGGAAATCATGGAAGAGGTAACAGAGAGCGTAATCGAATCCGAAAATACAACGTCTACTATGCTGAGCAAATATGAAGAAACAGCACGGAACGTAGCCAATATCGAAAATGTTGTAGGACAACTCGTAGAGGAGCTTGGAGCTGGCGGCTTTATGAGTATGCAGGATGTGACAGCTGGCATGAGTGTATTCATTATTGAAAACAGTAAGCAGCAAGAGTATAAGACGGAAGTAGTTGAGGTTCAGAATGAAACGGTACTGATTAGGAAAGATATGCAGGCACAAAGCTTTTTCCGGGATAAGGGTATTTACGAGGTACGAATTATTGTAAATAATTCCATGTATACATGGGATGACGTAGAGATTGTGGTAGATTCTAAGGAACAAAATGGTTACATTACATTATTGTTGAATCATAAGCCACGGGTAGTAAATCGTAGAAAGCATCCAAGACTGCCAATGAAGAATGCATGTGAGATTAAACTGATGTCAAAGAACCGTACATATAGTGGAAATGTTGTTAATATCAGTGCAGGTGGTTTTGCCTTCTCCTGTAGGAATACGGATTTTGAGGATGTAGTAGGAGAACAGGTTGAGATAATAATCTCGGATTTTGCATTGTTACATGGAGAACCATTAAAGGGTATTATTATTCGTTCTACCAATGACAGAGGAAGCTATGTGATTGGTTGTAGAATGCCGTCGGATCATATTGGTATTATGAACTATGTGAAACAAAGGGTAGCAGAATAGTATTTTCAAGATATTTATATGGAAGGACAGAAAAAGGATACATGAAATGTATCCTTTTTCTAATGGGAAAATGATAGGGAGTGTTTTGTTAGTATTATAGGTCATGAATCTGATATTTTTTTAATGGATATGATTTTTTGCATGAAGCAAATAGAGTATCATAAATGAGGAATAGATAAACAGATTATGTATTTTCATTGTTAATAGGTTTGAGTAACGGGAAAGGAAGTAATAGGAATGGATAAAATAAAGTTTTTAGGTACAGATGGTACTTTTACAATAGAACAGCCGGAAAATTATAATTATTTGTATTTTCCAATCGCAGGAGAAAAAGGAATCAAGAGCTGTGTGACGCCAAATCTAGGTGGAGACAGTAAGCTGAATCAGGAAACATTTATCTTAGAGCCAGTCAGCGTGGAAAACTTACATAATAATCGTTCGGGAAGAAATTTCTGGTGCAGTATAGAAGGAATGGGTTATTGGTCAGCGGTAGGAGCTTCTGTGGAAGAAGAATATAGAAAATTCACAGCATGCCAGGATAAGAGCACTCTTACAGCAGGACTTATGTGGCACGAGGTAGAAAGAGAGTCTATGAAATATCAAATGAAGGCTAAGGTGACTTCTTTTGTACCTTTAGAGCATAATGTTGAGATTATGTATGTGAAGCTTTACAACAATGGAAGAAGAGAAAAAGTGATGACACCGACAGCGGTTGTTCCAATTTATGGAAGAAGTGCGGATAATCTCAGAGATCATAGACATGTTACTTCTTTACTTCATCAGGTAGAAACGCAGGAAGATGGTGTTTGTGTAAAGCCAACGATGTCATTTGATGAGCGAGGACATAGAAAAAATAATATGACGTATTTTACACTTGGTATTACAGGGGATGGTAAAAAACCGGTTTCCTTCTTCCCGGTTACGGAAGACTTTATAGGAGAAGGTGGTAGCTATACGAATCCAAGAGCTATTCGTGAAAAGAAGGATGGAGTGGAAGCAGGACGAAGCTTTGAAGGCAAGGAAGCATTGGGAGGAATTCGTTTTGAGACCATTACCTTACAGCCGGGAGAGAAAGCAGAGTATATCATTATCATTGGAGCTTCTGAGCAGGCATCTAAGTTATATAAAATCGTACAGTCTTATGATAGCGCACAGAAGGTCGAGCAGGCTTTCGCTGAGGTTAAGAAGTATTGGCAGGATAAGGTAAATGTGGGCTACTATACTGGTGATGTAAGATTTGATAATTATATGCGTTGGGTGAGCTTTCAACCTATGTTAAGAAGAATCTATGGATGTTCCTTCCTTCCACATCATGATTATGGAAGAGGCGGAAGAGGTTGGCGTGATTTATGGCAGGATTGTTTGTCTTTACTGATCATGGATCCGAGTGGAGTTCGTCAGATGATTCTGGATAACTATGGTGGAGTAAGAATTGATGGAACCAATGCTACGATTATTGGCGAGAAGCAGGGTGAGTTTATTGCAGACAGAAATAATATTACCCGTGTGTGGATGGATCATGGTGTATGGCCGTTTTTAACGACCATGCTCTATATAAATCAGACTGGCGATATTGAGATTCTGAATGAAAGTGTTACCTACTTTAAGGATAAACAGACAGGACGTGGAACCAATACGGATGGAAGATGGAAGGAAAGCTATGGAATGCGTCAGAAATGTGTAAATGGTGATATTTATTATGGATCTATTTTAGAGCATTTACTATTACAGCATTTAGGCGCTTTCTATGAAGTAGGTGAGCATAATCATATTAGCCTGCGTGGAGCGGATTGGAATGATGCTCTTGATATGGCTGCCCAAAATGGAGAAAGCGTTGCATTTACCTGTGCATATGCAGGAAATCTAAAGCAGATGGCAGAGTGTCTGCGAACCTTTAAGGATAAGACAGGAGTCGATTCCGTAGAGTTATTAGAAGAATTACGTATTTTGTTAAGTGATGATTTAGAGCTTTATGAAAATGTAGAAGCAAAGAGAAAGTTATTAAATGATTATCTGATGCTTTGCAGACATAATATTGCCGGAAGAAAAGCAAAGGTAATGATAGATGAGCTGATTGTAAATCTTGAGCATAAAGCAGATTGGATGATGGAACACATTCGTAAGACGGAATGGATTAACGGCGAAGAAAATGAGGGGTGGTTTAATAGCTATTATGATAATCATAAGAACAGAGTAGAAGGTTTCTTTGAAAGTGGCGTTCGAATGATGCTAACCGGTCAGGTATTTTCGATTATGAGTAAGACAGCGACACGGGAACAGGTGGCTAAAATTTGTCAAAGTGCAGATCGCTATTTATATGTACCAGAGGTTGGAGGATATCGTTTGAATACAAACTTCCATGAGATGAAGTTTGACTTGGGAAGAATGTTTGGTTTTGCATATGGAGAGAAGGAAAACGGAGCAGTATTTTCCCATATGACAGTTATGTATGCAAATGCATTATATCAGAGAGGTTTTGTAAAGGAAGGCTATAAGGCACTTCAGACACTGGCAGACACTGCATTAAACTTTGAAACAAGTAAGATATATCCGGGAATTCCAGAGTATTTTAACGCAGAAGGAAGAGGCCTATATCATTATCTGACAGGAGCAGCCAGCTGGTATATGCTTACCATGGTAACAGAGGTTTTTGGTGTACGTGGCAAAATGGGAGATCTTATGATAAGTCCTAAGCTTATGAAACAGCAGTTTGATAAAGAGGGAAGAGCATCAATACGATTAATCTTTGCTGACAAAGAATTTGAAGTAATATACCAGAATCCTAAGGGATTAGAGTATGGTGAGTATGTTATTAAGAATGCCGTTTGTGATGGAAAAATAACATTGCCGTCAGTTAATAATATGGCAATCTTAGAAAGAGCAGCAATTCAGGATATGGACGAAGGAGTTCATACGATTGTAGTAGAATTAGATGAAGCATAATCATGCAGGAGGAAACACGATGATACAGCATAGATTGGATTTGGAAAAATATGCCGCTACTGCCAGACAGGCAGTAGCGGAAGGTTGCGTATTGCTGAAAAATGAAAAGCAGACACTTCCATTTAGAAAAGGTGACAAGGTAGCTGTGTTTGGAAGATGTGCGTTTTATTATTATAAAAGTGGTCTTGGCTCTGGGGGCTTAGTAAACACCAGATATGTAGTAAGTATTTTGGATGCATTAAAGGCATGTGAGGATATTACTTTAGAATCGAATATCTTAGATATTTATGAGAAATGGATATTGGAGAATCCGGTTGACGAAGGCCATGGATGGGGTACGGTTCCGTGGTCACAGGCTGAGATGCCGTTAACAGAGGAAACCGTAAAGGCAGCCAAGGAAGCAAATGTGGCGTTGGTTATCATTGGAAGAACTGCCGGAGAGGATCAGGATAATAAGGCAGAAGAAGGAAGCTATCTTCTAACGCAGATAGAAAAAGACATGATTGCAAAGGTCTGCAAGGAATTTGAAAAAACCGTAGTATTATTGAATGTTGGTAATATTGTGGATATGAGTTGGGTAGAGGAATATAAGCCATCTGCAGTATTATATGCATGGCAGGGCGGTCAGGAAGGTGGCAACGGTGTTGTGGATATCCTGACCGGAAAAGTAAATCCTTGTGGAAAGCTTACCGATACGATAGCATATGATATCGCAGATTATCCAAGTACGGCTAACTTTGGAGATTTGAAAAAGAATTATTATAAAGAAGATATTTATGTAGGATATCGCTATTTTGAAACTTTTGCAAAGGATAGAGTACAATATCCGTTTGGATTTGGCCTTTCTTATACAGAATTTGAGATTCAGGCAAGATTACAGCAGATGACAGAAAAGGCAATAACTGTTTCTGTAAAAGTGACCAATGTTGGTAAAACAGCAGGAAAAGAGGTGGTTCAGGTTTATGTACATGCTCCACAGGGTAAACTTGGTAAGCCAGTACGTGTGCTTGCAGGGTTTGCAAAAACAAAGGTATTAGAGCCGGGAGAATCACAAAGTATTGAGATCGTATGCCCGGAGATATACTACGCTTCCTTTGATGATAGTGGTGTAACGGGATATAAGAACTGTTTCTTATTAGAAGAGGGAGAGTATTATATTTTTGTAGGAGCAGATGTCAGAAGTGCAAAGTTCTGTGGAAGCTTTGTACAAGAATTACAGGTAGTAGAACAATTAGAAGAGGCATGTGCACCACTAGAAAGCTTTGAGCGATTTCGTCCTGTGGAAAAGAGCCAAGAAGAGTTTGTTTTAGAAATGGAAGCGGTGCCAACCCGTACGGTGGATATGGCAGCCCGTATACAGGAATTTCGGGCAAAAGAAATTCCATACACAGGAAACAAAGGATATGTATTAAAGGATGTTTTGGATAAAAAGATTTCTTTAGATGATTTTATGGCACAGATGTCAGATGAGGATTTGATGTGTTTATTCCATGGTGAAGGTATGTGTAGTCCAAAGGTGACGCCGGGAACAGCAGGAGCCTTTGGCGGTGTAACGGAGAGCTTACAAAAAATGGGCATTCCGGTTGCATGCTGTGCAGATGGTCCTTCCGGTATTCGAATGGATTGTGGAACAAAGGCATTTTCCTTGCCGAATGGAACCGCTCTTGGATGTAGCTTTAATCTGGAATTAGTAGAAGAACTGTTTGGGATGCTAGGTGCAGAGTTATGGAAGCATAAGGTAGATACGCTTTTGGGACCGGGAATCAATATTCATAGAAGTCCTTTGAATGGCAGAAACTTTGAATATGTTTCAGAAGACCCATTTCTTACCGGGAAAATGTGTGTGGCACAGTTAAAGGGCATGCATGCATGCGGTACGACAGGAACGATTAAACATTATTGTGCGAATAATCAGGAACAGGCAAGAACCAGAACAGAAGCGGTTGTTTCGCAGAGAGCGTTAAGAGAGATATACCTAAAGGTATATGAAATGGCGGTAAAGGAAGGTAATGCGAAATCGATTATGACTTCTTATGGACCAATAAACGGAGTCTGGGCAGCAGGAAATTTTGACTTATGTACAACGATTCTTCGTAAGCAGTGGAACTATCAGGGTATCGTTATGACTGACTGGTGGGCAATGGCAAACTGGGAAGGGGAAGAGGCAGAAAAGACAAACAGAGCACCTATGGTACTGGCACAGAATGATATTTATATGTGTTGTGCAGATGCGGCAGAAGAGATAATGCTCGATAATGTGAAGGAAATGTTGGAAAACGGTAAAATTTCTCGGGCTGATTTACAGAGAAATGCAAGTAATATTTTGTCATTTTTGTTGGATTCTCCAGCTATGTTAAGATTAGCAGGAATGGTAGAGGAAGCGATAGAAACTGAGATGGAAGATGATGAAGATGACATGACTCATGTGGTATTTTATGAGTTACCTAAGGATAATAGGATTCTTCTTTCTGATGGGGTCATGGATTTGACAAAAGAAGAAATTGTATTTGGTGTGACTACGAATACGGACGGAGAATATACACTTGAAATCGAAGCGACAAGCGAGCTTGGCAGTCTGGCTCAGCTTCCGGTATCTGTTTATATGGATAATATTTTCCGCGAGACAATAACCTTCCAGGGAATGGAGGGAGGAAGTGCGCAAAAGCAGTGCAGTCTTGGATATATGATAGGTAAAAATCATTACATCAAAATCAAACAAAATGCAAAAGGTCTTACCATGACAGGGCTTGTAGTAACATTAAAAAATTAGAAAACGAAAACACCAGAGATAAAATGAAGTCTCTGGTGTTTTTTTACCTTACCAGGAGGTACGGTAATAGCGGTCTCTATATTTTTTTGGTGTAAGCCCTACTAATTTCTCGAAGGTCTGTATAAAGTGGCTTTGGGATGAGAACGAGAGATAGTTAGCGATTTCTACCATGCTAAAATCAGAGTATTTTAAAAGATTTTGTGCCTTATCAATTTTCTTTTCCCGAATATAATCACTAACGGAAATACCAAGCTCTTTCTTAAACAATCGTGACAAATAGCTGGTAGACAGTTCGGTATGTTCTGCCAAGTCTTCTACCGTGATGCGGTCATGAATATGATTGTAGACGTATTCAACACACATGGTAATAGGCTTTGAAATAACCGCGTTTTTCTTTAAGAGAAGCATTTTTCCGGTAAAATCCAAAGACATACTGGCATGTAAATCCGCAATCGCTTTTTTGGTTTGCATAGAGTCCATTTTTAATATATAGAAATCACTTAACCGGTAAGCCTGTTCCAGTTCCATTCCTGCATCTACGCAGTGACGTGTTACCATGGCGACTGTGATGACAAAGTGGTATTTCAGATTTGTAAGTTCATTGTGGGAAAGGATTCCCATGCCTTCAGGATTCGTGAAATCTCCATCTTCAATATTTTTTCTGATATAATCCATATCTCCTGCAGCAACGGCATTGTAAAAGGAATATTCTGTTTCCAGAGGGCGGTGTGGTGTTTCTTCTTCGCTTTTTTTTAGTTCATTCATATACCATTCTCTTTGAAGACTCATATGGAAACTCCTTTCTAAAAAACATTCCATTCTTTTTATTATTATGTCATGAATCTGATATTTTTTCAATCGATTTAATATAATGAGTAGGTCAAAATGGCTATAATTCATATTGTAAAGCAAACAACTTGTTACTGGAGCGAAGTAAACAGTAACAAAAACCTATTTTATATATGGGAGGAAGTTAACATGAAGAAAAAAGTATTAAGTTTGTTATTAGCAACAACCATGACAGCAGGTTTACTTGCAGGATGTGGTAGCAGCGATGCAGCAACATCAACAACAGATTCTGCTCCGGCAAAAACAGAAGCAAAGGATGATGTGACAGCAGACACAACAGATGCAACAGCTTCTGCCGGAACAACAGAGCAGGGTAAAATTGTAAATATTTACTGCTGGAACGATGAATTTAAGAGCCGTTATGAAGCATATGCTGCAGATCTTGCAGATACACATGGCGTAGAAGTTAATTTTGTTATCGTAGCAAATGAAAACAATGCATACCAGAACAACCTTGATGCAGCATTAATGGCACAGGAAACAGCAGCTGCTGATGATAAGGTAGATGTATTCTTAATCGAAGCTGACTATGCAACAAAATACACAAAGTCACAGTTTGCACTTGATGTAGTAAATGACATCGGATTAACAGAGGCTGACCTTGCTGGACAGTATCAGTATACCAAGGATATTGTTACCGTTGATGGTGTTCAGAAGGGTACAACATGGCAGGCAACTCCGGGATTATTTGCATATAGACGTTCTATTGCTAAGGAAGTTCTTGGAACAGATGATCCGGTAGAAGTACAGGCAGCTTTAAGCAACTGGGAGAACTTTGATGCAACAGCAGCAAAGGTAAATGAAGCAGGCTATTTCATGTTATCCGGTTATGATGATTCTTACAGAACCTTCTCTAACAATGTTTCTGCTCCATGGGTAGATGGAACAAAGATTCAGATTGATGACAACATGATGAAATGGGTAGAGCAGACAAAGAACTACACAGATCTTGGATATAACAACAAGACAACTCTCTGGGCGCCAGAATGGAGTGCTGACCAGGGTCCGGCAGGTAAGGTATTTGGTTTCTTCTATTCTACATGGGGAATCAACTTCACCCTGTTAGGAAACTCACTTGCTGATGCATCTGCAGAAGCAGCGGTAGGAAATGGTATCTATGGTGATTACGGTGTATGTGAAGGACCTCAGCCATATTACTGGGGTGGAACATGGATCTGTGCAGCACAGGGAACAGACAATATCCCATTTATCAAGGATATGATGTATCGTTTGACATGTGATGCAGAGACAATGAAGCAGATTACACTTGATACACAGGATTATACAAACAACGAAGCAGCTATGAACGAAATCGCTAACAGTGATTATGCTTCTGACTTCTTAGGTGGACAGAACCACATCGCTCTCTTTGCAGAAGCAGCTAAGAAGATTGATATGAGTAACATTAGTGATTACGATCAGGGATTAAATGAAGCATTCCAGCAGAGCTTCCATGAGTATTTCGAAGGAAATGTAGATATGGATACTGCATTAGAGAACTTCTATACATCCGCAGTTGAGAAGTATCCTGAATTAACAAAATAAATAAGTAGTACATAAGAAGTTACATTG
The DNA here is from genome assembly GCA_017440575.1 of Lachnospiraceae bacterium. GTDB lineage: Bacteria > Bacillota > Clostridia > Lachnospirales > Lachnospiraceae > COE1. The sequence goes on along the minus strand of JAFSGY010000090.1, from coordinate 18,058 downwards.
AGTTTTCGGGCGTTTGTAACGCCTGAAAACTCGCACTTGATAAGAGAGATTAAGAGGAGACGAATTATGAGTGCTTCGCAGAAAAAGAAAAAAACAGTTAGCTACAATAAGTGGGGATATATCTTTTTACTTCCCTTTTTCCTAATCTATTGTGTATTTTCACTTGTTCCGATGTTATCAACATTTTATTATAGCTTTTTTGAAAACTATATGTCTGGTTTAAATACAATAGGACCAAACTTCGTAGGATTTGATAATTTTATCAAGCTGTTTACAGAAGCGGACTTATTGAAATATCTTGAGAATACGGTTATTATGTGGCTTTTGGGCTTTATCCCGCAGATTGCGGTATCTTTAATGCTTGCGGCTTGGTTTACCAATAATCGTTTAAAATTGAAAGCATCCGGTTTCTTTAAAACCGTTATTTATATGCCAAACCTTATTATGGCATCTGCATTCTCCATGCTGTTCTTTGCTTTGTTCTCAAACAATGGACCAATCAACATGCTGTTGATGGATGCAGGAGTCATTGAAGAACCGATTCACTATATGTCATCTACATGGGGAGCAAGAGGCTTAATCGCATTGATGAATTTCCTGATGTGGTTTGGTAATACAACGATTCTGCTTATGGCAGGTATGATGGGTATTGATCCATCCTTATTTGAAGCAGCAGAGGTAGATGGTGCAACCTCTTCACAGGTATTCCGCACGATTACCATGCCATTATTGAAACCTATTTTAGCTTATGTTATGGTTACATCTTTAATCGGTGGATTACAGATGTTTGATTTACCGCAGATTTTAACAAATGGAAAGGGTGGTCCGGACCGTACCACAATGACCTTGATTATGTATCTGAATAATCATTTATTCAGCAAAAACTATGGTATGGCAGGTGCACTTTCCGTAATTATCTTTATCGTGACTGGCGCATTGAGTGTTCTGGTATTTAAGATGTTAACAAGTCAGAGAGAAGAGAGGTAGTTCAAATGAAGAAAGAAACAAGTCGTTTATCGATTACATTAAATAAAACAGTTCGTTATGTGGTATTGATTTTCTTTACCGTATTATGTCTCTTTCCGTTTTATCTGCTTTTTATCAATGCAACAAGAGCACATGTAGATATCCAGAGAGGATTTTCAGTTTTACCAGGTAAGCATTTTGTAATTAATTCCTTAAATGTGTTAAATAATGAAACAATCTTAATCTTAAGAGGTATGATTAACAGTGTGATTGTTTCTTCCTTGACGGTAGTATTGTCGATTTATTTTTCAGTAATGACAGCGTATGCAATTCATGCATATGATTTTAGATTAAAGAAAGCGGCATTCAATTTTATTCTTTTAGTTATGACAATTCCAACACAGGTTAGTGCCCTTGGATTTGTAAAGATGATTACCGCAATGAATATGAAGGATACTTTCCTTCCACTGATTATTCCGGCCATTGTTGCTCCATCTTGTGTATTCTTTATGAAGCAGTATATGGAAAGCTCATTGCCGCTTGAAATTGTAGAGGCAGCCAGAATTGATGGTTCAGGTGAATTTAGTACCTTTAACAGAATAATATTACCGATTATGAAGCCGGCATTAGCAGTTCAGGCAATCTTTGGATTTGTTTCCAGCTGGAACAATTACTTTACACCTTCACTTGTGTTGACCAAGGCAGAGATGAAGACACTTCCTTTATGGATTGCATATTTGAGAAGTGCAGATTTCACCAAGTTTGACATGGGACAGTTATATATGATGATTGCATTTTCGATCTTCCCAGTAGTCATTGTTTATCTTGTTCTGTCTAAGTTTATTGTACAGGGTGTAACCCTTGGTAGTGTGAAGGGCTAATGACTGTTTACAGTCATTACATTACTCTCTTATAAATTATGTGACAAAAGGAGACTGGTTGGAAAGACCGTCTCCTTTTGTATAAGAAAAAAGTATTGTGAAAAGGAGAAGGGAATTTATGAAGAAAAAAACCAAAAAACTTTTGGAATTGGGGACATTAAAAAGAAAAGTGGCAAAAAAAAATAAGGGTAAGAAGAGAATTAGAATATGGACATTTTCAAATAAATTGTTAGCACTGTGTTTGTTACCAATGGTGATTGTGTGTATGTTGATTTCCATACTTAGTACAACAACGATAAGTGATACCATAGATGAGGAGGTATTGAACTCATTACAGATTGTAGCAGCTTCTGTAAATGAGATTTATACCAATCTATATGAAGGAGATTATACGGTTGACTTTGTTGGAAAGGTTCGAAAGGGAACAACAGAGATTAACGGTAATTTTCAGCTAGTAGATGCATTAAAGGAGAAGACCGGATTTGAAGTGTCGATGCTTTTTGGAAATACAAGACTTATTACAACGGTTCCGAAGGAAAATGGAGCGAGAGCAACGGGCATTCCTACAGATAAAGAAATTTATAAACGGATTGAAGCAGGAGAAACCATCTTTTTAAAGAATTATACTCTGTTAGGAAGAGAGTGTTATGTGTATTATGATCCGTTAATAAATTCAGATGGATCAATTATTGGTGCGATTGAAGTTGTAAAGGATAGTGCGAGTATTAATGCGATGATTCGGGCGCAGATTAATCGTATTGCTATTTTTACAGCCATATTTGTTATTTTTGTTGGTTTAGCGGTTGGTATTCTTGCGCGTGGAATGGTTGTGCGGATGACTCGAATTGGTAGGTTTCTACAGCAATTAATAGAAGGAAGATTGGACTTTATACCGGATTATAAGACATTGAAGGTAAAGGATGAATTAGGTGATATATACAGAAATTGTGTGCAGGTGCAAGAAACCTTTAAGCATATGGTTAGTGAGATTAAGATATCTTGTGATAATTTAAAGCAGAAAGCAGACAGCTTTTTGGAAATTGCTCAAGATACTTCGCAGGCAGCTAATATTGTAAGAGTAGCAGTAGAGGAAATCTCAAACGGAGCAAGAAATCAGGCGGACAGCACGGTTTCGGCAAATGACAATATTGCAAAAATGAGCGGTCAGATTCACTTGATTACGCAGGAAGTGGATAGTATGGCAGAATCTGCTATAAATATGTCGCAAAAAGAAAAGGAATCCGTTTCTATTATAGACGATTTGTCATATTCCAGTGATCATACGAAGGATTCTATTGCAAAGGTAGAAGCACAGATTATGCATATGAATTTGGCAGTAGAGAATATAAAACAAGCTGTAGAAATGATTCAGGAAATTGCAGAGGAAACAGATTTGTTATCGTTGAATGCTAGCATAGAAGCAGCAAGGGCAGGAGAAGCTGGAAAAGGATTTGCTGTAGTAGCAGAACAGATATGTAAGCTAGCTTTACAATCGAATGAATCTGGGAAAGAAATAGACAAAATATTAGGAGAGATTACAAAGACTGCACAGACAATGGTAGCGGTAATGAATGAGGTAAGAAGTAATATGGATGTTCAGCAGAAGAAGCTGGAGGAAACACACATAACTTCAAAGGCAGTATCAGAAGGTGTAGATATGTCTCTTCAAAATATTAGTAGTATTAAAGAAAAAATAGATATTTTAAATATATCAGGAGAGGAAATTAACAGTACAGTAGAGGATTTAGCGGCAATCTCAGAAGAGAATGCTTCTGCGGCTTCTAATACGATGGAGATTACGCAGAATATGAATCATACTATGCAGACTGTTAAAGAAGCTTCGGAAGAATTATTACTGCTCGCAGATAAGTTGAAAGAGGTAATAGGAAGCTTCGTAATATAAAGGCAAAAGAAGTATAGCAAAAATGGGAGGTAAAAATGGATTTTTCAGGTTGGAAGCAGTTTTTGAAAAGTCGTAAAGGGGGTTACGTAGTATTTGGTGCTGTAGGGGTGGCAGCAATAGGAGTTGTAGCAGCAATAGGGCTTAGTGAGCCTAGAATAGCAGCAAAAGTTGACCATGAGATGGTATGGATGGAGCAGTCCGTTGCTTTGGAACAGGAGCAGAGGACAGATGAGATGATGGAAACAGTGTTGACTGAGGAAATAAGGACACAAATGGAAGCAGAAGATGCAGTTAAGGAAGAGATATTCAATGAAGAAGCATCTGAAAGCAATGAGGATAAGAAAATGAAAAAAGAGAAGATACAGTCAATAGAAAGGCAGAATTCAGTAGTGGAAACACCAAAGGTAGAGCTATCAGAAGCAGACAGTGTTCCATTGGTGCAGGAGGTTCCAGTAACGCAAGATGATAGGAAGCTGAAGCAAAAAGAGATTGTGAATCCAGATCAGAAGATAACGGAAAAGAACAATCAGTCTACAGCAAATAGTTCTCAGACAAGCTCTGAAAGTGGTGATAACAAAGATAATGGCAGTTCAGGAGACAAGCCATTAGATAAGCCATCCGATAATCCAGAACAAAAAGATGAATATAAGCTTATCTGGATGGATGATTTTGATGGGACAGCGCTTAATACAGAGGATTGGAATTATGAGTATCATGAGCCTGGCTGGGTAAATAATGAGCTACAGGCGTATGTAGATTCGCCGAAAAATATTTACGTAAAAGATGGAAAGCTTGTAATTCAGGCGATAAAAACAGTAGATGAGAACGGCAAGGTATCTTATACGTCAGGAAGAGTCAATACACAGTATAAGCATGATTATAAATATGGACGTTTTGAAGCAAGAGCAAAGGTTCCAAGCGGAAAAGGTTTTTTGCCGGCATTTTGGATGATGCCAACGGATGAGAGCTTTTACGGACAATGGCCAAAGTGTGGCGAAATAGACATTATGGAGGTGTTAGGAGATAATCTGACAACTTCTCATGGAACGTTGCATTTTGGTGAGCCTCATACACAGAGTCAGGGAAGCTATAAATTAATAAAAGGTGATTTTTCCAGTGAATTTCATGTGTTTGCCTGTGAATGGGAACCGGGAGAAATCCGTTTCTATGTAGATGGAAATTTATTTCATACAGAAAAGGATTGGTTTACGAAAAGACCAGGTTATGGAGAGATTGCGTATCCGGCACCTTATGACCAGCCATTTTATATGATATTAAACCTTGCGGTAGGTGGTGACTGGCCGGGAAATCCAGAGCCGGATGCAGTGTTTGCTGATAATGCACAGTTGGTAGTAGATTATGTAAAGGTCTATCAGAAGGATAGTTATGATGAGAATGTAGTAAAGCCGGAAAAGGAAGAAGTTGTTCTTGGAAAACCGGATGAAACAGGGAACTTTGTAAGAAATAGTGATTTTTCTGCAAAGGAAAGTCTGACAGATGCAGATGACTGGCAGTTTATGCTTGCAGGAGAAGGCAAGGCAACAGCAGAAATCTCAGAAAATGCATTGCACATTGTAACGACGAATGCCGGTGCTTTGGATTATAGTGTACAGGTTGTGCAGGCAAAGCAGTCCTTAGAAAAGGGATATCAGTATCGTTTGTCCTTTGATGCCTATGCAGATGAGGCAAGAACGATCATAACAGGTATTACAGCACCGGATCTGAATTATAGCAGATACATGACAGATACAAAGGTAGACCTGACAAATGTGTCAGAAAAATACAGCTTTACATTCGACATGACATCGGATAGTGATGCCAATGGACGAGTAGAGTTTAATCTCGGTAATCAAGGTTCTACAGCAACCGTACATATCACGAATGTAAGACTGGAAAAGGTGTGTACAATTGAGATTCCACAAGAGGAAAAGACGGTATTACCGGATGGAAATTATGTATATAACGGAGAATTCCAGCAAGGGGCAGACAGACTCGATTACTGGGAGGTGAAAAACAACTGTGATGGAGCAACGATAGTTGTAACAAATGATAACGGTAATCGTGAATTAAAGGTAACTGTTCCTGCAACCGTAAAGAGTCTGGATGAAGTGCAGATTATACAGGAACCGATTGCTATTTCAAGTGGAAAAACATATGTATTAACCTTTGATGCTTATGCAGACAGCAGGAAGAATATCAAAACAGTAGTATCAGGAAAAACCTTTGAAAGTGAATTATCAACGGATAAGACAACCTATCGATATGTGTTTGAGACACCTGATGATATGAAGGGTGCAGCACTTACCTTCCAGCTTGGCGTGTCAGGTACGGTTTATGTTGATAATGTCCGTTTTCAGGAGGATGGATTGCTCGTAAATGGTGATTTCTCTAATGGAACGACGGGGTATGAGGTATATGCTTATACCGCATCCGATATTAGCTATATTGTAGACAGCTTGAATGAAGATAATGCTTTTAGCATTGATATTAAGAATACGGGAGATAGCGACTGGAAGATTCAGTTGAAGCAGAACAATATTACCTTGGAGAAGGGAAAATGGTACAAGCTTTCCTTCAAGGCAAAGTCAAGCACGGACAGAAAGCTTATGTATGCTCTGCAAAAGGATGGTACTGTGGATAATGATTGGAATCCATACTCCGGTAATCCGGTGGTAGATTTGAACAGTGACTATCAGATCTTTTCAAAGACATTTCAGATGACTTATCCAACAGATGAAGAGACTATTTTAAGCATTTCCATGGGAGCAGTAGGTGGAATCACAATTGATAAGAAGCATACCATCGTGATTGATAACATTACCTTGGAAGAGGTAGAAGAGCCGGAGAAAGAGCCTGAGGAAGAGGTTCAGACAGGTAAGGAATTGATTACGAATGGAGATTTTAAGAATGGCTCCGAAGGCTGGGGATATGAAGGCTCATGGATATTCTCACCGGCACAGGGAAGTGTTAATTTTTCTAGTGGAAAAGCAGTATTTGATATTACAAATCCGGGAGAGGCAGATTGGAATGTTCAGTTGAAGCAGAGTGGTTTAACCTTGGAAAAGGGGGCTTCCTACAAAGTGAGCTTTGATGTGAAGTCATCTCAGGCTAGAACGGTAAAGCTTGCATTGATGACGGCAGGAACCTATGATTGGTATGATGGAGCAGATATTGCTCTGAATGCTGATGAAAAGTTTACTTTTGAAAAGGAATTTACGGTAACGAAAGAGACATCTGATATTATTGATTTCCAGATTTCCATGGGATTGATAGCAGGAGTGGATACGCCAAGTTCTACGATTGAGATTGATAATGTAAGCCTGGTAAAAGTAACAGAAGCAGAACCAGTGCAGACACTTTCACTGAGAGAAGAAATGGTTCCATTAGAAGAAGGTATAACAACCGAAGAAGAGTCTGAGGAAGAAGAGACAACAATCACAGAGGGAACTGAGGAAGAAGAGACAACAATCACAGAGGGAACTGAGGAAGAAGAGACAACAATCACAGAGGGAACTGAGGAAGAAGAGACAATAACCGCAGAGGAAACTGAAGAAGAGACAACAGTCGTAGAGGAAGTTGAGGAAGAAGAGATAACGAGTATAGAAGAGTCTGAAGAAATAGAATAACGGAAATGGAAATGCGGCTGTCAGATTGTACTAAGTATCTGACAGCCGTAATATTTTAATTATGTTATGGTAAGCAATGATTGAGGGAAAAGGCTAATAGTGCTAAAATGAATATGAAAAAATGTAAATGAATGATAAAATGTAACTATAGAGTTACAATAAGAATTTATATACAATTACAAAAGCTGAGAAAGGCATGGTTTCTGATATGCTGAATGGTTATAAAGTGATAGCACTTTGCTTATCAAGAATTCAGGATGCAACGAGTATTGATTTTGTATCACAGTTGCATGATAGATTAAGGGAATATGGATATCGTATCTTTGTTTTTCATATAGGAACGGACTCTGATTGGGATGAGAAAAATATAGATTCGAGTATGCGTATTTTTGAGCGGATTGATTATTCCGTTGTGGACGCTGTCATTATTATGGATGAAAAGATAAAAAACAGAACGATATCAGAACAAGTGATAGCCAATGCCAAAAAGGCAAATGTCCCTGCTATTATAGTAGATGGTTATTATGACAATTGTGTGAATGTGCAATTTGATTATAAATCTGGATTTGAAAAGGTTGTAGAGCATGTTATGAACGTGCACAAGCCTAAAAGACCTCATATGTTGGCAGGGATTAAAGGGAATAAATTCTCAGAAGAACGCATAGAAGTATTTCGCAAAGTGATAGAAGCACATGGGATATGTTTTCAGGAAAACATGGTTAGCTATGGAAACTTTTGGGCAAAACCTACACTCAAGGCTTTAAAGAAGCTTTGGGAAGCAGAGGTTATTCCAGATGCTATTATTTGTGCGAACGATAATATGGCGATTAATACGGTTGCTTTTTGGCAGCAACACGGATATAGGGTACCGGAGGATATTATTGTTACGGGTTTTGACGGAATAGAGGAAGTACACATGACAGAACCTAGAATTACAACAGCCAGTTGCGATTATAGGATGCTTGCTGATATGGCAGCAGAGGCTGTTATAGCAGAAGTAAAGGAGGGAGATTTCTGGGTGATGCCAGCATTGATGAAATCGGAGTCTTGTGGCTGTATGTATTTGTCAAAGCTGAATATTCTAAATGATTTCAATAAGCTTAATAGTAGATTCTATCGATATTATGATGATAACCGTATCTTAACGCAGATTGCAGAGAGTATGCAGCTATGTCAAAGCTTAGAGGAAGTACCGGACAGGATGAAAAATCGGGTTATGGGACATATGTGTTGTGTTTTAAACCAATGGTGTGCCGATGCTTCTATTAATCCAATGCAGGGTAAAGAGTCTGGCATAACAGATAAGAAATATTTGTTATATGATGCAGGAATTACCGCATCACATTCGTTGGAGGAATTTGATGTAAAAAAGGTTGTTCCTAGATTAGAAATGTTGTTGGAGCAGGGGTATCCTCTTATTTTTGCGGAGATTGATTTTATGAGTGTTTCTTTTGGCTATGCTTGCTTTTATTATCAAAGCTGTGACCATACAGACTATATGATGATTCCTCATGTTGTAACAGCACTGAATAACGGGATAGGTGGATTATTGAATCGTCGTCATCAAAAGTATCTGACAACGCAGATTGAGCATGTTTACAAGCATGATGCATTAACGGGGCTTTATAATAGGCTTGGTTTTATGCAGGAATGTGAAAAACAGTTAATCCGACTGAAAGGAAGTAATACAAGCGTTACGGTCGTTATGGCTGACTTGGATGGCCTAAAAAGAATTAATGATGATTATGGACATACAGCAGGAGACGATGCGATTCGAACGGTCGCAGATGCTTTGAAGAATAGCTGTCCCAAGGATGCTCTATGTGTTCGATTTGGGGGAGATGAGATGCTGGCTGTTATGGAAGGCATGTATGATGAAGAAGGTATTCGAGCTAAGATCAGTAGCTTTTTAGCAGAATATAATGAGACATCTAATAGACCATATACAGTAGCTACCAGTTTGGGTATTCTTCATGTGCAAACGAAAGACATTGTTCATCTTGAAGATGTTCTGAAAAAAGTAGATGAATTAATGTATGCGGATAAAGCAAAAAGAAAACATAGGTAACATAAAATTTCATAATTATATTGATTTTTTACGGTAAATGAGATTAAATATAGATAGAAACCCTTGGTTTTTAGAGGTATTACAAAAGGGTAAGGGGTCAAGGAAGGGGCAGTAAGAGAATGAGCAATTTTGATGGAATGAATAACGCGCAAGTAGCAATTATCCCTCAGGGAACTGTAATTAATGGAAATATTGAGATTACAGGAAAGCTTGAAATGTATGGAAAGATCAATGGAGATATCAATTCTAATGATCGTGTGAATATATGTGGAGACGTAAACGGAAATATTAAGGCAAGAGACATTTACACCAAAGATTCTTTCATCGAAGGAAATATTCAGTGTGAGGAAGGCGCCGTAGTTCGTGAGAATACAGTTATTCTTGGAGATATTGACGCACAGAGTCTTATGGTAGATGGTGCAATTCAGGGTAAGCTTGATATCAAAGGAATGGTAACTGTTGGCGAAAAGGCAATTATAGATAGTGATATCAAGGCAAAGTCTATTCAGGTAAGCAATGGTGCAGCATTAAACGGCCACTGCTCCTTATGCTATGCTGAGATTACACCGAAGAATTTCTTTACCGACGATACCGCTCCGGCAAAAGAGAATAATAAGAAAAACGCCAAGAAATAATCAAATACATAAATTGATAAAACCTGTTGCATACTGCGACAGGTTTTGTTGTATCTATATTAGAAAGGACAACATTATGGGAACATATATAAGAGGAACGAAAGAGGATATGGGTGATGTGATAGATTTTGCCAATATGGTATTCAGCATGTCATCGGGAAGCGTTGATTTTGAGAGATTGTTGCCAAAGGCATATTCAGAAGAACGAAATATGCTGGCAACACACCATCTGATAAAGGAAGAAGGGCATATTAAGGCTCTCATCGATGTGCTGCCTATGGAGCTTAGACTGGAAGAAGACAGTCTGAAAGCAGGATATATCGGAACAGTCAGTGTGCATCCGAAGGCTCGCGGTAAGAAATATATGATTACTCTTATGGAGCAGGCAGAGAAACAAGCAAGAGAAGATGGTATAGACTTATTGATTTTAGATGGTAATCGCCATCGTTATCAGCATTATGGTTTTGAAAAGGCAGGAATGAAGTATTGCTTTAACATTACCGGTGACAGTATCAGACATTGTTGTCAGGCTTTAGGACAGAAGGAAAAAGACTATCAGTTTGTTTTACTGGAAGAAACGGATGAAAAATGGTTAGATGCAGTATTTGCTTTATATCAGAGAAGAACGGTAACTACAAGAATGAGAGAGGAATTTTTCCTGTGCCTAAGCAGTTGGGAGGCAGATACTTACGCTGTTTTAGATGGAGAGGAATGTGTAGGTTATCTGAATGTATCTGCAAATGAGAGAAATATCTTTGAATTTGAGCTTATGGATATTACAAAGCTACCATTTGTCATAAAGGCGTTTATGGAGGAAATCGGAAGTGATGAGCTTGGAATCCATGCAACCATGGATGAGCCGAAAAAAATAGACTGGCTCGACTTGATGGCTGATTATTATACAGTGAATACTTCTCATCAGGTTAAAATTCTGAATTATGAAAAGGTGCTTTGTTTTATGCTCAAATGGAAGAGCACAATTTATCAGGATAAAAATTGTATCCAGGAGGGCAATTATGTAATAGGTGTGCACTCAGAAGAGAACGATGTACAAACAAATTACCTGTTAAGATATATGACTGGAGAGACAGCTGTATCACAGACGGATTTAAAGGCTGATGTAGTTTTGGAAGAAAAAGACTTGGTAAAAACGCTTACGACCAGCTACTATTTCCATTCCTTACAAAAGCCGGATAATGCTTTGAAGAAGGCGCCACAAGGCTGGTTTCCGCTCCCATTTTTCTTACCTGAAGCAGATGCATTCTAATCCCTCTAAAGTTTTTTAAACCATCTGCCGATATATACAATAACCCGTTTTGGCAGTATCAGGAATGGGAGAAGTAGGATAATTAATAATCGGATAAAAGGACTTATCCGCCATATAGTCACACGGAGGTGGCATTTATGTACAGCAGGAAGCCGATGGAACGGAATCTGCTGCACAGGCTTTCCCATATCAATGACATCCACAGACAGACGGTGCTTCTTAGTAGGGACATGAAGGATGCCCGCATGGAAAGCATGTCGATGCAGGAAGCTATTGCAATGTATATGCAATGTGCAGTTGCAGAGATGATTCCACAACCAAAAGAGAAAAAACGGGTGCTTAATCGTAAGGATGAGGCAGAACATGCAAGTCGTGAAGCTCTGGAAATTGTGGAAGTGTGTCAGATTTCGAACCAGAGAAGAGAGGATGCGAAGGAACGCTCCAAAGAAAAAAGAGAAAGACAAAGAAAGTCTCCGGGAGTACCCATAGGAAGAATACCGGACATGGAAGAAGAAATTGTTCTGCCACAGACACCCTATGATATGTTGGATGTGAATCGCTGTGCAGGCTTTCTTTTGTATTCCTATGATAAGCATGGCACTCATACAATCTTAGGGGAAGATGTCAAGCCGGGAAGCTATGGTGGACGTATTACGAATGGAGAATTTGGGCGCAAGGCGTAAAAAGAACCAAAAACAGACTTGCAAAAGCAGATTTCTATGCGTTATAATGAGTCATGCGAGGAAAAGTCGAAATGATGAGAATAGATAGCGAGAAAATAATTGATAAGAAAAAGGATAAAGTGAATGATGATAAAGTAGGGGCGTTTGAGTAATCAGACGCTCTTTTTTATATCTTTGTTAAAACTGTAACTAATAAAAAGCATATATCGTTTCGTAATAAAAACAGAGAGGCAGGAGACACATGGAAAACGAAAGATTCGAATACAACCCGATGATTTCAGAAGAAAAGCTAAAATACTTAAAACTTCTTGGCGAGAAATATCCGTCCATTCCCGCAGTATGCAGAGAGATTATTAATCTGAAAGCAATCTTGAATTTACCCAAGGGAACAGAGCATTTTATGAGTGATTTGCACGGAGAATATGAAGCCTTTTATCATATATTGAATAATGCAGCAGGCGTTATTAAGGAAAAAGTGGATATGATTTTTGCGACACGCCTGTCACCTAGAGAATGCCAGGAGATTTGTACGCTTGTCTATTATCCGGTAGAGAAGCTACAACGATTAAAGGAACAGCATGTGGTAACACCATATTGGTATAAGATTACACTGAAAAATCTGACTGAGCTTGCAAAGCTCCTATCATCCAAATATACCCGTTCCAAGGTAAGAAAGGCGCTTCCTGAGGAATTCAGCTATATCATTGACGAGCTTTTGCATGCACAGCCGGATGAGGATAATAACCAGTATGTTTATCATGAAAAGATTATTGATACAATCATTGATATAGGAAGTGCAGATGCTTTTATTGAAGCGCTTGCAAAGCTCATTAAGCGTCTTGCGGTAGACCATCTTCACATCGTAGGGGATATTTTTGACCGAGGAAGCAGTGCAGATCATATTATTGAGCTGTTGATGAAGTATCATTCGCTTGATATTGAATGGGGGAATCATGATATTCTCTGGATGGGGGCAGCATGTGGAAGTGAAGCATGTATTGCAAACGTATTAAGGAATAATATTAAATATAACAATATTGAGATTTTGGAAAATGCCTATGCAATCAGTCTTCGCTCCTTGACTCTTTTTGCAGAAAAGACATACCCGACCCTTCCACCGATGAAGGCCGCACTAAAGGCAGTTTCTGTGATTCTCTTTAAGTTAGAGGGACAGATTATCATGCGTCACCCCGAATATGAAATGGTAGACAGACTGCTTCTTGATAAGATGGACTTACAAAAGGGAATTGTTCGAATCGACAAGGAAGAATATGCTCTAAATGATACCTATTTTCCAACCCTGCAGTCAGGCGATACCTATCTGCTGACTGAGGAAGAGAAACAGGTTATGGAGGACTTGAAATCAGCATTCTGTAATAGTCAGGTACTTCGTAGCCATGTGGAATTTCTCTATGAAAAAGGCAGCATTTATCGTTGTTATAACGGAAATCTGTTATTCCATGGCTGTATTCCACTGGATGAAAAAGGTGAATTCGATGGTATGAAGATAAATGGCAGAGTATACCGCGGTAAAGAGTATATGGATTATGCTCAGAGAACAGCACGACTTGCTTATTACGAGCCAAATGAGTCGCGGCTTGATTTTATGTGGTATCTCTGGTGTGGAAAAAAGTCACCATTGTCAGGAAGAAATATCAAGACCTTTGAGCGTACCTTCATCATGGATGAAAAGGCATGGGAGGAGGAAAAGAATCCGTATTACCGTTTTTATCAGCAGGAGGGTGTCTGTGCAAGAATCCTGGATGCATTTGGACTTCATTCTCCGATGTCGCACATTATCAACGGTCATACACCGATTAAGGTGGCGGACGGAGAATCGCCGGTTAAGGCAAATAACAGACTGGTTGTGATTGATGGCGGATTTTGTAAGGCATATCAAAAAACCACAGGAATTGCAGGGTATACGCTAATCTACAATTCCCATGGTATGAGACTCAAGGCTCATCAGCCTTTTGAAAGTATTGAGAAGGTATTAGAGGAGAATAAGGACATAGAGTCTACCTCTAACTTCTTCGAGCTCGAACCGGAGCGTGTCATGATTAAGGACACGGACAACGGTAAGAAAATCTTAGAAACCATACGTGATTTAGAGTTATTGCTTGCTGCTTACCGCAGAGGTACGATTCAGAGCTTTCAGCGCTAAATACCGATTCTGATAAAGGTTATTCTAAGGCGCTTTTTACGCTTTTTCTGGTGCGGCAGCGTTCTTCACGATTGGCAAGAGCTTTCAAGCGTCCCTCTAATAATAATTCACGACCATGCTCGTTACGTGTATAAACAAGTTCATAATCACCGATGTAAGGCTTTAGGAAGGCGCTGAATTGTTCGGCGTCTTCTTTTTTCTTTGCAAAGCATTCCGGGACGCAATAAAATCCATCTAATCCTTCATGATTTCCAGTCTTTACCAGAATGTATCGTTGGTTATCAAGCTCAGCAAAGAATTCCTGAATGCATTGCGTGAATAGCTGTTTATCGCGGCTACTTTTTCCTGTTAGATAAACCTCTTGTACGGTGGCGCTCTTTGCATTGGTAGCCACGCGGCAGTTAGGGTCTTCCAGGAGCTGTTTGGCAGCTAATGCCCTTCGTATTCCCATTCCACAGGCTTTTAGTCTTTTTAGTGGCGTTCCGAGCATAAAAAGTGTTGGTGCTTTTTTCAGAAGTACGATAACCAGAATCAGAGCAAGAATGCCAAGGATTAAGGTAAAAGGCTTCTTGGTAACCGCACATGCGATACATGCAATCAGTGCGATAGCTGCAAGAATACCTATAATAAGAACCTTGGTTAAGGTGCTTGTATAGACCGCTTTGGATACACATTCCTGATTAACCTCGGTTTCCTCTACAATATCCATTTTTTTATGTAGAGAAAGGGCATTCTGCCAGCGGCTTTTTAGGGTATTTCTTTGGTTTGCAAGAGCAAGCATCTGCTGATTGATTTGCGCCACGCGTTCCTGCGTGAAAGGCGCCTTAATATAGGAAAGACGGTCTATGCCATTTTCAATGGTATTTTCTGTGTAATGCAGACCAAGAAAATGCTCCATACGTCGTTGTAGGAGAGAAAAGTCTTCACTGATTTCATCCTTGTCATTTTTGTCTTTCCAAGGATTTAGGCAGACAAGATGCCAGATGTTACTGGTCTTGTCAGGTTGTTCCTTAAAGACACGAATGGCACGTCCTCGCATTTGGTTGCTGAGCATGAAGGAGCCAACAAAGCTTGCAAGAATGAGAGAATTGATGCACGGAGAATCCCAGCCTTCACCAAGCAATGATTTTGTTCCAACCAGTACCTGCATATAGCCTTGCGTAAATATATTTGTGACAGCACTGGTAAGGAAATGTGCATCACCAACAGCTGTTACCTTCACATAGTCTGTCTCAGGAAGAGATCCAATGCGTGAAAAAGTAATCTTACCGATTCCCTCGACTTCTTTTTGAAGGGCTTCCTTTGCCTCGGCAGGAATCACAACAAGCGTTCCGCATAATACACCAAGACGAATATCGGAATTCTCTCTTCGCAGCATTTCAAAAAATGGAAGTACACCCAGCGAATTAATATCTTTTTGAGGATTTCCGATAGAGTCCTCATATTCCTTGCGTATATAATCCGTTAATACTAGCAAGCGAAGATTGTTGCCAAGTGTTGCATATTCATGGGCAACAATGTCACGAATACTGTTTGCTTTTCCCTTAGAATTCGTCAGAAGCTTCTCAATTCCGGCATTGACCGTGAAGGAAATCTTACGTTTTTCAATAAGTCCTGCGGATTTCAGTTCATCTGTTAATTGTTCACGATAAGCCTCCTCACAGGTGTAGGATTCGGTATCTTCATATAGGAAACCTGTAAGCAGGGTTTCCATTCTGGACTTGTCCATGGAAGGAAGTTCTTTTGCCCCAAGAAGTCGTTGCAGCTTTGCAGGGAAAGCGATGCTTTTTGCCTTTAGAAAAATGAGAATGGAAGCAAAGTAAGGCGGATTATCTAACAGCTCCTCTGCTACTGTCAGGTCAGCAATTGCTTTATGGCTCTGAATGGCATTTGCAAAGACATTGTCCTGCATGAGTTTTTGGAAAAAGGATTCACTTCGTTCTTCGAATTTTTCGACCTCGAACCGTTCTTCTTCGGTTGGATAATTGAAATAGACAAAGTCCTGATGAGGGCAGAGACTTCCTTCCTTTACCAGTTCAGGAATCGTAATTTCTTCGTCAATTTCACCACACATATCCATGTAGCGCTTCCAAAGCGCAGGAGTAGAATCGTAAGGTGGAGTGGCAGTTAAGGCAATGACTTTTAATCCGGAGCAAGCCTGCTTCACCTCTTCTAGAGCCTTCCACCATTCACTCCTAAGGTGATGACATTCATCCAGACATAAGACACCAATGGCATTATCCTTTATCATGGAAATGACATCAAAGTCAGAATAATCTACATCTTCCTTGAAGTCATCTTCCTCTAGAGAACCTTTGAAGCGTGTAATGGCGCTGTGAAGAGCCTGATAAGTTACAATAGTAATGACACGAGGGTCTTTTAAGTCTTGCGATAAATAGGTTTCAGGCTTTAAGCCTTCGCATAAAAAAGCATCGGTGATACGTGCCACCCATTGTTCTCGAATGGTAATGGATGGCGCAAGCACCAGTGCAGGAGCACTCAGTCTTTTGATTAACTCGATGCCAAGTGTCGTTTTGCCAGAGCCGGGAGCTGCAACAATATGTACTCTTCCGTCCTGTAAATACTTAGTGGCATTTTCCAGCACACGAGCCTGATATTTTCTCCAAGTTCCCTTGAATTGGAGGATATTTTGATAGTTCATGAAGTACCTTCTTTCTGAAAATAATAGCTTAAACGAATATGGTGTTATTTTCTAGGCATATCATATATTTCGTTTATAAGATTTTTAATTGCCTGCTCCCAGAATTTATCTGGAATATCGTTCCATGAGGATTGCCCTGTTTCCTCTTCACATAGTCGCATGGCTTCCGTAAGAACCGTTCCATGGGATGGAGTCCCTCTACGTATTACGTTTGCAGTGATGATGCTCCAATGTGGCGCATATTCCAGTAATTCTGACTGCATCAATTCTTCAATAGCTTTTTCATTATCGTATTCTAAACTGATAAATTCATGCATCCAAGCTCCGTCTTCACCATGCAGGAGCATGAATTGTGATAGTCCGTTACTGTTATAAGCGGCACCAACAGAGCCACCATTTAGTACCATTTTCTGATTCTGTGTAATCTCCTTTTGGATATGGGTATGCCCACACAAAATGACAGAAGTGTCATTGTTATCCATAATTTCAAAGGCACGTTCATTGTCTGTACGAATTCCTTCCGTAGTGCTGTATGGTGAGCCGTGGCATATCGTGATTGAGGGAAGATGCGGAAAGGAAAGAGTACGCGCGATTGGTAATTCCTTGAAAAGGGCAAAATCCTTTTCTGTCAATCGCTCATAATTATAAAGAAGAGAACCTGTAGAGCCCTTGCTCCATGTTTCCTTACGATTATATTTATAATTAAGCCAGTAGTCCTCCTTGTTTCCTCGTATAAAATAACAGGTATATTTGTCTTTTAGTTGATAAAGCAATTGCATTGTCTTTTGCGGATTCGCCATATCAGCAACATAATCACCAAGAAAGATAAAGGTGGTAATACCACGTTTTAAGACATATTCCAGACATGCTTCCAAGGCGATGTGATTGCTATGGATATCTGAAAAGACTGCAATGGATAATGGTTCGTATGTCATGTAATCCTCCGATTGAAAAGTGTTACTATGATTAATTTTATCTTAAAAACAGTGATATGGAAAGTTAAATTCAAGGTTAGTGAAGTATAAGCCAAGACTGTGAGCACTCCTCTTCAAGGCTGTGTACGGCGGATGAATATGCCTCAAATGCAAACCCGCTTGTTTGGTATTTCCTAAATGGAGCGTTCGACAGCTTCGATTAACGCCCTCTTGCGCAAACTCGTCCGCTTTGCGGACTCAAACAGTGCTCCAGAGGTCGTTTGCTGTC
>JAFSGY010000089.1 GCA_017440575.1 Lachnospiraceae bacterium | reverse complement strand
TCAGCTGGAACTGTTGCTTCACCTTCGAACTGAATGAAATAATAGAAAGCTTCTCTCATCTTCTGAACTTCGTAAGCTAATCTCTTCTTGCCCCACTCATCTACGTTAGTAATTGTACCACCATGCTTTGTGATAGTGTTCTTTACCTTCTCAAGTGCAGCTGCTCTTTCATCGTCTTCGATCTTAGCGCTAATCACAACGGCTAATTCATATTTGTTCATCTTGTTACCTCCTTTTGGTCTCTGGCCTCTTCTCGCAAAGAAGCAAGGATTTATATATCACGAAAACAAATGATATCATATTTTATCCCTGTTTTCAAGCTTTTTTGCGTAAATCCTTTGTGTTTTTTTCTACAAGCTTACGTGCAATCATAATCTGGTGCTCACACCCTAAACACTTTAATCGAAAGTCTGCTCCTACACGCAGAATCTCCCATTCATAACTTCCACATGGATGCTGTTTTTTCAATTTTACAACATCTCCAACCTCATATTCAAATGCCATACATACCTAGCCTTTCCCTCTTCCATAATTCACAATCATGGTCAAAACCACTCATTGTACTATAAAATTCCTAACCTATTTTGATTTTCGAAAATACCTCTCCGATACTTTCCGTAATGACTAAATCAGCCATAGCATCTCTTGATGTCGGTGTTTTATTAATCAACACCAGCTTATTGCCACGGTAATAGTCAATCAGTCCTGCTGCCGGATAAACTGCAAGTGACGTTCCACCAATAATCAGCATATCTGCCTCCTGAATCGCCCTTACTGAATCCTGCAATGTCTGTTGATCAAGCCCTTCTTCATAGAGAACAACATCCGGCTTTACTCTTCCGCCACATTCACAAAGCGGAACCTCTACCGAACCCAGAATAAACTGTGCATCATGAAATTTTCCGCACCTCTCACAGTAGTTACGCAGAACACTTCCGTGCAACTCTAACACTCGTTTACTTCCACCAGCCTGATGAAGTCCGTCAATATTCTGTGTAATAACCGCCGTAAGCTTTCCTGCTCTTTCTAATGCCGCAAGTGCCAAATGCGCTTTATTCGGCTTCGCATCCAGACACAACATCTTATCACGATAAAACTTGAAAAATTCCTTTGTCTTACTCATATAAAAGCTATGACTCAGAATCGTCTCCGGCGGATAATCATACTTCTGATGATACAGACCGTCTACACTTCGAAAATCAGGAATCCCACTTTCCGTCGAAACACCCGCACCGCCAAAAAAGACAATTCGTTTACTCTCATCTATCATTTGCTGCAGCTTTTCTATTTCTACCATGCCATACCTCCATTTTTTATAAACATGAAACAAAATTATGAACAATTCACAACTCTAATTACCATGTCTTATAAGAAATATTCATATCGACATTTCCCTTTATACCATTTACAGAGCCCTTCTCTGAATACTGCCATACACTGACCTCATAAGGCATGTACATATAATCATCATAAAAAGCATACCACTTTTCATATGCTTCCAGTCTCGGCATATCTAACATCTGCGTAAAGCATCTGACATTACCATATATCATCGGTGTATAACCTGCTGCCTTTATCGTATCACAAAAAGCGATACAGATATCCGTGCGAAGCTCCTGTGAAAGCCCATTCGCTCTACCATCATCGCCCACAATCATCTCCACGTCAAACACTACCGGATAGGTAACATCATAGTCAGCCATATTTTCAATAACGTAATTTGCTTCCTCAACCGCTTCTTCTACAGTGATTGCCTGCGTAAAAAAGTATACGCCCGTTTCTACACCGGCAGCACTGGCTTCACGCATATTTTCCTCATAATATTCATCCATTACTATCTTACCTGAACCATATCCACGAAGCCCCAGACGAATAAACGCATACTCAACACCATCTGCCTTTACCTTCTCCCAGTCAATCTTTCCCTGATATTTGGAAACATCAATGCCCTTATGAGAAACTACGACACCATTCTCTACATACTCCATTTCACCAGCTTCATTTTCCCGGAAATTCTCTTCTTTTAGGTTATGCTTCTTTACATTATCCAAAACCGGTGCAAAAACATAATTTTCTCCATCATGATATATCAGATTCTCTGTAAAAAACTTACGAAGCATCTTAAGTGGTGTTCCATCCTTAGCAGTTACCAACTCCTTAATCTTCTCCTTTAAGGCTTCTTCCACCTCTACTTCCTTATCAGCAAGCATCTGCTCCATTTTCTCATTCGATATGGTATTCGATTCCTGAAAAATAACCTCTTGAGCCTGTGTCTCTCGAAGCACCGCATTCTCACTCATAACAGCTTGTACCTCCTGACGCTCCCGATAATACAAAGCACCAAAAACACCAGTTGACACAAGTGACACCGATGTAATCGCTGCCATAATCACATTCAAAACCAAGCTCGTATTCTGTCTCTTCCCCTTCATCCTTCACCTTCTAAGCCCTTCTGTATCTATTTTTCTTATGTTTTCACACTCTACTCTCTTAAAAACACTTTCTTATTATAAAAGCGTACATATCTATTCTACACTAACTATTGCCTATTTGCAAAGAATTCCCGTCATTATCCAAAAAGTGTTACTACCTTGAAACTAAAAAATCTCTCTGTCAGCTTCCACCAACAGAGAGATCTTATTTACCACCCAATATACCTTCTTTTAAGAGACTTAACCCTTTACTGCTCCTGCTGTCATACCTTCGATAAAGTATTTCTGGAAACATAAGAATACCACAAATACAGGAATGATACCAAACATGGAACCAGCAATTAAAACATCATAGTTATTACCATATGGAGTGAGAAGCGTGTTCAAACCAATTGGCAATGTAAACTTATCAGCACTTCTATATACCAACATTGGCCACAATACGTTATTCCATGCACCCATAGCACAAAGAATTGACATTGCCGCAAATGCAGGCTTTGTAATTGGCATCATAATCTTAAAGCAGATACCATATTCTGTTGCACCATCAATACGTCCTGCATCCAACAATTCCTTTGGCAAACCAGTCATATACTGCCTAAAGAAGAAAATCGTCGATGCACCACATAGACCCGGTAACACTACACCAGCTGTTGTATCAATCAGCTTTAAAGAAATCATTTCCTTATATAAAGGAAGAATCAAAATTTCAAAAGGTACCATCATAGTTGCAATAACCAGGAAGAACAGGAAATTCTTCAATGGATATTCATACATACTAAGTCCATATGCTACCAGATAGCAGATTAATAAGGTTCCAACAACAGAAATAAAGGTTAAAATAAGACTGTTCTTAAACCACATAAAATACTTCTGAGAATCTGCGTTTCCACTAAATAAATACAAGTAGTTATTTAATGTCATTGTTGAGACATCTAAGTCAATACTAAGTCCCTTACGAATCAATTCTGTACCTGGTCTAAAAGATGCCAGCAAACCAGCAAATAACGGGAATACAATGATAAAAGATAACACTGCAAACCATGCTGTTGCAAATACACTCAGTATCTTATTTTTGGTACTCATACCCATCTTTTCTTCGGAAGAAGATGTCTTATTAGCCATATTATCTTTCCTCCTTCTTAAATGTTCCATTTAAAATAAGCTGAACAATATTAATTACCAAAGCAATGGCAAGAAGTACAAGACCAATTGCACTACCATAGCCTAAGTCATTCTTAGTAATACCACGCTTATACAGATATCCAACGATTGTCAGACCGATATTATTCGGTGAATCCGGACCTGCCCACAGCATGTAACTTTCCATGAACATGGACAAACCAGCATAAATACTAATCGTAAGAACGTAGATAATTGTTGGCTTTAATAATGGAATCGTAATATAACGAAGCTTTTGTGTTGCAGATGCTCCATCAATATCTGCAGATTCATACAAAGCTGTATCAATTGATTTCAGACCGGAAATGAAGTAAAGCATATTTACACCAGTCCATCTCCAACAACATACAAGAACCAACGCAAAAAGTCCTGTTGCCTTGACCTTTAACCACTTAAAGGTTCCAAGTCCAAGTGCTGATGTAATCACATTCAACTGACCAGTCTGATACTCAGAGAACATCAAACGGAATAAGGTACCAGAGATTACAACAGATGTTAATGCCGGCACATAAAGACATGCCTTCCAGAATCCTTTTGCCTTGACCAGACGGGAATCAATTAACACCGCATATAACATTGGGAATGGAATTAATAATACCAATGTTAATACCATATACTGAAAACTATTAATAATTGCTGTATGGAAGGTAGTATCCTTTAACAGCTTCTGATAATTCTTAAAACCAACCCATTCTGTCATAGCTGGTCCAATATCCTGAAAGCTCATTACCACTGTACTACATAAAGGATAAATCCAAAAAAGCAAAAAGCTCAGGATAAATGGTAATACGAATACATATGGTGCTACCTTTTGGGAATATAAAAATTTCTTAATTTTCATGCGTGTCCACGCTCCTTAACCATATATCTCAAAAATGATAAAGAGGGATTGCAAAGGAAGTTACTTCCTAAGCAATCCCTTTCTATTTCTATGTTACTGCTACAGCAATATCATTACTGCTCTAATGCGATTACACCCTGTGCTGTCTGTAATGCGGTTTCAACATCAACACCATTTTCAAGAATATCATTCAATGTTACGTTACAGAACTGCTCATTGATAGTAGGACTAATCTTAACTGTTAAGATTGTTCCAATGTCATCCTTAATTTCGTTCAGAACATCATATGGATAGTTTCTGAAGAATGTATTGTACTGATTTGAATCATCATGTGCAAATGCATCATCTGACCAAAGTGCTGTATTACATACATCGAATCCAAGATCATTCCAAATAGTTGTTTCACCTTCTGCTGACATCTTTGCATAGCAAAGGAAATCTGCTGCAAGTTCTTTATCAACTGACTGCTGTGTTACTACAGTACCTGTACCACCGATACCTACAGAACATGTCTGTCCTTCTTCAAATACAGGACACTTTGTAATATACCAATTACCCTTTTCTTCTGGCATATAATTTGTGAAACGGCTCATGAACCACATAGCCTTAGGGAAGGAAACAATGTTGTGGTCAAGAATATTCTGGAAACCTGCTTCAAGGTCAACATGTCCGTCTGGAGATGTCTGAGCAAATCCTGAATTAATCCATCCCTGCTGCATAGTAAGCATCTTCTTTACAGAATCAAGCTCTACATTTGCTGTACCATTGTGTCCACCAGTCCAGTCCTCTCCATACTCAGCCATTGCAATCCACATCCAGTCAACACCTGCAGTATCAACAGAAGTGAAGTACTTGCCTTCTGGTCTTCCGATTGCATCAAGATATTTCTCACCAAGTGCATTATAATCATCCCATGTAACAACTGCATCAACGTCTGCCTGAGTAATACCAGCTTCCTCTAAAACAGCCATATTCCAGTACATAACAGTTGCACCTACATGGAAAGGAGCACCATACTGCTTTCCATCAGCACCCTTATATGCATCAAGACGAGATGTAAGCATGTCACCAGCATAAGGAGCCATAGCATCTGTTAATGGATATAACCATGTATCAAGTCCTTCGTAAACATTAGGAACCTGACCCATCTCAACGTCACAGATATCAGGAGCACCTGTTCCAGCTGTTAAAGATGTTAATAATTTTGTATGCATATCTGAATAAGGATATGTAGTAAATGTAATCTCAATTGTTCTATCAGGATTAGCTGCATTCCACTTCTCAACCATCTGTGCATAGAATGTGTTGTGAGCTTCTACGAATGACCAACATTCCATATGTGTTCCGTTCGCATCACCTACTGTTGTAACAGCATCTGCTTGAGCGTCTGCCGGAGCATCTGCAGCTGTATCTGCTGGAGCTTCTGCTGCTGTATCTGCTGCTGCATCTCCTGAAGCTGCACTATCTGTTGTTGCTGCATCAGAGCTTCCACATCCTGCTAATGCTGTAGCAAGCATTGCTACACTAAGAACTGTACTTAATAATTTCTTCTTCATACCTTTCCTCCTTGTTCTCTCTCCCACTATGGGATAGAACCTTGCTTTTTGCTAATTTGCCTACTCGAAATACAAATTCCCATACATCTTTCACAATTATGCCGACATGACTATTTGTACCCTCCCGTCATAAATTAGCATTTTGTATATTTTTAAGTTTGGTCGATTTGTCTTTCTGTAAATAATATACAATTGTTTATTATATTTGTCAACTATTATTTTAATATTTATTTTAATAATCAAGAAAAACCTAAACAAAAGCCATTATTCTGGGCGTTTCTGCCTATTATTTTTTTGTTTTTAACTATTTAATAAAATAATTTTATTATTCACTAAAATAATAAAGGCTTTTTTGATATCATGTTAACATCAAAAAAGCCTTTTATCATTCTACCATTTATCATAGGAACAACGATTGGTTGTTATCGCAGCCCTTAGCTCTACAAAGCACCCGCATGCCCTGCACATACCCTCCTGAAGATAGTCACATTCTTTGCAGATAGCCAGACGCTCTTCATAGAGAGCATCTGGTGTCTTGATATCTTCCTCAATCCGGGCAATATAATCATGAAGATTCGCAAAATACTGGTCAACATCCATCTCACGCAACAAGCACTTATAGCAACGCTTTTTAGGCTCTACCATTTCCTGCGAATTCACTTCTTGCATCTGATTCTCCATACCTTACTTCCCAGTGCGTTTCATATATTTGAAAGCCTTTTCCTATTTTACACGGAACTGGATTACACTACATGCAGGCATAGTAAAGCTGATTCCCTTGTCTGTCACTGTAAATGCAGTGAAATCTTCCTGTTTTACATTTTCAGGGTTCTCAAAGGTATTGTATGCGTGCATTTCATTTGTAAGAATCTTAGCTGTTACCTCGGAAGGCTTGCACTCTGTAAATGCAATTTCCATTTCTTCGCTCTCACTAATAGAAAGATTGTTCAAAGTAATGGTAATCACGCCATCCTTATCCACAGATACAGATTCCTGTAAGTTAGGAACCATGAATTCCTTCTCTTCACCAATTGTCTTTGTTCCATCGATGTAGCTCTCTACAAGCTCAGCATCCTGATGATACTTGTACATATGGAATACATGATAGGTTGGTGTAAGAAGCATCTTAGGTCCATCTGTTAAAATAACTGCCTGTAAAACATTAATCAACTGAGCAATATTAGCCATCTTCACACGGTCACAATGCTTATTGAAGATATTTAAGGACAGACCTGCAACAAGGGCATCACGCATTGTACTCTGCTGATAGAGGAATCCCGGATTGGTTCCCGGTTCACAGGTAAACCATGTTCCCCACTCATCACAAATCAAACCAATCTTCTTCTCTGGATCATACTTATCCATAATAGTTGTATGATGATCAATTAAAGTCTCAATATAGAGAGCCTTTGCAAGTGTCTTGTACCATACCTTGTCATCAAAGTCTGTAGCACTTCCCTTAATCTCCCATCCTTCCGGATGAACATAATAGTGCATAGAAAGACCATCCATAAAGCCATGTAAAAAGCCTGGCGCATTTTCATAACAAGTCTTCATTACCTGCTCTGTCCAATATGTATCATCTACGTTTGGACCACCACAAATCTTAAAGATTGGTGCCTCCGGATTATAATTTCTTACATAGGTCTGATACTGTCTGTAAAGATTTGCATAGTGGGAAGGTGTCATATTTCCACCACATCCCCAGTTCTCATTACCTACTCCGAAGTAATCAACCTTCCATGGCTTCTCATGACCATTCTGCTTACGAAGCTCTGCCATTGGAGATACTCCGTCAAATGTCATATATTCTACCCATTCAGACATTTCCTGAACAGTACCACTACCAACATTACCATTGATATATGTCTTACAGCCAATCTGTTCACAAAGCTCAAAGAACTCATGTGTACCAAAGCTGTTATCCTCTGTAACACCACCCCAATGTGTGTTTACCATTTTCTTTCTTGTTTCCTTAGGACCAATACCATCCTTCCAATGATATTCGTCTGCAAAACATCCACCCGGCCAACGAAGTACAGGAAGCTTCATTTCACGCAATGCTGCTACTACGTCATTTCTCATACCATTTGTATTAGGAATCTCAGAATTCTCACCTACGTATAAGCCTTCATAAATACATCTTCCAAGATGCTCTGAGAAGTTACCATAGATTTCTGCATTAATGTGTCCTTTTTTGTTTTTTTCATTAATATACAGTTTTGCCATTTTTCCCTCTTTCCGCGCTATCTGCGCTAATATATTTTACATCTTTTATTAAGTTGCTTAATATTATTGGATTTAAAATATGCCTTCTTTATAAAGATTACATTATTTATATGTAAATACCGGTCTTCCAGCAACCCAGCTGAACTTCATCAGCATAGTATGCCTATTTGGATTATACAATGGATCACCCTCAATTACCTTTTCTGTTCTAGCATGATATACCAAAATATCATTGCCTTCCTCATCTACTGTAAAAGAATTATGTCCTGGCCCATAAAGTGAAATGGACTCATCAGAAGCTAATACCGGATAACGCTCCTTCTTCCATGACAATGGATCTAACAAATCAGCACCTTCATTTGCTGACAACATACCCATACAATATGGTGCACCAGTCTCACTTGCAGAATATGTTAAGAAAATCTTTCCATTTCTCTTAATCACTGCGGGTCCTTCATTTACCCAAAATCCTACACGTTCCCAATCGTAATCAGGTGTTGTGAGCATAACCTGAACAGTCTTTAACTTATTCGGTGTTTCCATTTCTGCAATATATAGATTTGAGATTTGTTTTCCTACACCAACCTTCTCAGCCCATACATAATAGCGCTTTCCTTGATCCTCAAAAACAGTTGCATCCAGTGAAAATGCTCTAAATGAGAATTCATCATCATCTGCGCACTGCATCA
Source organism: Lachnospiraceae bacterium (assembly GCA_017440575.1). Lineage (GTDB taxonomy): Bacteria > Bacillota > Clostridia > Lachnospirales > Lachnospiraceae > COE1. The sequence continues at coordinate 2,651 of JAFSGY010000089.1, read as the reverse complement.
TTCCAAGCTCTTTCCATGTACCACTAATTGGATCCTGATCGACACATTCTAATACATATGGTCTAATTTTCCAAATATCATCTACTTCACCTGCCGCAAAATAGATATACCATTTTCCATCTAAATAATGCAACTCTGGAGCCCATACATGCTTACTCATAATGCCAGACTCATGCTTTAACCAGATTGTTACTTCTTCTGCATCCGCAATTCCTGCAAGAGTAGCTGAACGACGCAATACAATTCTGTCATAAGCTGGTACAGAAGCCGTAAAATAATACATACCATCTGTATGTCTGTAAATATACGGATCTGCTCTCTGCAATATCCAAGGCTCATTGAATTTTAACTGCTGGTCCATTTTGTAACCCTCCATTCATTTCTCTCATAATTATTTTTATTAAATAATAAAACATTTTAGTTATATCTAAATTATAATGGGTATTTGTTTTTTTGCAAGAACTTTTCTTTGATTCATATCTTTTTTGTGTATGTTATCTAGTTCCTGACTACAAAACTTAGTCAAGTTGCTGTACTGTTTCTTATTATCATTTCTTGATATACTCGCTGGGCATCTATCTATATAAAACGTCACCGCTTTTATTACTTTATCAAACCAAAAACACTTTAAATAAATCATAACATTGTTTATTTAAAGTGTTTTTTACTATTTTATATTACTTTTTTCAACCTAAAATCTTTATCTAATAATAAGATATCTGCTTTTTTTCCAACTGACAAAGAACCAACCCTATCATATATACCAATACTTTTTGCAGGATTCATAGTAGCTGCAGCTATTGCTGTTTCAGGCTCTATACCATATGCTATTGCTATACGCATACAATCGAATAGATTGGTCACAGAACCTGCAATCGTCCCATCATCCAATGTTGCAAGCTTTCCAGAAACGGTTACCTGTTGCCCACCAAGCTCATACAAACCATCCTCCATTCCTGTTGCACGAATGGAATCGCTAATTAGTATGATTCTATCTGGAAAAAGCTTAAATGATGCTCGCACCATACTCTCATGAACATGAACACCATCACATATTAATTCTGCCATACAACTGCTATTCTCTGCAGCTGCACCTATAAGTCCCGGCTCACGATGCTGCAACGGCAACATCGCATTATGCAGATGTGTAATATGATGTGCACCTGCATTTATCGCTTCCCTCGACATTTCATATGTCGCAGCTGTATGCCCTAATGCTATTTGGGTTTCTTCCTTAAGATTCTTTATAAATTCTATTGCCCCCTCTTGATTCGGTGCAAGCGTTACCAAACGAATCAATCCACCACTGTCTCTATTACACCTTTGAAAAAAATCTATACTAGGTTTCATAATATTATCTTCTAAGTGAGCACCTTTTTTGTTGTAATCCAAAAATGGACCTTCCATATTGATTCCAACTAAAACAGCCTCCTCACCTACATTTTGCGAAGCCTTTACCCTTTTTGCTATATGTAATACCTTTTCTAACTTCTCAGGTGATAAAGTCATAGATGTAGGACAATAAGAGGTAATTCCTTTTGTCCGCTGATATACTAGAATCCTCCTTAATCCCTCTTCATCTGCATCCGAAAAATCATACCCCAACGCTCCATGGCTATGAACATCAATTAGCCCCGGTATCACGTAACAATCTGTCGCATCTATAACTGTTTTATCTTTAATCTCATTTGCGTCTCCAACAATAATCCCATCTTCTATATATAAGTCTCTAAGCACAAACTTCTTATCTTCCCCAAAAACTTTTCCATTTTTAACAATCATATTCAATATTTCCTTTCACCTAACAGTACATTGTACTATAAAATTACTTCCCTTCGTATCCTAATCATAGTCTTTCATAATTTATTATACAACAAAAAAACCTCAAAAAACTTGAGGTTTTCTTAAGAGGCGACAATCGGATTTGAACCGATGATAAGGGTGTTGCAGACCCGTGCCTTACCACTTGGCTATGTCGCCATATTTAATTTAAATGACTCCAACGGGAATCGAACCCGTGTTACCGCCGTGAAAGGGCGATGTCTTAACCGCTTGACCATGGAGCCCAATGTCTTGCTACGCAAGCCATGCGAAAACGCTTCACGTTTTCTACATTACCGGAGTTTCACAGAAACTCCCAAGAAACCTAGTCGAACTTAGTAGTTTACTACTTAGTAAGACTTAGTTTCAACTCCCCCTGTTGGACTTGAACCAACGACGCCCTGATTAACAGTCAGGTGCTCTACCGACTGAGCTAAGGAGGAAGGGTAATCACTTCCGTAATTACTTCTTGAAGCTTTCGCTTCTTCTACAAGTATATTCATGTTTCTTTAACATTATACACTCAAAACCGAACACTAAATCATCTTCACAAAACATTTGTTACCTTGCGATAACTTCCTCTTCTATCCAAACATTCTGAAGAACGCTTGCGTTCTTCCAAAGAAAACTTAGATTTTCTTTGTTCGTGTCCTTTACGGACTTAGAAAATCTTTTTCTTTTTTCCAACCTTGGTTAAGCCCTCGACCGATTAGTAAATGTCAGCTGAACACATTACTGTGCTTACACCTCATTCCTATCTACCTTGTCGTCTTCAAGGGGTCTTACTAACTGGGATATCTCATCTTGAGGGGGGCTTCACGCTTAGATGC
>JAFSGY010000088.1 GCA_017440575.1 Lachnospiraceae bacterium | reverse complement strand
TGATGGACGTAAGAAGGGACAGCCATTCGCTCCAGGTGCTAACCCAATGCACGGACGTGATACTCATGGTGCAGTAGCTTCCTTAGCTTCTGTATCTAAGCTTCCATTCAAGGATGCTCAGGATGGTATTTCTAATACATTTACAATCATCCCAGGTGCTCTTGGTAAAGAAGCTCAGGTATTCTCTGGTGATATCGAAGTAGATTTAAATAAATAATCATTTTGGAAGGAAAGGTGTTACTCATGGATAAGAAATCAATGATTGATGATCTTGTTGCACAGCTTGACGCCGGCTTTTCCAAGCAGAATGCCATTGGGCATATGAATGTAGAGGTTAAAGACGACGTTTCTACAAAAGAAGTGCAGACCCTTGGTTGCACTGACTGTTCCAGAACTCCTCTTGCATGCAGTGTTCCTACACTGCATCAGGGGTTAGAAGATTATGAGTAGATTATATAGGAGGAAAATAAAATGACTGATACAACTCAGGTAAACAATTTAGTAGCTTTATTAGATGGTTATGCTGTAAAGGGTGGTCATCATCTTAACGTTAACGTATTAAACAGAGATATGCTTTTAGATGCTCAGCAGCATCCAGAAAACTATCCTCAGTTAACAATCCGTGTATCTGGTTACGCTGTAAACTTTATTAAGTTAACAGCTGAACAGCAGGCAGATGTTATCTCCCGTACATTCCATGAATCCATCTAATTAGAAGATTCTAAACGATTGTACATCAAACCCTGGAATCTTTATTCCAGGGTTTTTTTATCATAATGCATATCACTAAGTGATATACTAAATATAGGCTTTTATTTTATAGTAATTACAATTTATTAGAACATGGTTTTAAGCTAATAAGCCTCATGCCTATTTTTTATAAACACCAACTATTTATATTATTAAAGGAGTAATCAACATGAAAGGAAGAATACACTCCCTTGAATCATTCGGTACCGTGGATGGTCCTGGTGTACGTTATGTTGTCTTTGTACAAGGTTGCCCCATGAGATGTGCCTACTGTCATAACCCGGACACATGGGACATGAAAGCAGGAACCGAAATGGAACCTTCTGAAATTATTGCAAATTACGAAAGAAATAAGCCATTTTACCGCGACGGTGGCATTACCGTAACTGGCGGTGAACCGCTTATGCAGATAGATTTTCTATTAGAACTGTTCACCCTCGCTAAGAAAAAAGGCATTCATACCTGTCTTGATACCTCTGGCATTGCATATCACCCTAAGAGAAGTGCTGACTGGTTAGAAAAAATGGACAAGCTTTGTGAAGTTACTGACTTGGTAATGCTTGATATCAAGCATATTGATCCAGAAAAACACAAAGAACTTGTAAAACAGCCAAACGATGCTATCCTTACCTTTGCAGAATACCTTGATAAAATGAATGTTGATGTATGGATTCGTCATGTTGTCGTTCCCGGCATTACAGATGACCCTGTATATCTTCGTAAGCTTGGCTTCTTTATTGGTGGACTTAGCAACCTCAAGGCTCTTGATGTGCTTCCTTATCACACGATGGGTAAGAGCAAATACGAGAAACTTGGCATGGAATATCCCCTTAAGGATGTCCCAAATATGGATAAAGCCAAAGTTCCGGAATTAAAGCAGCATATTTTAGATGGTATCAAAGAACGCCGTGATATGGCAGAATAGTTAGTTTTGACTACTTTGTATAATATTGAATACTTTCTAAATTATTAGCTTTCACGCTTGTAATTCCACTATTTTTATATTAAAATATTTGTATCTTGATAATGATTTGTCAATCGGCAGATTATTTCAAAGGCTGTGAAAAATAGCCTTAATGGCTAAGAGTTTTTATGATATAAGGAGGATTTATATTATGGCATACCAGATTTCTGATGCATGTGTTTGCTGTGGAGCTTGTGAAGCTCAGTGTCCAGTTGGCGCTATTAGCATGGGTGATGGAAAGTTTGAAATCGATGCTGATAAGTGTATCGATTGTGGTTCTTGTGCAGGCGCTTGCCCAACAGGTTCTATCGAACAGGCTTAATATTCACGAACATAAACCCCTTCAGTCCGATTATCTGAAGGGGTTTTTCTTATGCCTTTGATTTTGACAATACTCGAAATAAAATTGGCTCCTTATCCTTATCCTTTTCTTTCTCTTTATTTTTACTTTTATCTGCTTTTATGCGACGTTCACGCAATAAAGCATCAATTCTCTTATAATGCTCTTCTTCTGCCTCTCTACGCGCTTTCTCACGCTCTTCTTCACGTTCCTGTCGTACTAGCTCTCTTTCTTCCTCATGCTCTTCTAACAAACGGAACTGATAATCCATCTCCTTACAAATATTTTCTTTCATTTGACTTGATAATTCATCTATCAAAGCCTGATTATTACTTTTCACTGCATCTGCAATCAACTTCTGAAGTAAATACTGCATTCTTGCAAGCTTTTCCTGCTGCTCTTGTTCTTCCTTTATCAGTTCATCCTTTCTTCTAATCGTAATCTCATTCCGCTTCTCACTTTTTCGGTCGTGAGACATATTTTCACGCTTGTCCAAACTCTTCATTTCCTTAATCTGAATCACTTTCATCTCTCCACCTTTATTTATTTTGGTTAATTGCTTTTGTGCAAAAGGATTATCCTGCTTCATGTATTCCTCGTCATCCTCACTTTCCTGTAGCTGATTCAATACCAGCTTAACTGCCTTTAACTGCAGTCCCTGATCCTTCAGATTCTTAATCCTCACAAACCTCTTAATGTCCTCTTCTGTATATACTCTATGTCCCTGACGATTCCTTGTAATCGGTATATCCAACTCCTCTTCCCAGTACCTTAATACATGCGATTCTACATGTACTTCCTTTGCAACCTCATTAATCAAGTATGTTTCCTTTGTCACGTTTTTTCTCCTTTCTGGATTCTTCTATGTAAATGTTTATCAAAATTCAAGTTTAGCGGACTGTGAGCACTCCTTTAAGGCAGTATAAAGCGGATGAATATGCCTCAAATGCAAACCGCTCCAAAGCATTTTCAGCATATTCATTCGCCAATATCCAAGTTTTTGAAGGAGTGCAGTCAAGGTTACGCAATTTCCATTTGTAAGTAAAATAATCATTAGTGCAGGGTATCTATGTAAAAATGTCATATAAATACCCCATATTTTTCAAATCCAGGGTATAATAATTGTCATTTCTTCTGCTATGCCCCAGAAAATAGAGAGAATGACGGGGGTGCGGACAAAAAGTTGGACACTGTCCGTTCCCATAAATTAAACTATGCCATCTTATACAAATGAACAAAAGGCAAAAGCATTACATCTTCTTGATGATTTAAAATCTCCCAAAAAGGTAGTCGACATCTTGGTATATCCAGAAAAGAGAGTTACTCTTTATAACTGGATGAAACAACGTGACAAATATATTCCACAGGATACGGAAGCTACAGAAACTTCTATTTTTCAAGTTAGAGCACGCAATGTATCACAGGAAGCCATTC
>JAFSGY010000014.1 GCA_017440575.1 Lachnospiraceae bacterium | reverse complement strand
TTGGAGAACTGTCTGAGCACCGAAGGTGCGAGTTTTCGGAAAGCAGGACCAATCAAAAATGCCGAACGCTCCATTTAGGAAATACCAAACAAGCGGGTTTGCATTTGAGGCATATTCATCCGCCGTACACAGACTAAAAAAGGAGTGCTCACAGCCTGAACTTATACTCACCTAAACTTGAATTTGAGGAATAAATCTGATAACACTATCATGCTTAAAAATAGCACAAAATGGATATAATCTTGCTGGGAAAACGATTTTATCGTAAAATTAATAATAAGTGTACCTTTTGGTCAGGTGGGGGAAATGACAAAAAGGGAATGAAAAGGGAGTGGATTATTATGAATTATGATAAGACAAAGTATTATGCGCCTACGGATATGATAAATGGCTTTTCAGTAAGACCGGGACTATATTTATCGAATGGTGCAAGTGTTGTGGATGGCGGTATAAACTTTACCATACATTCTTATGGTGCAACCTCTTGTACACTGTGTCTTTTTCACAGAACAGAGAAGCAGCCTTATGCAGTGATTCCGTTTCCAGAGTCCTACCGAATTGGCAATACCTATTCGATGATAGTGTATGGTCTGGTACCGACAGAATTCGAATATGCGTATCAGTTTGATGGTGAGTACAATCCAAAGAAAGGATTGTTATTTGATAAGAATAATTATATTCTTGACCCTTATGCAAAGGCAGTTGTAGGTCAGAGTGAATGGGGCAGAAAAAGTGGAAAAGATCCATTTTATAAGGCAAGAGTAGTGGATGATGGATATGACTGGGGAAATGGAAAGCAGACGAATCGTCAGGTAAAGGACATGATTATCTATGAAATGCATGTTCGTGGCTTTACTATGGATAAGTCCTCCGATGTGACACATCGTGGAACCTTTGCCGGAATCAAGGAAAAGATACCATATCTGGTAGAGCTTGGTGTAAATGCAGTTGAGCTTATGCCGATTTTTGAATTTGATGAGATGGAAGATGTCAGAGTGGTAGATGGAAAAGAGCTGTTTAATTACTGGGGCTACAGTACCGTATGCTTTTTTGCACCAAATACCAGCTATACATCAGCCTTGGAATATAATAGAGAAGGAAATGAATTAAGAGAGCTTATCAATGAGCTGCATAAAAATAAGATAGAGGTCATTCTTGATGTAGTATTCAATCATACAGCAGAAGGAAATGAGCTCGGACCATGCTTCTCCTTTAAGGGAATTGACAATAACATTTATTATATGCTGACTCCTGATGGAAAGTATTATAATTTCAGTGGATGTGGTAATGTTATGAATTGTAATCACCCGATTGTAGAACAGTTCATTCTGGATTGTCTGCGTTATTGGGTTATTTCGTATCGAGTGGATGGTTTTCGTTTTGATCTTGCATCGATTATGGGACGAAACGAGGACGGTTCGCCAATGAGTAAGCCGCCATTACTACAGAGTCTGGCATTTGATCCGATATTAGGTAAGGTGAAGCTGATTGCTGAGGCATGGGATGCGGGAGGACTTTATCAGGTAGGCAGCTTCCCATCATGGAACCGCTGGGCAGAATGGAATGGAAGATACCGTGATGATATGCGCTGCTTCTTAAAAGGAGATTATGGAATGGCACAGGCAGCAATTAATCGAATTACAGGTTCTTATGATTTGTATAATCCTGAAAATCGTGGTGAGAATGCATCCGTTAATTTCATTAATTGTCATGACGGATTTACTCTATATGATATGTATGCTTATAATTACAAGCATAATGAGAAAAATGGCTGGAACAATACAGATGGAGATAGCAATAACAATAGCTGGAACTGTGGTGATGAGGGCGAAGTAACAGATACAGAGATTCTCAAGCTTCGTAACCGTATGCGGAAAAATGCCTTTGCTGTGCTGATGTGTAGCCGTGGGTCTGCCATGTTCCTTGCAGGTGATGAGTTCTGTAACACACAGTTTGGTAATAACAATGCATATTGTCAGGACAATATTATCTCATGGATAGACTGGACGAGAAAAGATAAATATCCTGAGATGTTTGAGTTCTGCAAATTTATGATTCATTTGAGAAGACAGCATCCGATTTTACGTGGGCGTTCGGGTCCAAGTGGATGTGGATTCCCAGAGGTAAGTATTCACAATAAGACAGCATGGAATAGTAGCTGTAGCGCAGATACCAGAACGATTGGTATTATGTTTGCAGGAAGAAATGCGGAAAATACCGAGGATGATATTATCTATATTGGTGTTAACGCTTTCTGGGAAGATGTGAATATACAGCTTCCTAACCTTCCGCTTGGAAGAAAATGGCGTGTGATTATGAATACGGAATTCGAGCATACACCGGAAACGGATTATCAGGCATTGACCAGATGGACTGGTATCGATTGGTTGACGCTTTGCCCAAGGTCTGTTATTATAGCACGGGTAGAGAAGTTTTAACAGACAATAGTTTTATAAAGGATGTAACGCAAGGTGCCAAGGTGTTTGGCACCTTGTATTTCAGGAAAGAAAATGGGCAGAAGAACATATTATCATAGAAATAAAGGAATTCGATGGGATTTGATTCTGTTTGGCCTTGGAGCTGTTCTAATGATTGTGTATGGCTGTTTGCAGTACAAGGCAATTAAGGATCAGGAAGCGTATAAAAAAACAATTGTAAGATTTGAAGCGCTTAAGGAATATTCCGTAGAAGTGGAGCCGACAGAAAAAACAGATGGAATACAGGCAGAAAAAGCAGAGGAAGTAGATTCTGTAAAGATATCATATCAAAGGTTGTTTGCAGCTAATGAGGACATGATAGGCTGGCTCAAGATTCCCGGAACAGAGATTGATTATCCGGTCATGCAGACTATGGAAGATGAGGAATATTATCTGCATCGTAATTTTTTCAAAGAAAAAGATAATAATGGTACTTTGATTCTTGATACGGATTCTGATATTACCAAGACTTCAAACAATTTGATTATTCACGGTCATAATATGAAGTCTGGAGCCATGTTTGCAGGGCTTGTTGATTACGAAGAGGAAGAATTTCTAAAAGAACATAGACAGATTGAGTTTCATACAAGAGCTGAAGAGCGCAAATATGAAGTCATAGCAGTATTTCGTTCCAAGGTCTATACCCCAGAAGATAAGGTATTTAAGTATTATCAGTTTTTTGAAGCAGAGAATCAGGATGAATTTGATGACTTCTACAACAATATCAAAAAAATGAGTATATATGATACAGGAGTAACTGCGCAGTACGGAGATGAGTTTATTACCTTGTCTACATGTGTATACCATACGACAAATGGGCGTTTGGTTGTGGTAGGTAAGCGTATTGTAGAATAAAGGGTATGGGAATGAATGTACAGTAATGATTAAATGGTTAAAATAACAGAAAAAACAAAACTAAGACTTCCAAAAAACAGAATTGTGTGATAATATTATAGCAGAATGAGAAAATGTTTGGATTTTATTAGAATATAATTTGAAAGGCGGTAGACGCTATGGCGAAGGTATTAATTGTTGATGATGCATCATTTATGAGAATGACAATAAAACAGATGCTAGAGAAAAACGGTCATGAAGCAGTAGGTGAAGCGGGAGATGGAATCGAAGCAGTTAAGAAATATATTGAAGTAAAGCCGGAGGTTGTTTTACTTGATATTACTATGCCAGAGATGAATGGTGTTGAAGCATTGAAAAGGATTAAGGAATTAGATCCGGCAGCTAAAGTTATTATATGCTCTGCTATGGGACAGCAGGCGATGGTAGCACAGGCAATTCAGAATGGAGCAAAAGATTTTATTGTGAAACCATTTGAAGTAGATAGATTAATTGCGGCGGTTGACAGAGTCATGAAGATGTAAATTTCATAAAATATAAAAAAAAAGAAAATAACGGTAGACAAACCGTTATTTTTATTGTATGATAAGGAAAACGTTTTCCAGAAAACGTTTTCTGATATAAACTTTCTGGAATGTTTTTGGAAAGTAGGAGATTACGTGGTATCAATTAAAGACGTGGCGAAGCATGCTGGAGTAGCAATATCCACGGTATCCAAGGTACTCAATCATTATCCGAATGTCAGTGAAGAAACGAAGAAGAAGGTTAATGCGGCAATACAGGAACTGGGGTTTGTACCTAATTCTATTGCAGCAGCGCTTTCCTCGAAGCAGACAGGCAGAGTAGCCTTATTGCTTGACGTAAACAGACATGTACAAACCGTAGATGAGATTCCTATGCAATATATTGTGGGAGCCATTAATCGGGCAAAAGAGCTTGGCATGGATGTCATTACCGTATTTTTCACGATGATTCAGGAGATGGATGTAGAAGAAATGACCCGATACTTTCAGTCGCAGAGTATAGAGGGATTGATTGTCTGTGGATTATCGAAGCAGGATACGGCATTGCATAAACTGATAAAGAGTGAGAGATTCAAGGTTGTGTTAATTGATGCGCCGGGTGTTGGTGTACATACCTCCAATATTCATATCGATAATACCAAGGCTCAGTATGATGTTGCAAAAAAGTTCATTCTGGAAAATAAAGCAAAAAAGATACTATACATATCTGGTAAGAAAAATGGCTATGTGTCAGAGGAACGAATGCAAGGAATGAAGCAGCTCGCAGAGGAGCTGGGACTTACAATCTTTACTAGAGTTGGTAATTTCAGTGAGTTGGAAGCAAGAAAGATTACGATGCAGTATGCTAAGAAAAGAGATGCGATTATCTGTGCATCAGATATGATGGCAATTGGTGCCATGAAAGCATTGATAGATATGGATATTTACCGACCTGTTTGTGGCTTTGACGGTATTAGTCTGATGGGATATGCTGGAAAGCAGATGCATACAGTAAGACAGGATTTCAAATATCTTGCAGCTGAAGCAGTTGATGAGATGGCAAGGCTTATGGAGGGACACGAAGGGCAGGAAGTGATTGTGCCACATCAGTTAATACGAATTAAATACGAAGATGTGATATCGTAACAGCCTTTTGTATAAAGGAACACAAAGAGGAAAGAGATTCGCTAAGGTATTAATCTTGGCGAAAAATTAACAAAGTTATGGTAACGTTACCAAAGAAAAATTTGGTAATAATATAAATGAAGAAGATATGTACATTTCATTTAATAAACGCAAAGGAGAGTTACAATGAGCGTAAAAACAAATTTAGAAGCAGTAGCACAGAAAATGTATGGTCAGAGCATTAAGGAGCTTGATAATCAGAAGCTTTATTATGCAATTCTTACTATGACCAAGGAAATGATGGAAGGTAAGGGACAGATTAAGGGAAGCAAGAAGGTATATTATATTTCTGCTGAGTTCTTAATTGGTAAGTTATTATCAAACAACTTAATCAACCTTGGAATCTACGAAGAGTTAGAAGCAGCTCTTAAGGAAGAGGGCAAGGAATTAAGCATGATTGAAGAAGTTGAGCCAGAACCATCTCTTGGTAACGGTGGTCTTGGAAGACTTGCAGCTTGTTTCTTAGACTCTATCGCAACTTTAGGACTTCCTGGCGATGGTATTGGTCTGAACTATCACTTTGGTCTTTTCAAGCAGGTATTCAAGGATAGACAGCAGACAGCAGAAAAGAATGACTGGATTGAAGATCAGTCATGGCTGACAAAGACAGATATTTCTTTCCCTGTATATTTTGGAAAGAAAAAAGTTATGTCAAGATTATACGATATTGATGTAATTGGTTATGACCAGGGCGTAAACAAGCTTCATTTATTTGATATTGAGACAATTGATGAGAGCATCGTAGAAGATGGTATTGATTTTGATAAGAACGATGTAGATAAGAACCTTACTTTATTTTTGTATCCTGATGATTCCGATGCAGCAGGACAGATGCTTCGTATCTATCAGCAGTATTTCATGGTATGTAACGGTGCGCAGCTTATCTTAAAAGAAATGAAGGACAACGGTTATGACCTTCACAAGATGTATGAGCATGCAGTAATCCAGATTAATGATACCCATCCAACTATGGTTATTCCAGAGCTTATCAGAATCCTGACAGAGGAAGAAGGCTTTGAGATGGAAGAAGCTATTGATGTAGTAAGCAAGACTTGTGCATATACAAACCACACAATCCTTGCAGAAGCACTTGAGAAGTGGCCAATCAAGTACTTACAGAAGGTTGTTCCTCAGCTTATGCCTATTATTTGGGAGTTAGATAAGAGAACAGCTATTAAGTATGATGATCCAAAGGTTCAGATTATTGATAAGGATTTACGAGTTCATATGGCTCATATTGATATCCATTACGGATTCTCTGTAAATGGTGTTGCTGCAATTCATACAGATATTTTAAAGGATACAGAGTTAAATCATTTTTATAAGATTTATCCAGAGAAGTTCAACAACAAGACAAACGGTATCACATTCAGAAGATGGCTTATGTCTTGTAACAGAGAGCTTGCTACAGCTATTACAGAAGCAATAGGCGATGGCTGGAAGAAGGATGCAGATGAATTAGAGAAGCTTCTGACATTCAAGAATGATGAAGCATTTTTAACTAAGATTAAGGCAATCAAGAAAAATAAGAAGGTAGCGCTTGCTCAGTACATCATGGAGAAGGAAGGACAGGAAATCAATCCGGAATCCATCTATGATATTCAGATTAAGAGACTTCATGAGTATAAGCGTCAGCAGATGAATGCTCTTTACATCATTCACAAGTATCTTGAAATTAAGGCAGGCAAGAAGCCATCTACACCAATCACATTCATTTTTGGTGCAAAGGCAGCTCCAGCTTATATTATTGCACAGGACATTATTCACTTACTCCTTTGCTTACAGGAAATCGTGAACAATGACCCAGATGTAAAGGATTACATGAAGGTTGTTATGGTAGAGAACTACAATGTAAGCTACGCTGAGAAGCTTATCCCGGCTTGCGATATCTCTGAGCAGATCTCTTTAGCATCTAAGGAAGCATCCGGTACAGGTAACATGAAGTTCATGTTAAACGGTGCTGTAACACTTGGTACAAGTGACGGTGCTAACGTAGAAATTAACGAGCTTGTTGGTGACGAGAATATCTATGTATTCGGTGAGAAGTCAGAAACTGTTATCGAGCACTATGTAAAGGCAGATTATGTTTCTAAGGACTTCTACAACAAGAGCAATGTAATCAAGGAAGCAGTTGATTTCATTATCAGCAAGGAAGTTGTTAAGGTTGGTAATGAAGAGAGACTTACCAGACTTCATAAGGAATTAATTAATAAGGACTGGTTCATGACATTGCTTGACTTAGAAGATTACATCAAGACAAAGGATCGTATGTTTGAAGATTACAAGGATGAAGCTAAGTGGAAGAAGATGATGCTTGTCAATATGGCAAAGGCAGGATTCTTCTCATCCGATAGAACTATCGCTGAGTATAACAGAGATATCTGGAAACTGAAATAATATAAAATAAATGTTACTCAAGGACAGCCGCGCGGAAGGAAACCGCGTGGCTGTTTCCTACTATTTTGCGTAGTTTACCAATGGGAATTGCATTTTAGCGCAAATTAATTAGTGAATATGTCAACTGTACTTTTCTGAAAATTCAGTCTATACTATAAACATAGCATTATGAAGGAAGTGAAAGAGATGACGGAAAAAAATCATGGACGTGAGATAGCTTTCGTGGAAACATATGATGAAGGAATAAAAGGTACAATAGAGAAAGCATTTTTGAATCACGGTGTTTCTTATCTGATTAAAGTGGACAAGGTAAGAGATATGAAGAAAGGGTTATTTGAAAGTAAAAAGAAGTTTTCTTTTTACATAAACCGTTATCAACAGGATGAGGCAAAAGCAGCCATGCAGGGAAAGTGCATGGACGAGAATAAGATTATGTATCTTATTTAAGATAGTGCCGGAAAGGATAAAAATGTTTGATTTTGGAAGTATAATGAAGATGAAAAGCGCGTGGGATACTTTTACGCGAAATCATCCAAAGTTTATGCCATTTATGCAGGCAGTTGGAAGAGAAGCCATAGGAGATGGAACGATTATTGAGGTTAAGGTAATCAGCCCTGAAGGAAAAGAGTTCAATACCAATATGAAGCTGACGCAGAGTGATTTAGATTTGTTTGCGCAGATTAGAAATATGCAGTAGATGTTGGGAGAGACGGTATGATTACAATACGAGATGCGAGACTTGAGGATTCCAAGGCATTACTAGCAATATATAAGCCATATGTAGAGAAAACGGCTATTACTTTTGAATACGAAGTACCAACAGAAGAGGAGTTTCGTGGCAGGGTTTCTAATACCTTGCAAAAGTATCCGTATTTGGTTGCAGTGGATGAGAAGGGTGAAATCATAGGTTATACTTATGCATCAGCCTTTAAAAGCAGAAAAGCGTATGATTGGTCGGTTGAAACCTCAATTTATGTTAGGGAAGGCAGACATGGAGAGGGCTTGGGAAAACAGCTCTATCAGAAGCTGGAGGAGGCTCTGAAAGGGATGGGAGTCCGTAATCTGTGTGCTTGTATTGCTTACCCGAATCCAGAGAGTGAGAAGTTTCATGAGACGTTAGGTTATGAGACGGTTGCACATTTTCATAAGTCAGGTTTCAAGATGGGAAAATGGTATGATATGATATGGATGGAGAAGTTTATTGGTGAACATATCGAAGAACCAGAGGAGATAATACCATATCCGGATTTGCATAAAAGTAAAAAATGAAAAACCCCTTTGTATTTTCTTATAATCAAAGTGAAATAAGAAGATACAGGGGGTTTTTTTGTATTCTGTTTGGTGAAAATCACTAGTATTACATTCTATATTGAACTTAAATTGGTTAAAAAATGTGCAAAAGGGATATTTTAAATTAGGTTATTGACGGCTAAAAATAAAGTTTAATATAATAAAATTAAGCTAATGCATTAAAGGATAATAAATACATTAAAAATGATTAAAATAACTTAAAATGCATTATCTGTTTGCACAAATGGATTAAGATGACACGTAGGGAGGTAAAAACGTGAAGAGAAGAAGGGTTGCAAAGCTGTTTTCGCTTAGTATGGCTGGGATTTTAGCGCTTTCCCCATGTAATATGGCTGGAAATATCGTGTATGCGGAAACATTACAGGGAGATGAGATGAGTACCGAGGTACAGTCAGAGGATGAAACCGAAGCAATGTCAACAGAAGTACAGTCAGAGGAAGGAACTGAAACAAAGACAACGGAAGTACAGTCAGAGGAAGAGTCTGAAGAATCAAGTACCGAAGTATCCTCAGAGGAGGAAAGGGAAGCTAGTACAACAGAAAAAGCAACAGAGGAAGAATCAGTAGAAGAAGGAACTACGCAAGAGGAAGCCACCGAAGAGGAAACGACAGAAGAAACAACACAAGAGGAAACAACCGAGATTGTAGAGGAAGAAGTAGCGCTGTTTGGACTTGCATCAGAGAGTGTAACCTTAACACAGTTCTATGGAAGGGAACTGAAGTTTGACTGTAACAGCTCTTGGAGTGATCAGGGTGAAAATCATCTGGGACTGAAAAGTGAAAATGTTTTAAATAGCGGAGCAACCGTATCTTTTGATATGTATATACCGGAAGAAGTGGCAGAGTATAATGGTGTAATAAAAGTTCAGGGTATAGCCAGATTGGGTGATAACTGGACATGGAGAGAGAATTCATCGATTCCGGAGTTTACGGCAGCGAATCTTACAGATATGGTTGAAATTGATGGAAAGCTGTATAAGAAAGCAAACGTTTCCTTCACCTTTGGAGATGAGATTACAGAAGATTATCTTGCTGAATTTACCGTGAAGCTGGCAGGCTGGAATTGCAATTTTGAAGGCGATATTTATTATGCAAATGTCGTTTTAAAGGATGGTGAGAAGAAGGCAGAGGAACCTGGTAAGGTAGTAGAGAATGCGATATATCAGTGGGATTTCGCTGAGGGAATCGATGGCTGGTATTATGATGGCACATGGGATAATCAGGGAGATAATAGTACTGAATGGAATGAGCAGTATCAGGCTCTTGCCATGAATGTAGACTATTCCAAGGATGCAGCTTCCACATGGAGTGAGATTAAGTCCTCGTTCTGGGGTGATGATTTCACAGCAGAGGGAGCGAATAAGCTGACCTTTGATTTTATCTATGATTCATCAGAATTGAAAATGGGATGCTTTAAAACTAAGCTGTTTTCCAACAGCGGAATAGATACGAATACGAGTATCAGTGTTGATAACGCACAGGAATATGATGGCAATCTGAAAAAAGTAGAAGTTTCGTTGACTTTTGATACAACAGATATCATAAATGGTATTACCATCGGTGTAATCGGAAGTGAAACGGATTATCAGGGAGTTGTGTATTTGGACAATGTAACCTTAATCGCTGAAAAGCAGGAAGAGGTAAAAGATATTTTTGTAGATGCAACGGAAGAAGTGACAGGGCAGGATATGCAAGTGTCAGTAGAGGGAACAACCCTTACTACAGGTGCAGGAAGTGCTGCAATTTCGCAGAACATTACGTTAGTAGATGCACAGGCAACTGACAGTGTAAAGCAGGTATATGCGTATTTGCAGGCGGTTGGAAAAACCAATAGCGTAATCTTTGGACAGCAGAACAATACCAGCCATAAAGCAGGTAATGCGAATCTTTCCTGCTCCGATACAATGGATTTGGTTGGTTCTTATACTGGTATCATAGGTCTGGATGGCCTTTCACTTGTTGGTAACGAGTATTCTGCGGAGCGATACCTGAATGAAATGAAAGAGCTTGATAGCGCATACAGTAGTGTGGCAGCAAAGATTGCCAATGCACAGACAACGATGGAACAGAATGTAATCGCAGCAGCGGCATTGACCAACTATAATATCAGAAATGGTGCTATTATGACACTTTCCCTTCATACACCGAATTTTTCAGTGGTAGAAAAGGTTAATACTCAAAATGGAGCTCCAAGCTATGCAGGGTATAATTTTAGTGGATATACACCGGGTGTTCTTACCGGAGATGTTATGAATCAGATTCTTCCGGGTGGAGCATACAACGCAGCGTTTACAGCATATCTTGATATGGTGGCTGATTATGCGAAACAGGTAGATGGTGCTATTTTATTCAGACCATTCCATGAGAATACCGGCAGCTGGTTCTGGTGGGGAGCAGCCTTTTGCGATGCACAGACCTATAAGAGTGTATTTAAGTATACGGTAGAGTATTTACGTGATGAAAAAGACGTACATAACTTACTCTATGTCTATGGACCGGGAGCAGAGGCAGCAAATGTAGAAGAATATGCAGAGCGTTATCCGGGTGACGGATACGTTGATATGGTTGGCTTTGATATGTATCATGACAATCCGACACAAAGTGATGCTTTTATCACAAATTTCACCAAGGAGTTATCTGTTGTTGAGAGCTTTGCTAAGGCGCATGATAAGCTGGTTGCCGTAACAGAAACTGGTGTAAGACATGATGTACAACAGGGGGATAATCAGACAGCATTGAAAAAACAGGATAATGCAAGATTAGACTGGCATCAGGAAATTTTAGATGTGGTTAAGTCAAGTGAGGCATCTTATTATCTGGTATGGGCTAACTTTGGTGAAAAGGATGGTTTCTATACACCATATGTAAAGTCTGTAAATGAAGATGGAGTAAAGCATGGTCATGAGATGATGGATAACTTTATCCGCTTCTTCAATCAGGATAACAGCATCTTTGCAGTAAATCAGAAACAGGCATTAGAGCAGATGAAGTCAGTATCTATTCAGGCAGAGGCGGCAATGAAGCAGGATGGATATGTGATTGCACCAGTTGCGGGAACAAGAGTATTAGAGACTGTAACACTGACAGCGAAGGTAAGTGGTACTTCAACAGAGGATAGTGTAAGATTCATTTGCAAGGGTGTTGATGAAGCATGTACATTGGATGCTGAGTATGCAAATGGATATGCTACGGCAGTATTAGATGAAGATACTTTGGCTAAAATGGGTGAGACAGTTGGAACGATTACGCTACAGATGAATGGTAAAACAGTTGATAACATTAAGGTAACCTTTAACATTCCCGTTCCAGCAGAAGACCCATATGAAATTGATGGCTTCGAGAATTATTTTGGCATTGATTCGTTGCTTACCAAGTCTTGGGCAACTAACAAGGCAACAGGTAGTACGATTACACTTTCTGTTGTACAGAATCAGGTAAATGAAGGCGATTATGCTATGAAATTTGCCTATAATGAAACAAGTGACGGATGGGCAGGAGCTACGATTTCTAAGGAAGTAAGCTGGGCTGATTGTGATGCTTTAAGCTTCTGGACGATTCCGGATGGTAATTTACAGAAGACGGTTATTCAGATTACTGCAAATAATAATGTATATGAATATTACATGAACCTAAATGAGGATTATGCGGCAGCAGGAACAAAGGCTGTTAAAGTAACTATTCCGTTTGCAGAGTTTGTAGCAAGAGATATCCCTGGAAATCCGGCAGGAGGACTTGTAGAGGATAAGGGCAGCATTACATCCTTTGGTTTATGGGTAAATGCCATTGCAGGAAGTGATGCAGTAGATGAAAGTGGTATGGTAAGCGGTACGATTTATTATGATTCCATTACTGCAGTTTCTGCTGGCTTGGACACTGCCAAGGTAGAAATTGTAACAGATACAAAGCCAGAAAGTAAGCCGGAGAATAATCCTTCTATAGGTAATGATAGTGAATCATCTAAGAAGCATGATAATGACGATGATAATACACCAACTGTAACTTTTGTAGATACTAGAGTATTCCCTACTTTTACAGGAGTGAATGGTAAAAAAGTAAGTGGATGGGAAAATGTGGTAACAGCAGCATATGAGCTCGCAGAACTGACAGCAAACAGAGTTCCTCTTGCAAATATGTTGGGTACAACAGCAGAACGATTAACTGTAAATATCAATGCTTCTGAGGTAACAGAGCTTGTACTTCCAACGACGGCTGTTCGTAAGATGGCAGTAAGTGGTGCTGATTATAATATCTTTATGGGAACAAAGGTTATTACACTGACCAATGAGATTCTGGCAGAGGTAGATGGAAGTCTTGACCTTAAGCTCTATGTGAGAGAAGCAAAAGAATTTGGAGAGGGCTTTGATGCCATGTTCATTTCTAGCAGGACAAGACATACTTTCTCCAGACAGGCAAATATGAATGTAGTACTTGGCGCTGAAAGAATAGGAAAAACAGCATATATTTATCAGTTTGTAGAAGAGACTCATGCTTATGAGTTCGTGGCTGCGCAGACAGTAAGTGAAATAGGTACCGTATGTATTTCACTTGATGACTACGCATCCTGCCTGATTTTGTATTAATCATTTTAGGCATATACAATGGATGAAAGGGGTAGAGCAATTTCGCTCTGCCCTTTTTGGATTTGTAGGAATATCAATGCGATTAATTGTAATGACAATTAATGTCTGATAAAATATTGTTATATTATGATTTTAAATGTGGAGGGATGAGCATGGAAAGCTATTTAAGCAGTGTAAATGCAGGCAGTTTTTTCTTAATTGTGGCATTGGTTTTAACTTTTATAACAATTATGTGTGTGGTGTTTCTGGTAAAGAGCTACCGGGCAGGAATTAAGATAGGAATGGATAAAAAGATATTAAATAAGGCAATTGTATCAAGTGCCACCTTTACGTTATTGCCTTCTATCAGTATTTTATTAGGTGTAGTGGCTTTAAGCGGTACGCTTGGTGTTCCGTTTTCATGGCTTAGATTGTCGGTAATTGGTGCATTACAGTATGAGCTGAATGTAGCAGAGATTGCAGCACAGAGCGTTGGGTTAAGCGGTCTTAGACTAGAAGAACTGAATATTGGAGCTTTTGTGACGATTGCGTTGGTTATGACCTTTGGAATTCTCGGCGGTGTATTTTGCTGTATTTTCTTCTTGAAAAAATATATGGGCAAGCTTCAACAGTCACCTAAGAAGGAAAAGAGTGGAAAGCCTGGATTTGGAGCGCATGCTACAACGGCGATGTTTGTTGGGTTATGTGCTGCTTATATTGGCTCTTATATAGGAAAAGCGATACCAAGAGATGGCTATGATATAATGCCTTTGCTTGTTGCCTTGATTGCGGCTGCATGCATGGCGGTATTTGAGTATTTTATCCAGAAAAAGGGTAAAGCGGTTCTGGAGAATTTCAGTCTGGCGGCAAGTATGTTGATTGCGATGGCAGCAGCAGTTGTCATCAATGTAGCGATATAAGGGGGCATAGCAATGAATGAACAGGAAAAAGTAAAGTTTTTTGAAGAATTTAATAATGGTTTGCATAGGCTCGGAAGAATCACATTAATTGCCGCCTCTCTTTTATTGATAGCGGTTCCTTTTATGATTGGTATACTGAATGATGTTTCACCAAGTGGTACGGGATTCTTAAGTGGCTTTGCCAAGGTAGGGATTATCTATATCCCCGTTGCGATTGTAGAATTTTTGGTATATGCACCAATGCTTGGAGTGGGAGGAAGCTATCTCTCTTTTTTGACGGGAAATGTAACGAATATGAAGATTCCGTGTGCCATGAATGCGAGAGATATTGCAGAAACAGAAGTAGGAACCCCGGAGAATGAAATTATTTCGACGATTAGCGTTGCAACCAGTGCGATTGTAACAACCCTTGTTATTGTAGTTGGTGTTATTTTACTAGTTCCGTTGCAGCCTGTATTACAAAATGAGGCATTACTTCCGGCATTTAACAATGTAGTACCTGCACTATTCGGTGCATTAGGACTCAAGTATTTTGCTAAGAGTCCAAAGATTGCGTGTATTCCATTATTGCTGATGGCATTATTATGTATCTTTGTTCCGGCAGCCATCAATCAGACAAGCCTGCTGTTACTTCCTAGTGGTGGTCTGGCGTTGGCAATCGGATATGTGTTATTTACCAAAGATAAGTTATAGGCAAGGAGGAGCTAAATGGTTATTTTGTGGATTGTACTACTGGTGTTGGTAGTGCTGGTGTTTATCGTAGTAGGCAGAGCTGTGATGTTAAAGCCAACCGCTGCCAAGACGATTAAGCTGGAGCCTGAAACAGGAGAAAGAGCAGAGAGCTATGGAAAGCGCCTTGCAAAGATGATTCAGCAGGAAACGATTTCTAGCAGATATGAACCGGAAAGAGAGAAGTTCTATAGGTTTCATGAAACGCTGGAGGAATTGTTTCCCAAAGTGCATGAAACGTGCGAGAAGCATGTGTTTGACGGAAGTCTTTTATTCAAATGGAGTGGAAGTGGTAAGCATGAGCCGATTCTTCTGATGAGTCATCAGGATGTGGTTGAGGCTGGAGGAGAATGGGAACATGAGCCTTTTCGTGGAGATATTGACGAAACAGGAAGAGTCTGGGGACGTGGCACTGTGGATACCAAGGGTAGTCTGTTTTGCATTTTTACAGCGGTGGAGGAACTGATTGCAGAAGGCTTTCGACCGGAATGTGATGTTTATATTGCTAGTAGCTGTACCGAAGAGTGGAGTGGTAATGGTGCACCTTTGACTGTGGAATATTTGAAGAAGAATGGAGTTCATTTAGCACTGCTTCTAGATGAAGGCGGCATGATTATTGAAGAACCAGTAGCTGGGGTAAAGGGCATCTATGGCATGGTCGGCGTGGTAGAAAAGGGCTATGGAGATGTGAAGTTCATTGCGAAGGGAAGTGGTGGTCATGCAAGTGCACCAAAGAAGAATACGCCACTGGTACGCTTGGCAAAGTTTATGCTGGAAGTGGAGAAGCATAATCCATTCAAGGCGCAGTTCACACCAACGGTAAGAGAAATGTTTCGTCGCATGGCACCAAATATGGATTTTGGAATGAAGTTGATTTTTGCAAATATGTGGTTGTTTGAGCCAATCCTTGTGAAGCTGCTGCCAACGATTAGTTCAGCAGGAGGCGCAATGATTCGCACCACGCTTGCCTTTACTATGGCAAAGGGAGCAGATGGCTTAAATGTACTTCCACAGGAGGCATATATTACTGGAAATATGCGATTTATTCATCATCAGGATAATGAGGAAAGTATACGACTGGTAACAGAGCTGGCTAGGAAATATGATATTGAGACAGAGGTTATCTATCAAGATGCGCCTTGCCCGATTGTGGATTATAAGGGAGATGCATTTCAGTTAATCGAGAAAGTGGCAACAGAAGTATATCCGGGTGTGGGAATTAGCCCCTATGTTATGACAGGAGGAACGGATGCAAAGTATTATAAAGAGGTTAGTGAGAATTGTATCCGTTTTGCACCATTATACATAGACAGTCAACAATATGCGAGTATTCATGGACTGAATGAAAATATCTATCAGGGAGTGCTTCCGAAGGGAGTCGACTTCTATAAGATGATAATAAGGAAAAGTTAAGTAGAATCAGGGAATAAATAAAGCTCAGGACTTAAGTCCTGAGCTTTTTGCTACTAACACTTTAAGAATGTTTCTAACTGTTCAACAGCTGTTTCTTCGTCGCTGCCGTCTGCTCTAATCGCAACATCCATTCCGGCTGTAGGATTGAAAGCAATGATACCCATAATACTTTTTGCATTGATATGATAATTTTCATATTCAAGTGTAATGTGTGATTCACACTGGCTTGCAATATTTACGATTTCTGCAAGTGGATGATCATATTTACGATCTAAATCTCCAACAATAACATTTTTAACTAACATGTCTTCCCTCCATGTTCTAAACAACCAAAAGCATAATTAATTTTACAACGAAATCGACAATTGTCAAGAATACTCGAATTTTTTTTATAGCATAAAAACCTTTTTCATCAATTCAACTGAAAAAAGAGGTAAGAACTGGAATCTTATGTGCATAATCACAACAGTTTAGAATGGCATTATTTTCAAATGAAACAAAATAAAAGGCGTTAAATGGTATGTATAATAGAAAAAATTGCTCTAAAAAGTCAGAAAATACATAAAATAGTATTGACAACTTGCAAAAAAAAACGTAATCTTATCATATAGTGATTATGTAAATAAAATTTGCAAATTAACTATGTCACTTTAGTGTAACTATGAAGGAATTAGATAGTTACTCTTTAACAATGGAATGAAAAGGGGAAGCATATGAAGATTACGACAAACATGGATGTTAACAAACAAATTGGCGCAGCTTATGTATCAGATAATAAAGCTGCAATGAAAAAAGAGAAGGCTGATGTGCAGGAGAAGGCAGTAGAGGTATCTCTTTCAACAGAACAGAATGGAAGAACAGTATTAACAGATGAGGAATTGCAGTGTGCCTTGGAGAATTTGCTGGTATCACAGAATAATGTATATGATGTACAACAGGCAGAACAGATGATTGCGCAAGCAAATCGTAATATTCTTGCCAATGCTAATGAGTCCGTATTGGCTCAGGCAAACCAGACACCGGCAATGGTAACAGAACTTACATAATAAGAGATTTGGAAACCGCTTAGTTAAGTCGACTAGGCGGTTTGTTGATATCTAGGAAATCGCTGTAATGTAGTGAGAATTAGACAAGAATTTCTGACGAAATTCTTGCCAAAGTGCATGCGCTGGCACGCACTATTTTTGGTTAAGTGGTGTTCAAATTGCATGGAAAGTGTTATACTGAAAAAAGTGTAATGCTAAGGAGGACATAAGATATGAAAATTGCTGTCGCAGGAATCGGATATGTAGGCTTATCCAATGCCATTTTATTGGCACAGCATCACGAAGTAACGGCTGTGGATGTATTTCAGGAAAAGGCAGACATGATTAATAATAGAAAATCTCCAATCATCGATAATGAGATTGAGGAGTATCTGGCAACCAAGGAGTTGAACTTAACAGCAACGATAGATGGAGCAAGTGCATACAGGGATGCGGAATATATTATCATTGCAACACCGACCAATTATGACCCGGATAAGAACTATTTTGATACAAGTTCTATTGAAAAAGTAATTGAAATGGTTTTAGAAGTGAACCCGAATGCGGTTATGATTATTAAATCAACGATTCCGGTTGGATATACAAAGTCTATTAAAGAGAAGTATGGCATTGACAATATTATTTTCTCACCAGAGTTTTTAAGAGAAGGAAGGGCATTATATGATAATCTGTATCCTTCCAGAATTATTGTAGGAGAGCAGTCTAAACGAGCAGAGGTTTTTGCTGATTTATTAAAGGAAGGTGCTATTAAGGAAGATATTCCTACATTGTTTACAAATGAGACAGAAGCAGAAGCTATTAAGCTTTTTGCGAATACCTATTTAGCGCTTCGAGTTGCTTATTTTAATGAGCTTGATACTTATGCAGAGGTTAGAGGTCTGAATACCAAGCAGATTATTGAAGGGGTATGCCTTGATCCGAGAATCGGTAACCATTATAATAATCCTTCCTTTGGATACGGTGGATATTGTCTTCCAAAGGATACAAAACAGCTTCGTGCAAATTATGAGGATGTACCGAACAACATTATCGGAGCAATTGTAGATGCTAACAGAACCAGAAAAGATCATATCGCTGATATGATTCTTACAAGGAAACCTAAGGTAGTAGGAATCTATCGTCTTACAATGAAGACGGATTCTGATAATTTCCGTCAGTCTTCTATACAGGGAATTATGAAGAGAATCAAGGCAAAAGGAATCGAAGTGGTAGTATATGAGCCATCCTTGAAGGAAGACAATTTCTTCAATTCTCGTGTAGTACGTGACTTGGATGAGTTTAAAAAGGTTGCAGATGTTATAGTTGTAAATCGCATGACAGATGAATTAGCAGATGTAGAGGATAAGGTTTATACAAGAGATATTTATAGTAGGGATTAATGATACAGAGTTGCTGGAAAGTGAGAGAATATCACTTCTGGTAACTCTGTATCATTATGTTTGAGGCATTCTATTCTAATGGATAGATATGGGTACATGTAATAAATAATTTACAATATACCCAAATAGATGTTAGATTTATGATTTTGGTTGATTTAGGGTATGTGACTTAGATTTAAACCTATGTACCCAAGACTATTAAGTGTTTAGAATAAGGAAACGAAATTATATTATAGAATTATATTCTAAGTAAAATAGTGTTCGATAAGTATTTTGACTAAGGTGGAACTGAGGGGGTGTCTCTTTGTTTCATAAGTAGTGATTAGATGAATGGAAGGAATGATTCCGTGAGAGGTATACAGTTGAAGTTTGGAATGCGTATTTTTGCAATAGTTTGAGTCGTCCATCATTCCAAAATGCTCCCAATAAAATAATTCTCCAGTTTTTGGATGCATTATTGTAAAGTCAGGGAAAAGTGTAATGTCACCTAATTGTAAGGCACACTCATATCGAAAGGGTATTTTGTGAGTATATAAAAACATATCAATAATAGCTTCTGATTTTGATCTGACAAAGTTTCCAGAATACGTTTTATGTATTAATTGTTCTGGAAATTTCTCGCTCCGTTTATAAAGGGATTGCGTCCAAGAAATAAGTTCTTGAGACCACGGAGTAAAAAATGAAGAAAGAAGTTCATTATACTCAGGGATTTGAAATAGCTTTTCAGAGCGAGGAGTATTTGAGTTATGGTGGCGAAGATAAAAATCGATTGCTTTTAGTTCCTGTTGCAAATCATGTTGTAGATGAGATAAATACTTTTTTCCGGCTAATTGTTCAGCTAGTTGTCTTTCTGTTTTAGAAAGATAGGAATGAGTATGTGTATCACTTAGATACCATTTAGAATGGTTACCGTTCTTAGCACATATCAATTTCCCCTTTGGATATTTTTCTAATTGTGTTTGGATAGTATCAATTTGTTCTTGAAGCCGATTACGTTCGGCCAATGTAATAAATCCTCCTTAAAAAATAGCATGCAATGATTGAACCATAAAGTAGAAAAGAAGTAAATAGCATTTAAGAATTGTTTAAAATTGTTGTGATTATGCACAAAAACAGAAACGAAAAAACACGAAAATTAACAAACTTGCATTTGAGGGCTTGCAATTCAGTATACATAATGCTAATATGACTGTGTTGATTGGAAACGTTGCCGATATCGTTGCCGAAAACGTTACCGTAAGAGTTACAGGAATTCTTTAAGGAAAATAGGGGATGATGTAAGAGGGGAATGTGCAACTGGCAATAGAGTATTGGAAAGTTTCCATAAATAAAATCAACAGGGTTACAAATATATATGGAAAGAGGTATTTAAGTATGAAAAAGAAATTATTAAGTGCAGTACTTAGTGCAACAATGGTAGCATCTATGTTAGCAGGATGTGGAAGCAGCGAGCCAGCTCAGACTACCACAGAAGAGAAGCAGGCAACTACAACAGAAGCAAAGACAGAAGTTAAGGAAGATGCTCCAGCAGCAGAGGTAAAGGCTGATACAACAGAAGCAGCTGCAACAGGTAAGGTATATTACTTAAACTTCAAGCCAGAGCAGGCACAGGCTTGGGAGGCCTTAGCTGCAAAGTATACAGAAGAAACAGGTGTTGAAGTAGCAGTTCAAACAGCAGCATCCGGTACTTATGAATCTACATTAAAGTCAGAAATCGCTAAGACAGATGCGCCTACCTTATTTCAGGTAAACGGACCTATAGGACTTGCAACATGGAGTGATTACTGTTATGACTTATCCGGTTCTGATGTTTATGCTGAGTTAAAGAGTGATGACTTCGCATTAAAGGAAGGCGATGCAGTTAAGGGTATCGCATACGTTGTTGAAACATATGGTATTATTTATAACGCAGATATTTTAAATACATATTTTGGAAAAGATTACTCAGTCGTTAAGAGTGTGGAAGAGATTAATTCCTTTGAACAGTTAAAGGCAGTTGCAGACAGCATTCAGGCAAATGCAGATGACCTTGGAGTTAAGGGTGCATTCACATCCGCAGGTATGGATTCAAGCTCTGACTGGAGATTCAAGACTCATCTTGCAAACCTTCCAATCTACTATGAATATCAGGCAGATGGAATCGGTGCAACAGATGCAATCAAGGGTACATACTTAGATAATTATAAGGCAATCTGGGATCTGTATATTACAGATGCTACATGTGCACCAACTGTATTATCAAGCAAGACTGGTGAAGATGCTACAGCAGAGTTCGCTCTTGGTGAAGCAGTATTCTATCAGAATGGTACATGGGCATATGGTGATTTAAGTGCAAATGGTATGGCTGATGAGTCTCTTGGAATGCTTCCAATTTATATCGGTGCAGAAGGTGAAGAGAATCAGGGACTTTGTACAGGTAGTGAGAATTACTGGTGTGTAAATAAGAACGCAGCAGAAGAAGATATTCAGGCAACTCTTGATTTCATGAAGTGGGTAGTAACATCTGAAGCTGGATGTACATCACTTTCCAATGAAATGGGATTTGTATGCCCATTCAAGGCATTTGACAATTATCCGGCAAGCAACCCATTAATCAACATTGCGAATGATTATGTTGCAAATGGTAAGAAACCAGTAGCCTGGACATTTACAACCATGCCATCTGAAGAATGGAAGAATGGTGTTGGTAGTGCATTATTAGAGTATGCTCAGGGAACAGGCGAATGGGATGCAGTTCAGACAGCATTCGTTGATGGATGGGCTACAGAGTACACTGCAGCAAATAACTAATTTATTTATTGCAGGGGATTCAAGTTAAGAGAAGGTAATAGGTAAGGGTGGGCAGTAAAGCTATCTGTCCACCCGTTTTAAAAGAGGAGAGTTGAGATGGAAAAAGCGATTAAGAGATATTTTCCGATATTTGCATTGCCAACATTTGCAGCATTTTCTATAGGCTTTATACTTCCATTTATTCTTGGTGTATATCTGTCTTTCTGCGAATTTACAACAGTAACGGATGCAACCTTTGTCGGATTGAAGAATTATATTAGAATCTGGGGAGATGAAACCTTTATTCATGCACTGTGGTATACTTCCCTGTTTACCGTAGTGTCTGTTTTAACGATTAATATTCTTGCTTTTGCAGTAGCTATGCTGCTGACAAAAGGCATCAAGGGAACAAACATTTTCAGAACCGTATTTTTCATGCCAAACTTAATCGGTGGTATCATCCTTGGTTATATCTGGCAGTTGATTTTAAACGGCATTCTGCTTAACTTTGACAGAACACTTACATACAGCTCTGCATATGGCTTCTGGGGACTCATTATACTGATGAACTGGCAGCAGATAGGATATATGATGATTATCTATATTGCAGGTATTCAGAATATTCCGGGCGAATTAATCGAAGCAGCCAAGATTGACGGCGCTAACAATAGACAATTATTAAGACACGTAACCCTTCCAATGGTTATGCCGTCTATTACGATATGCTCCTTCCTGACATTGACCAATTCTTTCAAGTTATACGACCAGAACTTGGCATTGACAGCAGGAGAACCATCTAATAAATCAGAGATGTTGGCACTCAATATTTACAATACCTTCTACGGAAGAACAGGTTGGGAAGGTGTAGGTCAGGCAAAGGCAGTAATCTTCTTCCTTGCCGTAGCACTGATTGCTATCGTGCAGCTTAGACTGACAAGAAGTAAGGAGGTGCAGGCATAATGACAAATGTAAGAAAAGCAAAGCATGGCTGGGCATTGACCTTATTCTTTTCCTTATTATCAATTGCTTATGTTATGCCAATTATCATAGTTATTTTTAATTCCTTCAAGAGAAAAATATTTATCAGCAACAGACCATTCCAGCTTCCGGATGCAAAGTCTTTCGTTGGATTGGAAAATTATATCAATGGTATTGAAAAAATAGAATTTCCGAGAGCATTCGGATATTCTTTATTTATAACAGTAGGTTCTGTATTTGTAATTATTCTGTGCACTTCCATGTGTGCATGGTATATTACCAGAGTAAAAAGTGCGATTACAACAGGTATGTATTATTTGTTTGCATTCTCAATGATTGTACCTTTTCAGATGGTAATGTTTACTTTATCTAAAATCGCTGATATACTTAAATTGGGCAATCCTGTTGGCATTATTATTGTATATCTTGGATTTGGGGCAGGACTCGCAGTATTCATGTTCTGCGGTTTTGTGAAATCGATTCCGCTCGAGATCGAAGAGTCAGCCATGATTGATGGATGCAATCCGTTACAGACATATTTTAAGATTGTATTCCCGGTTATGAAGCCGACTGCTATTTCGGTAGCTATCTTAGAGGCTATGTGGGTATGGAACGATTATTTGTTGCCTTATTTAGTTTTAGATATTAAAAAATATAAGACAATTCCTATCGCGATTCAGTATCTCAAGGGTGGATACGGTGCGATTGACATGGGTGCAATGATGGCTATGATTGTACTTGCGATTATTCCAATCGTAATCTTCTATATTGCATGTCAGAAGCACATTATTGAAGGTGTTGTTGCCGGTGCGGTAAAGGGATAAAACATTTAAAGGAGAGAAAAATTATGAGAAAATGTGGTGTTTTGATGCCAATATCAAGTCTGCCGTCAAGATTCGGAATCGGTGGCTTTTCAAAGGAGGCATACGATTTTGTAGATTTCTTGGCAGCAGGAGGCCAGTCATTATGGCAGATTCTTCCACTTGGTCCAACAGGATATGGAGATTCCCCATATCAGTCATTTTCAACATTTGCAGGCAATCCATACTATATTAGTCTGGATAAGTTAATTGAGGAAGGGCTTTTAACAGAGCAGGAATGTGAAGACTGCGATTATGGAGATGACCCTGAATATGTAAATTATGAGAAAATCTATAATACAAGATTTAAGCTGCTTAGAATGGCTTTGACAGAGCTGATATTGTTAATAAGGAAGAATATCAGAGCTTTGTAGAAGAAAATAAGGAGTGGCTTAAGGATTATGCCATGTATATGGCAATCAAGGATTCCAAAGAGGGAATCGCATGGATCGAGTGGGATGAGGACATCAGACTCCGCAAGCCGGAAGCTATGGCTCGTTATGAGAAAGAACTGGAGGATGACATCAATTTCTATAGCTATCAGCAGTATCTCTTTGCAACACAGTGGGCAGAGTTAAAGGCTTATGCGAATAAAAAGGGTGTTGAGATTGTAGGAGATATTCCTATTTATGTAGCGTTTGACAGTTCAGATACATGGGCAAATCCAGAGCTTTTCCAGTTAGATGAAGAAAATATTCCGACAGCAGTAGCAGGTTGTCCGCCAGATGCATTTTCTGCAACAGGCCAGTTATGGGGCAATCCTCTATATAGATGGGATTATCATGAGCAGACTGGATTTGCATGGTGGATTCGTAGACTGGCATATTGTTTTAAAATATATGATGTAGTAAGAATTGACCATTTCAGAGGCTTTGATGAATATTGGGCAATTCCTTACGGTGACGAAACAGCAGAGTTTGGACGCTGGGAAAAGGGACCAGGATATGCATTATTTGATGCCGTGAAGAAGGTGCTAGGAAACCGTCCGGTTATCGCAGAAGACTTAGGATTCTTGACACCTAGCGTATTGAAGCTGGTTAAGAAGACAGGATATCCAGGAATGAAGATTTTACAGTTTGCTTTCGATCCAAGAGAAGAGAGTGACTATCTTCCACATAACTATACAACGAATAGTGTTGTTTATACCGGAACGCATGATAACGATACTGTAAATGGCTGGATTGCTGCATTAGGCAGAAAGGATCTGGCATTTGCAAAGAAATATATCGGTGTAAAGAGAACAAGTGATATCTGTAGCAATCTGGTACGTATGGCACTTGCAAGTGTTTCTGATACAGCGATTATCCCATTGCAGGATTATCTGGAGCTTGGAAGTGAAGCCAGAATCAATACACCATCTACACTCGGTGGAAACTGGGAGTGGAGAGTGGCAGCAGATGCATGCACACCGGAATTGTCTGCAAGAATGCTCGAATTAGCACAGATTTTCGGCAGAATTGTTCGAACAAAGAAGAAAAAATAGATTATAATAAACGTGACTACAAATTAAGACAGAGGTGAACCGAGTGTTTGAGCCAACGATAAAGGACATAGCAAAAATCTGCGGAGTCGGAGTAAGTACTGTGTCCAGAGCAATCAACAATCATCCGGATATCAATCCAGAGACAAAAGAAAAAATCATGAATACCATTAAGGAATACGGATATGTGCCGAATAACAGTGCGCGTAATCTCAAAAGAGTGGACGCAAAGGCAATTGCTGTATTAGTAAAGGGTATTTCGAATCCATTCTTCGCGAATATGATTAAGGTAATTGAGAAGGAATGCAAGAAAAAACATTATTCTATGGAATTATCCCATATTGAAACGGATGAGGATGAAGTGGATGCGGCATTAAAGGTAGTAAAGGAGAAGAGATTAAGAGGAATTATCTTCCTTGGTGGTCTATTCTCGCATTCAGATGAAAAGCTGCGCAAGCTGAATGTTCCTTTCGTATTCAGTACGGCTGGTTCTATTCCGGAAAATATTAGTAAGAATCAGTATTCCAACATTGGTGTAGATGACCGCAAGGAAAGTGCTAGAATGGTTGACTATCTAATTGGACTGGGGCACGAGAAGATTGCTATGGTTGTTGCAGAGGCTGATGAGGAAAGTATTGGTAAGCTTCGTTTGGAAGGTTATTTTGAGTCCTTGCAGGCACATAATATTGCAATCAATCCTAAGTTGGTATTTCAGACTAGTGATGATATCGGTCATTTCTCCATGGAGAACGGTTATCTGACAACGAAGAAGCTGATTGAATCAGGAGAAGAGTTCACTGCTGTGTATGCAGTAGCGGATGCACTTGCAATAGGTGCGATTCGCGCTCTGTTAGAGTCGGGCTTACGTGTGCCGGAGGATGTATCTGTAGCAGGATATGACGGTATCGATGTATCCGGTTATATTTCACCTAGTCTTACAACAATCCGTCAGCCAGTGGAAGAGATGGCGAAGGATACTGTGAAGCTGTTATTTGACATTATTGCAGGAAAAAAAGACCATCAGCATATTACCTATGATGGTGAGTTATTGGTGAGAGAGTCGACAAAAGAGATAGGGTAAAGAATAAGAAAATGGATGTTTCTCGTAAGGTAGAGAAACATCCATTTTTGTTTGAAGATTTAACTATTCTTTATGATGTAGCTTTTTATATACTTCTGTTATGATAGTAGAGAATCGGGTAGCATGCAATTCGTCATTCAATACATATTTATAGTAGATTTCAATTGGCTTATTCAATTCAAGAGCGTTGTAGCGTTTTAATCTGTTTTTCAATTGATCAAAAAAGGATTCCATAAGTTGAGAGGATCCTTGTTCAATTACTAATAAAAACTCATTACCACCATTTCTGCCGACAAATCCATAATCACTACCAATTTCCTCAAGAATATTACTGAAATCAATAATAATCTGATTACCGGCTTCACGACCAAATTGCTCATTGGTGGAAACCAGATTATCAATCTCGATCAAGGCACAACCGACATGCTGTATCTTTTCGGGCTCCGCATACATCTGGAAGACAAGGTCACAGCTGAAGCGGTTTGGCATTCCGGTCAAATCATCAAGATAAGCTGCACGCTGTATTTCATCACTTGCTTTCAAATCTTTATAAAAAATACGAAAGTCTAAAACAATAAAAACAACGTTGGCTAGAAAGAAAGTCCACAATAACATCGTGGAAAAAATAGCAAGTGGACTTCGAAACAGAGCCATACGAAAATCTGAATTCAGTAAAATAAAAAAGATAAATACAATTAGTGTGGCAAAGATAATTCCTGTCTGTATGATTTTAGTAATTTTGAAAAAATGACTTTTGGGTGAATACTTCTTCATATTTAATCCTCACTTTATAATGTGTTCATGGCTTAATTATATAAGATTTAAAGAGAAAAAGAAATACATTGAGCGAAAAAAGTGTGCTAAAATAACAGAAAACTGAACAGTAAGTTATGTAAACTAGTGAAAAATACCAAAATAAAACGAAATTTTGTAAAAATATTTAATTGTACGATAGTACTATTTGTGCTACACTGAGTAAAGTGTATTATGAATAGGATAATAGATACACATGGGAGAGTTAAGTTTTTAGTTGTATTATGTATGGGGTGGAAAAATGATACAAAAGATATGTTTTGCCGCATCATCAGGGGGACATTTGGAGGAGATATCCCGCCTGAAAGAAATTAGGGATGCGTATGATTGTTTTCTGTTTACTGAGCGTGGAAGCTTTAGTGAGCTTGATTTTTGCGAGAGAGTATATTATGTAAAACAGATTAATCGTAAAGAAAAGGGGTTTTTATCACATTTTATAAAATTATTTATTGAGTCAGTGCGAATTATGCGGGAGGAACAACCGGATTGCATTATTTCGACAGGGGCATTGGCTACATTTCCAATATGTGTAATAGGCAGAATGATGAAGAAGAAAGTTATTTTCATTGAATCCTTTGCCCGTGTGGACGGTAGTTCACTGACAGGGAAGCTAATGAAGAAGGTTGCTGATTTGTACATAGTACAATGGGAAGAATTGCTACAGTTTGTACCAAATGCGATTTACGGAGGCGGTATCTTCTAGTAGTATCGGGAGAGACGAGAGAGATGATTTTTGTGATATTAGGAACACAGAAATTTCAATTGAATAGATTGCTGAAAACACTGGATCAGTACGTAGAACAGGGAGTAATCAAGGATAAGATTATCGCTCAGATAGGTTATTCGGATTATTTGCCCAAACGGTATGAGTACGTCGAGTTCCTGAATAAGGAGGAATTCGATGCTATGATTCAAAAGGCAGATGTGGTTATCTCACATAGTGGAGTTGGTTCCATTATCAGTGCACTAAATGCCAAAAAACCGGTTATCGTATATCCAAGGCTGGCAAAGTATAGAGAGCATATCGATGACCATCAGACGGAAATCGCATATGCTTTTTCTAAGAAAAAATATGTTTTGAGCTGCAATGAAGAGGATGATTTATTGGAGCTACTAGATAAATGTAAGACATTTCCATTTGCAACCTATGTTTCACAGCGAGAGAAGATAGTGGAGATAATTAGTGAGTTTCTAAAGAAGAATTAGGAGAGGGAAAACAATGTTTAAAACAATTATCAACAATTTTCATTTGGAAAAGTTAATATGGATTATCAAGTCAAAGCTGTTATATATGATACTAGCAGCTTTAATCGGTGGGGTGGCAGGAGGAGCCTATGCATCCGTATCACAGACCTCGACTTATCAGGCGCAGATTTCGTTCTATGTATATAGTAAGCCTGACTATGTGACAGATACAGGTGTTAATCTGAGCAGTTCTGATATTTCTCAAGCAAATAGTTTGTTAGCAAGCTACATGCAGATTTTGAATAGTGCAACTTTTTTGAATAAAGTAAGAGAATATACAGGCTTAGAAGAGTATTCTGTGCTGGCATTACAGAGAAGAATTAAGGCATCTTCGGTTGCAAATACAGCAGTATTTAAGGTAAATGTAGTAGACGGTAACCCGGTAAATGCCATGACGATTGCGAATGCAATCGGTGATCTTGCTCCGGCAGAGATTATCAGTATTGTTAAGTCTGGTGGTATTGAAGTATTGGATGAGGCAGAGTTACCAACGGTACCTTACTCTTCCACAAGTGTTACTATGTACATTATTTTGGGAGCAGCAGTTGGCTTTATCCTAGTAGCAGCATGGGCTTTAATTAGAGGTTTACTAGATACCACAATCAGAAGAATCTATGAGCTTGAAGAGCTTTTCACGATTCCAGTACTGGGAACAGTACCACAGTTAATTACAAAAAAGAAAGAAAAATCAGATGTGGTTCTTGGCACAAACAGTACCTTTGAATTCAAAGAAGCATATAGCGATATTCGAGTAAAGCTGTTGTTAGCTAACAAAGAAGAAAAGTGTCCGGTTTATGCGATTACCAGTGCAGATTGTGACGAAGGAAAGACTGTAAATGCATTAAATCTTGCTATTGCATTTTCTAACCTTGGCAAGAAGGTTTTACTGATAGATGCGGATTTGCGTCATAGTAAAATGGCACAGATGATATCTGATAATAAAAAACAGAAGAATAAGAGTGGATTAGCTGAATATTTATCAGGAAAAACAGAGAAAGCTAACATGATTCAGCAGAAGGACAATTTAGATGTGCTCCTTGCAGGAGAGCTCCCTGAGAATTCTGCCGAGCTCCTAGCTTGCGATAAATGGTTTGATTTATTAAAGGAATACAAGAAGGAATATGACGTTATCTTTATTGATTTGCCAGCATTAGGAATTGTGTCCGATGCATTAGCGGTTGCACGTGAAGTGACATCATATATTCTCATAGTACGTGAGTTCTTAACACGTTTTGAGAGAGAAGAGATGATTGTGCGCAGATTGGAAGAAGTAGATGCAGAGATTTGTGGATTTATCTATAACGGCATCTCTGCAAAGTCGCAGGATTATAACTATAAGAAGTACGGAAAAGAGTATAAGCAGAATAAATAAGGCTTGGAGGAGCGAAAGTGCCTAAGGTAAGTATCATAATGCCGGTGTATAATACACAGAAGTATTTAAGACATTGTCTGGATGCACTGGTAAATCAGACATTGAAGGATATAGAAATCATAGCAGTAAATGATGGTTCTACAGATGGCTCTTTAGATATTCTACAGGAGTATGCTGCAAAATATGAGATAATTCGTGTCATTTCAAAAGAAAATGGTGGACAGGCTACAGCCAGAAATCTGGGAATCAAGGAAAGTACTGGTGAATACATAGGCTTTGCTGACTCGGACGACTATGTGGATGTAACTATGTTTGAGAAAATGTATTCTCTTGCAAAACAGAAGAATTGTGATATGGTAGAGTGCTATTTTCATTATTTGATGGAAACAGATGGAGAGCCGAAAGTATTACAGCCAAGAGGAAGAGTAAGAGAATATAAAAATCAGCATGACATGCTGATAGACCCGCAGGTATCGCCATGGAATAAGCTGTATCGAAGAGAAGTCTTAATGCAGCCGGATGTTTATTTTCCAGAGGGACTCATCTATGAAGATACAGCATTCTATATTAAGACAATACCTCATGTAAAGAGTGCGGCATACCTGGATGAGCAGCTGGTATATTATTTCCTTCGTGGTAATTCTACCATGAATGCAAATAAGAGCCAGAAGGTAGGAAATATATTTCCAGTGTTGGAGAATATCTTGGAATTCTATAAAAAGCATGGTTTTTATGAAGAATATATACAAGAGTTGGAATATTTCTGTGTGAAAATCGTTTTATGCAGTTCGTTAAGCAGAATCGGCAGAGTAACAGATAAGAAGCTGGAAAATGAATTATTAGACAAGTCTTTTGCATTTATTAACAGATATTTTCCATGGTATAAGCAGAATCCATATTTTAGTGGAAAAATAGGGCTTTATATCAAAAATGTAAATCGATGGAACAGCAAGTATCTGGGCAGAATACTTGGGCGAGTAATGAAAGGTTAAGGAAATGAAGCTATCAGTAGCAATGGCTACCTATAATGGTGCTGAGTTCGTAGTAGAACAGCTGGAGTCTATCAGAACTCAGACAATGGGGATTGATGAGGTCAGAATCTGTGATGACAGATCCTCAGACAATACCGTTCAGGTAGTGCAGGAATATATACAGAAACATGGATTAGAGAACAGCTGGTCAATTGAAGTAAACCCTGAGAATCTGGGCTATGCATCCAACTTTATGAAGGCGGCTAGACAGACGACAGGAGACTTTATCTTCTTCTGTGATCAGGATGATATCTGGATAGAGGACAGAGTAGAGCGCATGATGAAGCTCATGAAGGAGAATGCGGATATCAAACTGTTAGGTTCAGAATTCGATTCCTTTGTCAGTTCCGAGGATGCGCCTTCTGTGCCGGAGTGGGAACAGAAGATGATTCGAAATGATGAGACATTAGAGAAGAAGGCATTTGATGCTGAGAATGTATTTATCGGATGTCAGGGCTGTACGATGTGTGTAAGAAGAGATTTCTTTGAACAGGTATTACCATACTGGTATGGCGGCTGGGCACACGATGAGTTTGTATGGAAGCTGGCACTTTGTATGGATGGTTTATATATGTACCATTCCTATACACTTCGCAGACGATTACATTCTAATAATGTAACCATGCGTAAGGTTCGAGACATCAATAAGAGAATCAAGTATCTGGTGGATTTGCTGGCAAGTCATGAAGCAACATTAAAGTATTTGCAGGAAACCCATGCAGAACATGACAGAATACATTTATTAGAGAGAAATATTAAGGCAACGAAGCTTCGCATGGGGCTGTTGCAGGAAAAGAAACTATTCAATACGATACCGTTAGTGTTAAGCTATCGTGATTGTTATCATAAGAAACGTGCCATTCCGGTAGAACTTATGATGGCAGTGAAGAATTAGAGGAGAGCAGAAGGATGCAGGGAGGACAAAGAAAAACAAGTAAATATATCAAGCCTGCCAGAGAAGAGAAGGCCTTTTACTGGGTTTCGGTAGCCTTTCTGTTTTCATTATTTGTCATGCCGCAGTATTTTGGACTGCCAACACCGGTATTTGATTTTACGCTGTTACGAATGATGATTGTAGCACTTGTGTTCATGATTATTTATGATGATAAGCGTAAGAGTGCATTTGCTGACTTAATACTTCATTCGAAGCTGACGTTGGTATTAATACCGTATTTGATTGTTATTTCTTATACGATGGTATTAAGAGCAGATATCAATGCTTTTTTGAATCCTTTTATTGAGATTTTCTCGCTATACCTATTAATCTATGTTATTCGTGATTATGTTGGGGTAGAGAGAACATTAAAATGGCTATTAATATTTATTTATATTCTAGCTATTCAGGGAATTATCGAATATGCGATTGGAAGATCTCTGTTTTCTTATCTGGAAACGATAAAGGGATTATATACAGGACAGTTCATTCGTTCCGGAAATTATCGAATTATGGGACCTTGTGTTCATTCGTTGGGATATGGTTTATTACTTATTGCAGTTACGCCAATTGCTTGTCTGGATTATCAGAAAAATGAGATAGATTTGCTGAGAAGACCATTTTTGTTTTTGTTGTTAGCGGCTAATGTATTTTTAACAGGATCACGTTCTACGTTAAGTGTATTTATTATAGAAGCAGCTCTGATATTTTTATTGTCATCCAAAGAAAAGAAGAAGAAATGTGTGTTGCTCTTGTCTGTATCAGTAGTGGCTTTAGGTGGCTTTTTGGTGGTTGGTTATAATACGGGCTTAGCTCAATACATATTATTGCAGTTTGCGAGTATTATTGATTCGGTATTTGGGACGGAGTATTCATTGTTGT
This sequence comes from Lachnospiraceae bacterium, assembly GCA_017440575.1. GTDB lineage: Bacteria > Bacillota > Clostridia > Lachnospirales > Lachnospiraceae > COE1. The sequence goes on along the minus strand of JAFSGY010000014.1, from coordinate 19,754 downwards.
TTGGTGGTAATTTAGAGGCGTTGGGAAGTAGCTCAAATTATCGAGATCAGCTGATATATATATTTACAGTGGATTGGTTGAATCCATTTTTGGGATTAGGAAGAAAACGTACTTTTAGTTCAGAGGTAAATGGTTCTTATATTAAGTCAGTTGATAATTTTTATATAGCTGAGTATGTTCGATATGCATATCCGGGGTTAGTGACGTATGCATTCTTTCTGTTATTTTATCTATTTAATATGATAAAAAAGTGTATGAAAAGAAAGGATGCAGTTTATAAGATATTATTGATAGGAAGTATTTGTTATTTGATTAATTTATTGTGGGTTGATTCTTTGCAGACATTAAAGTATCTATATATATTGATTGCTATTTTACTTTGTCTGGAGAGAAAGGATAAATCTAGTGAGGTAACACCAAAGAAAGCATCGAAATATATAAAAAAGGCATCTTCAAGATGGATGTAATTGTATTGAAAACGAGGAGTATCAGATGGAACCAAAGGTAAGCATTATTATACCTGTGTATAATGGTGAAAAATACATAGATGATTGTATGAAATGCATGAAAAAACAAACATATGAGAATATTGAAATAATTCTTGTTGATGATGGAAGTAAAGACTGTTCAGGCCAAATGTGTGATGATTATGCAAAAGAAGATGATAGAATTAAGGTATGCCATCAGGAAAATGGAGGATTAAGTTCTGCACGAAATCTGGGTATACGTAATGCTACAGGAAAATATGTCTGGTTTTTTGATGTAGATGATGCAGTAGAGCCAACGGTAATTGAAGATAATGTGAAGCTGGCAGAGGCTAATCAGGCAGATGTGGTTATGTTTGGCTTTTGGTATTACGATGTGGATAAGCAGGAACTGATACCAAATGAATTAAGGAGTTCGTTTGTAGGAAATGCCGAAGAATATTTTCATGATTTTTTAGTACATACGATTGAGCATGAAGTATTTAATGCGCCTTGGAATAAAATGATTCGTAAAGAATTGTTGGAGAGGAACAATTTATGGTTTGATAAGAGATATCCTATTTATGAGGATATTATATTTGCAGCATCTTTATTAAATATCGCTCAGAAGGTGGTTGTAAATAATAAGTTATATTATAAGTACTTTGTTAGGTCATCAGGAAGCTTGATTACAAGGTTCTATGATACTTTTTTTGAGTGTGTCACACAGTTCCATGATAATGCTATGGAATATTGTAGTAAATATGAGGATAACGCGGAGCAGATTAAGAGATTTGATTTATTATATGTTACACATGTGTATACACATTTAAAGCAAATCAGCTGTAGAGAACAATTAAATAATCAGCAGAAGTATGCGTTGATACAGAAAATTGTTGATTCTGATAAGTTACAGAGTGCGATAAAGAATGCAGAGCTAAAAGGCAGAAAGAAAATTATACGAATGCTGATTCAGAAGCGTATGTGCAAAACAATATGCCTCTTTTACTATATGTTAGGATGGGTACAAAGAAAAAATGGGTAAGTTTTCGCTTGAAGCAATAAAGTATAAGATAGAAGATCGTATGTTATTAGGATCGATATACGATAACGTTATGATGAAAACGAAGTATAAAGATGAAACGTTAGCTTTTTTATATAATGTCATGATAGCGCAAAAACATAGAATGCTATATTATAAGATGCTAAAAAAGAAGTATTTCACAAAGTGTGTTGCAAATCCTGTATGGGAACAGAAAGAAAAAGAAAACCATTCAGATACTATTTGGATGTGTTGGTTACAGGGATTTGAACATGCGCCCCTTCTGGTAAAGAGATGTTTAGAGTCTATTCAGAAAAATATCCCGGATAAAAGGATTGTTTTGCTAGATGAAAATAATATTACAGACTATGTAGAGATGCCGGACTATATATTGGATAAGTGGAAAAAGGGCATTATTGGAAATGCACATTTTACAGATTTAGTGCGATTAGAATTGCTGATAAAGTATGGTGGATATTGGATAGATGCGACGGTATTGTGTACAGATGCATCAGCAGTAGAGTTTTATGATAAAGAACCATTGTTTATGTACAGCTTCTACTATTTTGGTTTTAATCCGGAGATAATGACTTTGAACAATTGGTTTATCCATAGTTGTACCAATAATAATATTCTTTGTTTGTTAAGAGAGTTGCTTTATAGCTATTGGAGAGACAGGGATAGGGCAATTGATTATTTCATAACACATCTTTTCCTGACAATGGCAATAGAGCATTATAAGGAAGAATATGAAAAGATGCCAATTGTCAGTCAGGTAGATGCACATGTATTGGCTACATATATATATGATGAGTATCATGAGGATAAGTATAAATTGTTAAAACAGTCTACAGGATTTCATAAGCTAAGTACAAGATTTGAAGAGGAAAAGCTTGCAGTGGATGGAAATTTCTATGACGTAGTGATTAAGCAGGGTAAGTATTAGGAGAAGAGAATGAGTGAATTGCAGAATGTAACAGAAAATAAAATACCTAAGATTATACATTATTGTTGGTTTGGAGGGAAGCCGATTCCAAAGGACTTACAGGATTGTATAGACTCATGGTCAAAGTTAGAAGGATATCAGGTAATCAGATGGGATGAATCGAACTGTAGCTTTGATGAGAATGAGTTTGTAAGAAGAACGTATGCAGAGAAGCAGTTAGGATTTATTGGAGACTATTATAGATTGAAGGCAGTCTACGAATATGGTGGAATCTATCTGGATACGGATGTAAAGGTATGTAAATCTTTTGATAGTCTATTAAAATATCCTGCATTTATTAATTTTATTTTTGACTGTTCTGTAGGTTCTGCGATTATTGGTGCACAGAAAGGGAATTCATTAATTAAAGCATTGATGGATATGTATGATAAGACAGAATTTGGAAAGAATGCAAGTGGTAAAGTATTTGAATGGAAGAATGATAAGCTGATTGTAGATGGATATGCAACAAGTAACTATTATTATACCTATCATATTTTGAAAAATTACCCTCAGTTTATTTTGAATAATAAGTTTCAGGATATGAAGGATTTTGTTATTTTCCCGAAAGAGTATTTCGAAATCGGCACACTCACAGGTAAGCATTATGCAGTACATCTATGTGCCGGAGAATGGAGAATGAAGGCAGATACATCCAAGACATTAAAGGGAAGAATCAAAGCGTTAATACATAAAAATCAGAAGTTATTTGATATTGTGCAGATTATAGTAAGAAAGAGAAGATATAAGGAAATGAAGAAGGATATTCCGTTCTATCCTTATTATCTGGCGCAGAAGAATCATACGGAATTACCGGAGCTATAGGAGATACTATGAGTGCGAGTGAGTTTTTCTCGTATATTATTACATATATACGTCAACAGAGCAGAGGAATTTCATATCAGGAATTACTAATTACGTGGCTGATTGGGATTATTATTGTTCATTTAATTTTTATGATTTCGTCAAGAATTACAGGAAAAGCTTATTCGTGGAAAAAAGAAATCTGGTATTTTTTGATCGTAGGATATGTATGCTTTGGAGCACAAATTACATTGCTGAGGCGCGCGGCTGGAAGTAGGACGATTATGTATACATCTTTGGATTTTGGTTTTTCATCAAGTGGAATATATAGTAAGCAACAGTTTTTCTATTCGTTGCTGAATGTATTGTTCTTTGTTCCATGGGGACTATTATGGGGACTCTATAGATGTAAGGATAGTGTACTTCATAGAATGGTTATGGTTACCTGCTACTGCTTTTTGACGAGCTTTGTAATAGAGATAACTCAGTTATTAACAGGAAGAGGATACTTTGAAGTAGCGGATTTTGTGACAAATGTAATCGGTGGTGTTATAGGTGGTATTTTGTCATGTGTTCTTATTTTTTTGAAAAAAGTAAGAGTAAATGAGAGAGGATAAAGAAATATGGAGAGAGGTCAAGGAAGAAAAAGTTTTTCAGTTAAGGATATAGTAATTATTGTGTTGTGTCTGGTAGCATTGTTGGCTTTATTTTTTATCTTGCAAAAATCAAAAGAGGCCGAGCAGATAGAGCAACAGCAGCTTAATGAGATTCAGACAAGTATAGAGCAGAGTGGAGAAATTACTTCGGAAAATCTGAATAAGAAAGAGGATTTATCACGAATTGTAATAAATGAAGTAAATCAGGAAGGCTGGATTGAACTATATAACGCTGGTAATATGCAAATTAATCTTGGAGGAATGAGTCTATATATTAATGGAGAAAAAGTTGGCGAAATTCCTGCAGATGCAAGTATAGAGTCTGAAAGTGTATATGTTTTTGAAACAGAGTCTACATTGGGTACAGAGCGAAATAATGTATTTTCTTTAAGAGATAAGGATGATAATCAAGTAAGTACCATGATAGTGCCACAATTATTAAGTGGAGAAAGCTATGGCTATTCAGAAAGTGGTTCCTTGCAGGTGTCTTATCTTGAGCCTTCAAAAGATGAGATTAATGTAAAGGATAGTGTAATTCCCAAAGATGCATTAACGTTTTCTGTGCCAGGTGGATTTTATGCAGGAGCCATTTCACTTGAAATGAATGTTCCAAAAGGAACAGAAGTTTATTATACATTAGATGGTTCGGATCCAACAACTGAATCACAAAAATATGAGAATACAATTAGGATTGAAAATCGTAGTGGTTCTAATTATACATATGCGGGAATTGTAAATAATGGTTATAAACCTTCTAGAATATCGATGGGAACCGTAGTGAGAGCAATTGCCGTGAATGCAAAAGGAGAAGTTGTAGAGGAGTGCACAGAATCTTATTTTATAGGGATTGGAAATAATAGTAATATGATAAATCTGCCGGTTATTTCTTTAACGACAGATCCAGATAATTTGTTTGATTATTTTGAAGGTATGTACATCCAAGGTAAGTATTACGAGGAAGATTTAGCATTAGGAATAGGGGATACATTTAATGCGAATTATCTTATGAATTGGGAAAAGGATGCACATATAGAATTTTTCGAAAATAATAAAGATAAGAGCTATGCTGGAAAAATTAATTTATCTATGTTACGAGATTATAGTATGAGTACACCACAGAAAGGTTTTCAAGCCATTGGTATAGAAAATGGGGCATGGAAGGGCTCGACCTTGTATCGCTATTTTGATGATGTAAGTAATAGCCTAAAGATTCAAGCGAATAAGCGTGATAATGATAGTAAGGCTAGAGAGTATCTGGTGAATGAACTTATTAAGAATACTGCTGTAGGATATGTTGATATGATTCCTTGTACGTTATTTATTAATGGGGAATATTGGGGAGGATATACGTTACGAGCACCAATGGATGAATTATATTTTTCACGTCATTATGGAATTACGGATGAACATGTGATTGTAGCTAAGGATGAAGTGGTAGAGGAGTATGGATATAGAGATTCCTATACTCAATTATTGCAGTTTGCATCAACAAGAGATATGAGCCTTGATACGAACTATGAGCAATTAAAAAGTATGATGGATATTCAAAGCTATTTGGATTATTTCTGTGTAAATATGTTCATTTCGAATGCAGATTATGGTATAGATGAAACTTATGCATGGAAAACTGCAACAGTTGGTGAAAATGAATATGCAGATGGTAGATGGAGATGGATTGTGGGTAAGCTTGATAACTCCATGAATACATCTAGTGCGAAAGGCATGGCAACCAGCAGTATTAATACATATTTAATGCAGGAAGTCAGAGAAGATATGTTAATTCGTTCGCTAATCAGAAATGATGAATTTAAGGCTCAGCTTCAAAACACAATGAACAAGATGGCAGAGGAAGTGTTTGCTTATGATGTAGTAGAAACTACGCTTGAAGAGATTGCTGATTCTATTGAAAAGATGGCGACAAGCAGTTACGAACGCTTTTATGGTTATCCATCATCAAACTTTTATGAATTAAGTAAGAATGTGATTTTGGAGTTTTATGCGGAACGACCAGAATATATATTGTATTATACAGAAAATATTGATGAAGTAATTGATATGTGGGAAGAGTATACACCAGAAGTACGGATAAATTCGTTAGAAGAGTCGGAAGGAATAATAGATGAAAATGAAAGAACAGAAGAATAAGAGCAACACTCTGTTCGACCATTTTGAATGGAAACCTAAGATTATGGATTATTTGGCAGAACTGATATTATCGCAGTTTGAGAATAGAACGCCAGAATCAATTCCGGAAGGAATAGATATAGAAGAACTTGTAAGAATAGCTAATGAAAGTCAGATGCAATATATTATTTTAGCTGCTTTAATAAAGCTAGATCTTCCGGGAGAGGTTATAGCACGAATAAAACCATATCTCATTAGAAGTACAATGAAAACTTTGGCACAGGTACAGGCTGCCAAGGAGTTACAAGAAGCATTTGAAAGAGCTGGAATACGTAATCAGGTATTAAAAGGCTCTGTGATGAAGTTTATTTATCCAAGACCTGAAATGCGTGAAATGAGCGATGTGGATATTATGATATATGAAACGGACTTCACAGAAGCAGAGAATATTATGCAACAGAAGGGATTCGATAAAGTACAGGCTATTAAGCATCACGTGATATTTCGGAAAAGTCCATTTTTAATATGTGAAATGCATTGGTCATTGTATGAGCAGACAGTAGACAGAGAACAGTATTTATATTATAAGGATCAGTTTAGAGCAATTTTGAAAGAAGGGTGTAAGTATACATATGAGTTTTCAAAGGAGGATTTTTATGTATATATGATTTCACATATGGCGAAGCACTTCTATGAAAATGGTTGTGGAATTCGAAATCTGGTAGATATTTATGTATATTTAGATAAATGTCAGGATGAAATGAACAGAGAAATCATTGATAAAGAACTGAAAAAATGTGGTCTGTCAGATTTTGAATATCATGTAGTAAGGCTTGCAAATATATGGCTAAAAAAGGAACAAAGCACAGAATTTTACAATCAGTTATTTCATTATATGCTTAATTGTGGCATATATGGGAAATGTGAAAATGGAGTATGGGCACAAGTTGCTAAGCAGAATAGAAATAGGCAGGAAAGTATAGGAAATAAGAAATATAAATATTATTTTCCAGCGTTGGAGTATATGAAGGAATACTATCCATGGCTTGAAAAAAACAGTTGGTTATTGCCTGTTGCATGGGTTTGCAGAGGAATTCATGGTATTTCAAATAAGGAATCTCTAGAGCGAACTAAGGTTTTGGGAGATGATAAGAGATATCAGATTATGACAGCAATTTACAATGAATTAAATTTAGATTTTGCAAAATAAGGGAGAGAAAGAATAGAATGGGTGAAGGACGCGCGAAAAAGTCGGCACAAAATATGATTACAGGTTTTTTATATCAGGCGTTAACTCTCGTTTTAAGCTTTGTTTCAAGAACTGTATTCGTACAGACATTGGGAACGGAGTATCTGGGCTTAAATGGCATTTTTACAGATGTTTTGTCATTGCTGGCCATGGCCGATTTAGGCTTTGGGACAGCAATGGCTTATAGTTTTTATAAACCACTTGCGGAGCATGATGAATATAGAATTGCTTCGCTTATTCATTTTTATAAGCGAGTTTATAATGTTATAGCGATTGTAGTAACTGTGTGTGGATTAGCATGTGTACCGTTTTTACGCTATTTAGTGAAGACTGAACAGGAGATTCCGAATTTAGAGATATATTATTTGTTTTCACTTGCCAATGTTGTGCTGTCATATTTATTTGTATATAAAACGACATTGATGACGGCAGATCAAAAGGACTACAAGCTTGTAAGAATACGTATGTGGACAACTACGTTAAAAACAGTTGCCCAGATTGTGATTTTGATTGTTGCGGAAAATTATATTGCTTATCTTGCAATCGGATTGTCAACACAGCTGTTAAATAATTTTGTGGCTTCCAAGAAAACAGAGCAGGATTATCCATACATTATGGATAAGAATAAAATCGGTAAAGTGGATAAAGAGGTTGAACAGAGTATATTCAGTAATATGAAGTCTGTTTTTTTATACAAGTTAAGTACTACACTATTTTCTGCAACGGATAATATTATTATTTCCGTAATTGTAGGAACGGCAATGGTTGGATTGTATTCTAATTACTTAATGCTTAGTAATAAGCTATTGTTAGTAGAACAGATAGTGTTTTCAGCCTTAACAGCAAGTATTGGTAATGTAATAGCAAAGGATAAGCCAGAAAAACGATTACAGATATTTCAAGCTATGCAGTCAGCCAGCTTTATCTTTTGCGGAATTATTACAACTGGATTTGGTGTGATGGCGAATGATGTTATTACAGTATGGTTTAGTAAAGAATTTGCGCTGTCATCGCTTACAGTTATAGCGATTACATTAAATACATATTTTTCATGTGTTTTGCAACCTCTTTGGATATATCGTGATGCGACTGGATTATATATGAAGACAAAATATGTTATGTTGATTGCAGCGATATTAAATGTAGTACTGTCTATTGTTTTAGGAAATATTATGGGGGTAGCCGGAATTATCTTCGCATCAGCAATTGCCAGAGTAAGTACTTACTTCTGGTATGAACCTAAATTATTGTTTAAAGAATATTTTAACAGTAGTGCGGCAGGATATTACAAATCAATATTAGTAAATGTATTGTTAGTTGGCGGTTCTATAGCCCTGATAACAGCTATTACGTCGAAATTGAAGGTAGATAGTTGGAGTATGATAATACTGAAGATGTTGATTACGGGGATTTTGGCGGTTGTGATATTTATGATAGCATACTGTCGAACAGAAGGATTCCAAATCATTATTAAGAAAGCAAAAAGTATAATAGGAAAGAAGTAAAGAGGAAAAAGGTTCATGAGAGACGGGCGAGAGTGTATTTCGGTTATTGTACCTGTATATAATGTAGAAGCTTATTTAGAACGTTGTATAGATTCCATATTGACTCAAACATACCAGAATCTGGAGATTATTCTAGTCGATGACGGGGCAACAGACCGTAGTGGAGAGATGTGTGACGAGTATGCGACTAAGGATGAAAGAGTAAAAGTTATTCATAAGAAGAATGGGGGATTATCCAGTGCAAGAAATGCTGCATTAGATGTTGCTTCAGGTGCATATATAGGGTTTGTTGACAGTGATGACTATATTCATCCGAAGATGTTTGAAAAGCTCTATGAAGCCTGTAAACGTAATGAAGCACAGATATCAATTTGTTGTCATTATACAGAACGAGTAGATAAATTGATGATCGAAGATTATATCATTGACGAAGAAGAGATATTTGATAGAGGAGAAGCCTTATCGATTCTTGTGCAGGATAAAGGAATGAAGAACTATGCATGGGATAAGTTGTATAAAGCAGAGCTCTTTGAAGGGGTACGATATCCGGAAGGTCGTAATTATGAGGACATAGCGACTACGTATTTATTATTCTATAAGGCAGATAGGTTATGCAGAATTCCGGAATATTTATATTACTATCAGATTAGAGAGGATAGCATTTCAGGAAGACAGACGGATGAAAAGTGGCATAAAAACTGTTATCAGATAGCAGTATCTAAAAAGGAAAGATATGACTTTTTTGTAAAAAATGGAGAAGAATACTTAGCTGATTTGTGTTTGGCAGAGATGGTTCCTTATTTATATGACTATATACATTTTGGAATAAAGCTTCAGAAGATAGAAAATAGAGAATGGGTCGTAGATATACTCAAGAGTTTAGAGAAAAAGATATTAGATAATCCATATTTATCTAATAAAAATAAAAAAATATATCAAGTATATATTAGCTCAGAAGCGGTAATAAGAGGATACTTTGCTACGAAAAAGCATGCAAAAAAGATAAATGGAGTAATAAAAAAGACCAAAGGTGCAATAAGAAGATATGGAATCGGAGTACAGAAAAAATATGATTTTAAGTTAGATGAAGAAAAGGAAATCAGGTTAATTCTGTTTGAATTGCCATGCTTTGATAATATGGGAGATCATGCGATTGCTTATGCACAAAAAGTTTTTCTGGAAGATTTTGTAGAAAAGAATCCCAAATATCAATTATATGTTATTGATGGATGGGATACGGTGGATGCTGTATATCAATTAAAGAATGAGATTGGAGAAAATGATATTATTTTTTGTCAAGGTGGGGGTAATTTGGGAAACTTATATCCTTTCGCAGATGCTTTTCGAATGAAAATAATGTCTAATTTTCAAAATCAAAAGATTATTGTTTTTCCACAAACAATTTATTTTTCTGATGATGAAGAAGGTAAGACAGCTAAAAAGAAATGCCAGGATATATATAATAAATGTCGGAATCTAACAATCTGTGCAAGAGATGCCTATTCCTATGAAAAGTTAAAAGAAACATTTCAAGCTAATATTATTAGAATGAATGATATTGTTTCATACCTCGATAAGACTATGTTGGAAACAGAAAAGCGAGAAGGTATTTTGTTATGTCTGCGCTCAGATGGCGAAAGTGCCTTGAAAATGGAAGATAAGAAACGATTACAATTGATATGCGAAGGTCTTACGGAACAATTAAGCATTTCAGATACTTGTATGGGAAGAGATATAAGTCCGAATGAGCGTGAAATGATATTAGAGCAGAAATGGAGACATTTTGCAAAACATAAGCTTGTAGTGACAGATCGATTACATGGAATGATTTTTTCTATTATTACAGGGACGCCATGTGTTGTACTTGGAAATAATCATCATAAAGTTAAGGCAACGTTTGAAACCTTTAGTCAGTGCAAGTATATTTGGTATGCAAATACATTAATAGAAGCAGAAGAATTGATAAAAAGTGGAATTGCATTTGAAAATAAAGATTGTATTTATCAAAAAATGGAATGTTTTTGTGAATTGAAAACGGTAATTAAAGACAATGCAAAATAGGCTAGAATGAAAAGGGAGACAGCTTTGAGAACACGATTAATAAAGGGTATTATTATACTATTTACTGTATGGTTAATAAGCGTAGTGTGTTTTGAATGCAGCTTAGAGATAAAGGCTGCACCAATACAGTCTTTAGAATTGACAAAGGAAAATCTTTGTAATCCGCAAAACTATAAAAAAGGATGGTACAAGAGCTGGGGCGGAAGTTATGAAGAAGGAAGTGGGTTTTGTTCAGCATATTTCTATCAGGTAACGAAACCTTCCTATTATATTTATATTAATAGCTCCCAAATAGAGATTACTATTTCGGAATACGATAGTAATGGTAGGTGGGTTAAACATACGGATAAGCTTAGAAATGGATCTAAATTTACTCCTCAAAGTAATACAACATATATAAACATAACAGTAAGCAGTACAAAATGGGGAGTAGATTTTTTACAGCTACTTGAAAATGGTTTACAGATTGAATTTACAGATTCTGATAAAGTACCCAAAGTGGAAGTGAATACAGTTAATATAGAAAATGCAAATTTTTCTAAAGTTGATAATTGGAATCGAGGGTTATTTTCATATCAAACCGGAGAATATGTATTCGACACGAATCAAATAGCTTTCAACGCTTATTGCATAGTAAACAGCAGTCAATATGTGGTCAGACTTCCGGGTGGATACCTCAAAATGAATATTATTGAGATGGATGCCAATGGAAAAGTGATTGCTAATAGTGATTTACATAGCGGCCAAAAATGGAAGAAAAAAGACAATACTGAAAAAATAGCAATATCTGTGTATACTAATGACAAGAGAACAAGTTTTACTTACGATGAATATAAGGCATTGATAGCAGGCTATTCTGAATTTGGTTTAAAACCATATATTAGTTACTATATAAAAGATAAGATGGATGAACTGAGTGCAGAGGATTTTATCGAAAAAATGAATGTTGGTTGGAATCTTGGTAATTCCTTTGATTCGAAAAGTGATAAGAAAAGTCGTGGTTTTGATGCTAATCTAAAGCAGGAGATGAATTGGGGAAATCCGTATGTAACAAAGGATTTAATAGATTATGTTGCATCATGTGGATTTAACACGATTCGTATTCCGGTTAGTTGGTATTATAATACAGGGGTCGATGAGAATGGTAAATTGCATGTTGGAGCGCAATGGCTTGAAAGAGTGAAAGAAGTGGTTGATTATGCAATCGTAAATGACATGTATGTCATTCTGAATTCCCACCATGATCAGCCGATTTTTTATGCTGGGACAACTGATGAAAATATGCAAAAGATTCTGGCAGATGTTAATAGCCTTTGGACAGATGTAGCATTATATTTTAAAGATTATGATGAACATCTGATATTTGAATCATTTAATGAGGTTGATAATATTGAAAAAAGCTGGAATTATAGTGATTTGTCAGCAGAGCAGATGAATCTGATGAATCAGACATTTATTGATACGGTAAGAATCACGGGGGGAAACAATGAAAAGCGTATTCTTATGGTGCCGACATTGCTGGATGGCACAGGTACAGATATATTAAGTGCATTTAGAATGCCAATAGACAGTGCTGAAAATCGAATTGTAGTACAAGTACATATGTATACAAAAGTTTTTCAGCAGAATATTGAACCGACATATGAGAATTTAGAGAACTTTTCTATGAGAATTGGTGCACCGTTAGTGATTGGTGAATGCGGAACTGCGAATTCATATCCATTACCAGAATTCAGAAGTATACAGGCATCGAATTTTGTTGCCAGAGCAGCGGCACATGGTATCAAATGTATCTGGTGGGATAATGGGTCTAATTATGCCATTATTGATAGAAGAGACTATGCAAAATCAAATACAACGATGATTCAGGCACTGATGGATGGGGCAAATGGTATTGCATATCAGACACAAGGTGATATTGTGTTGAACCAACTGACACAATTCGTATTAAGAATGCCAAATTTGAAGACGGGGGCTATCGAAGAGAAGTATTGGGGAACATTAACAACAAATTATCTAGGCGGTTCAATACCAATTCCTGCTGGAAAAAAATGTTTGTTATATTTGAAAAGGAGAAATGAAGCTTCTGATATATGGCTACAGCGAGTGGTATTTTATGATGCTGCTGGGAATTATATTAGTGGAAAAGAATTGCAAAGTACAGAGTATATGGCAGAAGTTCCGAAAAATGCTTCATTTATGCGGGTATCTATGAATAGTCCTACACGGTCACTTACCTTGGAACAGTATGGAGTATACTTAATGCAAGGGGATTTGGAATTAAATATTAGTCTTTTTGATATGAAAGACACAGTTTCTATGAGTGTGGTTAAAAAGTAACAAAATAGGCATCTGAAAGGATAGGGAGTATGACAGTTAAAATAAAGTTAAAAAAACAGTTGTTTTTGATAATTAGAAAAATAGGACGTCTTTTTTGGGGAAAGAATGTATGGTTGGTAAGTGACAGAGAAATGTTTGCAGGTGATAATGGGGAGGCTTTTTTCAAGTATATTCAGAATAAACCGGTAAAATCCTATTTTGCTATTTCAAAAGCCTCTAAAGATTATGACAGAATATGTTCTATAGGAAAAGTAGTAGATTATGGCTCGCTTCTTTATAAATTTATGTTATGTGTTGTAGACGCACATATCAGTTCACAGACCTTACATATGGAAAATCATGAGGAAACCTATCAGATTTTTTTACAGCATGGGGTAGCGGGAACAGATTTATCAAGTTTTTTAAATGAAGTATGCCATAACAATTTTTATATGATTACATCATCAGCTGATGAGAAAAAATCATTTGAAGGAGAATCATATATTATTCAGGAAAAAAAAGTTTGGCTAACAGGATTACCGAGACATGATCTATTATATAGTAAGCCTAGTAAGAAAATAACAATATCTTTAACATGGCGTAAGTATTTACTAGATATGGATATAGATATGTTTAAAGAGAGCTTGTACTTTAAAATATATAATACGTTATTGAATGACTCGGAATTAATAGACATATTGGAAAATTATGGATATAAGTTATGTTTTAAATTGCATCCGGAAATGGGAAGATATAAAGACGTTTTTGTTATGAATGAAAAAGTAGAGGTATGGGATACAAGCTATACGGAAATTTTTGCACAAAGTGATTTATTGGTAACAGACTATTCATCTATAGCATTTGATTTTGCTATATTAAGAAAACCTGTTATATACTATCAGTTTGACGAAGATGTGTTTTGGCAAGGTAAGCATAATTGTACAAAAGGATATTTTGATTATAGACGAGATGGTTTCGGTGAAGTCGTGGAGAAACATGATGAGCTTAGAGAATTGATTATTTCTTATGTTGAAGCAAAGTGTGCGATAAAGTCTGAATATGTGGAAAGAATCGATAAGTTTTTTGCATATCATGATCAAAATAATTCAGAACGTGTATATGAGAAAATAGTGGAGTTACTGGGAAGGAGATATGTAGTTAGTGAATAACTGCATAGAAGGATATGGATAAAATAAGTGTAATTATTCCTGTATATAATGTTGAATCGTATTTGTCTCAATGTATCCATAGTGTGGTAAATCAGTCATATGCTGATTTAGAGATAATATTAATAAATGATGGTTCAACGGATAGGAGTGGAGAAATATGCGATGAATGGGGAAAGAAAGACTCAAGAATTAGAGTGATACATAAGGAGAATGGAGGCCTATCTGATGCTAGAAATACAGGCTTGGATATAGCTCAGGGGAAGTATATTGGATTCGTAGACTCGGATGATTTTATTCATCCTAAAATGTATGAATATCTATTATGTGCGTTAGAGGATAATAAAGCGGATATGGCTAGCTGTAGTTATACATCTTATATTGATGGTGAGATGGTTGAGGATACAGTTCTTAATCAAAATGGATACACTTTTGTTAAAGTGGAAAATCGCGAGCAATATCTGAATAATTTTACTGATTATAATTTTATGCATTATGTGTGGAGATCACTGTATAAGAGAAACTTTTTGGATAATATACGATTTCAAAAAGGAAAACGGTTGGAAGATGTTATGTTTTGTGCTGAAATGAGCAGATATCTTTCAAAACGTGCTGTAATAGCAGATAAGCTATACTATTATAGGATGCGGCAAAATAGTATAATGCATAGTAATCCAAGTATTTTCTTAGAACATATAGAAGCAATGGAGCATAATATAGAATTTTTTTCAAGACATGAGGGTAAAGACTTTTCTCAGAAATATAATGAATATGTTATGAGCTATATACTGACCACAAGAATGGAAAGAAAATTGAATGGAATTTCAAGTGAATATGTTAACATCGAGAGTATGAAAGCCTTTGCGAAACTTTATGACAAATATGGTAGCAGGAATAAATCTCATTGGTTAGCAAGGCATGTTCCGATGGTATATAATTTGCTTAAAGAACAGAATGTAAGAAAATATTTAAAAGTGAATTAAAAATTGCTAGAAGGATTTATTTACAAAAGGTAATATTGAATTGTAATAGAACTAAAATACGGAGTGAAACGACTAGTTACAGGAAAAACCTAACTAGTCGTTTTTTATATGATAAATGATCTAAATCTCAATAACTTACATAGCCTTGAGTTTTGTAGATATGCATTATTTGTTACCTGAAAAATCCTTTTCAATTTCGGTCTCTGTTTTAGTGAAATCAAGACTCACTGATAATGGTTCTTTCCATTGTTTCATTTTATTTTTAGCTTTTAGTAAAATATAAAACAATGATACCATATTATGTAAAACAATTAATAAATCTAACATTTTTGTTAGATTTATTAATTGGGATAAGCTATCATATGTTACAAAGATAAGACTAATCTACTATTCTATTATATAAATATTTCCTGCTATTTTTGTGAAGTTTACATAAAATTTGTATTATTATTCGAAAATGATTGAAATATATAAATTATTCAATATATACTGTATTTGGGTATAAATATTTAATTTTATGTAAAGGTAGGGGTTATATGAAGAGAAAGGTACTAAAGGGTATTGTAAAAAGTGCTATTTCATTAGCAATGGCGTTTATGGTAGTTACATCTGTTGCATTGCCGGTATTGGCTGAGGAGGAAGAGACAGAGGAATTTGCGACTATCATAGAGTATGATAATGAAAACGAGGAAAAGGATGAAGTAGAGCAAATAGTAGAAGCAGGTGCAAGCTCAGAAGAAAAAAAAGAGAATGATGTAGACTTTGAAATGGAAGATATTGCGGAAGGCGATGAAGATTCAGAAGCAAAAGATATCAGTGAGGACAATATCGATTCTGAAATGCAGGGGTTCAGTGAGGAAATAATAGATAATGTAGAAAGCAATATAGGTAATGATGTTGTGGTAAGTGTAGACATTCAAAACAATAGTACAGAAGATATAGGACAACAGGATAACACGATAGAGCAAATTCAGGAAGAGATAGATGAACTAGAAGTGCAGGTTTCTGATACAGTGCTTGTAGTAGAGACAGAGAATGGTGAAGAAGAGTACAAACTTATTGTAGGTACAAAGAAAGATGCAGATGGAACAGTACAGAATGTAACCATGCAGGATTATGTGGAAAAGCAAACTACTATTACAGAAAAAGTAAAAAAAGAACTAGAGTATGCTTTAGAACAGGATGCCAGTTCAGAAGAAGTAGAACAATATGTCAAAGCAGCAAAACAAGCGGCATCTAACGTATATTATGCAGCTTGGCAGGCAGGACAAGCATACACCAAAGCAGAAAATAAGTTCATAGAGGAAGTAAAGAAGTATAATGCTTATGCAAAAGAATATGGTTATGACTTGATGGAATATAATGGTGAAATACCAGAGTATGAGAAACAAGAACTGACTCAGGATAAGCAGGATGAATTGCAGGAGAGTAATATACAACAACAGTTTGAAGCAGTGCAAGATGCGAAAGCGACAGTAGAAGCGAGTAAACAGGCAAGCGAAGTAGCACAGATTGCAGTAGGAGAAGCAAAGGAGACTGTTGAGAAGGTAACAGAATTAGCAGAAAATCAGGCAGCTGAGAAGTATCAGGATGCAAAAAATGAATTGCAGGAGCTTTTAGTGGAAGCGTTAATAACAAAGCCGGACTTGACTTCTTTTAAGAAAGAATTGGAAAAGAAAGTAAAGGCATTAGAGAATGCAAAGAATGATTTAAGCGAGATACAACAGCAAAAGTATGAGACACAAAGCTATGTTAATTGGGCCAATGCATTGCTTAAGGCAAATAAAGAAGAAATAACAACAAGAGTCTATGGGCAGTTATCGTTAGATAGTGATACAGATATCGGATATGGAAATGGACAAGGATTTGATGAGACAGACAGCAGTGTTGAGTCGCAGGATAAAAAAGAATTTGTCGAAGTAACAGCAGGTCCACAAGGTGTTACAGTTCCATATGAAGTATTTCGTGCTTATGTAGATTCAATGCATGACCGTAAGGATGAAAATGGTAATTTGATTAAATACTTACGCCATGGTTTGGGAGTGGCTGTAAGTGGTGAAAAGCAAGATGCTACAATGCCAGAGATTTATTGGGCATTTAATGTAGAAACACAGCAGATTGATCCGGCGAGATGTTTTGTAAAGACAGCAGAGAATCAGGAGTATCCAGAATGGATGACAACGGAAGGAAGCACATATTTTAAGGGATATACTTTTAAGTATGAGGGTGGATATTATCACTTAGATGGATATCTGTGTATTGCAGCAGCGACGCCAGATCCAGAACCAACGTCAGAACCAGAGTCAATGCCGGATCCAGAACCAACGCCAGAACCAGAGCCAACACCAGAACCGAATCCAGAACCGACATCAGCTTCAGTAACGAATATCCCAGAAGAGCCAACACCGTTAACAAGTATTCCAGAGGAACCAACACCATTGACAGATATCCCGGATGAACCAACACCATTGATTGATATTCCGGAGCAGCCGGTTCCATTGGATGATGTGCCCAAAACCGGAGATGTGGCAACAGGAGCATTACCCGTTGGTTTTAGTGGTATCTTTGCTATGTTTGCTGCATTGGTAGCGAATAGGAGAAGGAAATAGAGGTACTATCTGGTAGAATAATTTGTGAAAAATAGTGAAAAAATAGTGAAAAAATAATGGAAAAAAATCAGTGGAATCGTTATACTATTAGCATAGTATGTGGAGGTGACAGAATGATAAAAGTTACACTTACAAACGAAATATTAAAGAGAATTTCCATTATAGATGAAAATCGATTTTCACTTAGTACCATCGAATTACCAGCAGTTACCAGGAATAAGTTGAGAAAGAATTCAAAGAAAAAAAGTTCCTATGCATCAAATAAGATTGAAGGAAATCCACTTACGGAAGTTCAGGCAAATGAAGCAATTGAAAAAGATGAACACAGACATTTTTTGAAACCAGAACAAGAAGTGCGTAATTATTTTCTTGCTCTTGAAGTATTGGAAGAGAAACTAAAGCACAAAGAACCTTTTTCAAAGAAATTGATTCTGGAAATACAAGCTTTGGTCGAAAAAGGTGCATCGAAGGAAAAAATAGGACTTAGAGGACCAATGCCTCCCGGAATGTTATTTGCTGTATATGATTCTGAAAGCGGTATTCCTGATTATATTCCGCCGGAATATATAGATATTCCCGAATTATTAGATGAGTTAGTGGATTACGTTAATACTACAGATGACCATCCATTGATTATTGCTGCAGTTGTACATTATCAATTAGTCACAATTCATCCATTTGAAGATGGAAATGGTAGAACAGCAAGATTAATGTCAGGATATATTCTTGATTATTACGGTTATGGATTTAATGGTATTGGTTCATTGGAAGAATACTTTGCATATGATTCAGACGAATATTATGATTCGTTACAAATGGGACTTCCTGCTTTGTATTATTCAGGAAGAGATAATCCACCACATCCGGAAATATGGGTGAATTATTTTTTGAGAATGATGGAGTTGTATTCGCGAAAAGTATATGAGATATCTCAAACATCAGAAACAGATAGTCTTGCAGATAGTTTGTCACATCTGAACGGTAAGGAAAAAGAGTTTTTAGTGTATTTATTAAAAAAACGACTGTACGAGTTTACGCCAATAGATGTAAGTAAACTTCTTGGAGTTACAAATAAAACAATTATTAATCGATGTGCAAAGCTATCAAATAACGGATTTTTATTTCCAATCATTGTAAAGACAAGAGTACGTTCCTATCAATTAAGTGATTTTTCAAAGGCAAATGAAAAAAAGATAATGAAAATGTTATCTTAAACATTCTATCAATTCTGTTAGATTTGTTGCCTATCACCCCATAAAGGTGTATGCTATCAATATCTCAAGAGGATATAAGTATTAATTGGAGGAAGCAAAAATGAAGAAGTGGAACGCAGCAGAAGTTGTAGAACTTAACATCAATGAAACAGCAAACGGATTATTCCCAGCAATGTATGAAGGAATCTTTGGAGATTGCTTATGTGGAAATGATAACAATCATGGTCCTTTAACAGGTCATCAGCAGGAAAATCAGAATGGTTCAACAACTAACGAGTTAAGCTAATCATGTAGATACATTAAAGTCTTTATCATTTAAGCTATGATAAAGACTTTTTTAGATAATAGGAAATTGCTGTAATTTAGTGGTAGTTAATAAAGAATTTACGAAGTAAATTCTTTGAGTGCAAGCTGCTGAGCTTGCACTTTTTAACTTTATAGGAAAGTTCTCAAAAAGTCAGATATGATGTATAATAAGCAGGAAATGAAAAATGACATGACAAAAGAGCGAAGGGGGCTTCGCCATGACGTTGTTTATGAAGTTTTTTGTTTTTTGGTTTGGACTGCACTATT
>JAFSGY010000087.1 GCA_017440575.1 Lachnospiraceae bacterium | reverse complement strand
TATAGCCCGGTGTTGCATCTAAAGCCTTGGCTACCTGTTCCTGCGTCAGATTATTATCAATTCTTATTTGTCTGATTTTCTTGGCAAGATTCACATCTGTATTTGATTTCATAATTCATCCCTCGTCTTTCGTGCTATTTCGTAATGTTTTCCTAATACTAATCAAATTATATTGTAGATATAAAGAGAATGCAATATAAAAACTATGAAAAATGTATAAAATTTTTTCTGACTTTTATCACATAAAATCGTGAACTGTGGGACAATATGTGGTAAAATAATAATTAAGTCATGGTTTGTATGTAAAAACAGACTTTCTTAAAAAATAAAAGGAGGAAGCATATGATTCATGTATGGAGAGATGTTAAAAAGAATTATTCTGTTTCATCATTAATCACTTTGGTATTGGGAATTGTGCTGATTGCATGGCCAGATTTATCAGGAGCACTTATGTGTTATATGCTAGGTGGAGCACTGATACTAATGGGGGCAATACAACTGTTGATTTATCTGAGGGGAAACAGAGCAGAGCTTTCCGTTAGATTTAAGATGATGATGGGCATCATTCTTGCACTGCTTGGTATCTGGATATGTGCTAAGCCTGAGATTGTCTTGGGACTGATTCCTGCGGTGCTTGGTATTGTTTTATTAATGCATGCAGTTCAGGATCTTAGCTATACGATTCAGATTAAAAATTCCGGGGTAGAGAGATGGTGGGTTGCTTTAATTGCAACACTGATTACTTTTGCATTGGCTGTATTTCTCATCATGCATCCATTTCTGGCATTTGAAATGGCAATGATTTATATAGGAATCGGTCTCGTGTATAATGGCATTTCGGATTTGGTTCTGGTAATTTTTGCTGGTTATTCTAAGAGAAATGCAGACAAGCGTATTCGTGAGTTTGCAGGAAACGTAGAAATGGAACAATCGGATAAGTGATAATCAAAAGGATAAAAGTTGTTCACAATAAGAAAATAATATATAATATTTATAATTTTCAAAGGAGGGAATTTCCATGATAAGAGTCGGTATGTTAACAAGTGGTGGTGATTGTCAGGCATTAAATGCAGCTATGCGAGGTGTGGCAAAAGGATTGCTCAATTCCAAAGAGGATGTTGAGCTGTTTGGTTTTCTGGATGGTTATAAGGGGTTAATCTATGGAAAGTACAGAGTATTAGAGGCTTCTGATTTTTCCGGAATTCTGACTAAGGGTGGAACAATTCTTGGAAGTTCTAGAATGCCGTTTAAGAATATGCGTGACCCGGATGAAAATGGACTTGATAAAGTGGAAGCAATGAAGCATAATTATCATAAGCTGAACTTGGATTGTCTGGTAGTTCTTGGTGGAAATGGAACGCACAAGACTGCAAATCTCTTAAGAGAAGAGGGATTAAATGTGGTAACATTACCTAAGACCATTGATAATGACCTTTGGGGAACTGATATGACCTTTGGCTTCCAGAGTGCAGTAGATATTGCAACACAGTGCATTGACCAGATTCATACCACTGCAGCTTCACATGGACGAGTGTTCATTGTAGAGGTTATGGGACATAAGGTTGGATTTCTGACATTGAATGCTGGTATGGCAGGCGGTGCAGATATTATTCTGATTCCTGAGATTCCTTATGACATTGATAAGGTAATTGAAGCTATTCAGAAGCGCAATGCTCGTGGAAGTAAGTTTACGATTCTTGCAGTAGCAGAGGGTGCTATTTCTAAGGATATGGCAAAGCTTTCCAAAAAGGAATACAAGAAGGCTATGGAGAATTCCAAGTATCCAAGTGTTTCCTATGAGATTGCTGACCAGATTCAAAAGAAATCAGGTATGGAGGTTCGTGTTACTGTTCCTGGACATACACAGAGAGGTGGAAGCCCGGATTCCTATGACAGAGTGTTTGCCAGCCGTTTGGGCGCAGAAGCTGCTAAGCTTATCTTAAAGGGTGAATACGGTTATATGGTAGGCTATGTAAATAGAGAAGTAGTAAAGGTTCCGTTAGAAGATGTTGCTGGTAAGCTGAAAATGGTTGACCCGGATTCATCTATCATTGAAGAAGCAAAGATGTTAGGAATCAGCTTTGGAGATTAAGACAGAAATAAATTAGAATTGACATGCAGGATAGATTACAGAATCGGGAAGGCTTCATGTCTTCCCGATTTATAAGCTATCTTTTTTTATGTACACAAGCGCATGAGGAAATTAGCAGCGAAGCTGCATGCGCTTGGTACGGCGAGTAGGCTAATGCCTACTCGATTATAATATAGGGAAGTGAAGAAGGAGTAAATTATGTCGTACACGGCATTGTACAGAAAGTTCCGTCCTGACCAGTTTGAAGAGGTAAAAGGACAGGATCATATCGTAACAACATTAAGAAATCAGATTATGGCGGATCGTATCGGTCATGCGTATTTATTTACCGGAACCAGAGGAACCGGTAAAACCACGATTGCTAAGCTATTTGCCAAGTCGGTTAATTGTGAGAATCCGGTAAACGGAAGCCCTTGTGGAAAGTGCAGAAGTTGTCAGACCATAGCGGCAGGTGCAAGTGTGAATGTTATTGAGATTGACGCGGCATCGAATAATGGTGTCGATAATATTCGAGAGATTATTGACGAAGTGTCCTATTCGCCAGTAGAGGGTAAGTTCAAGGTGTATATCATCGACGAGGTGCATATGCTTTCGATAGGAGCCTTTAATGCGCTCTTAAAAACCTTGGAGGAGCCCCCTTCTTATGTTATTTTTATTCTGGCAACAACGGAGGTGCATAAGATACCGATTACCATTTTGTCCAGATGTCAGAGATATGATTTTAAACGTATCAATATTGAAACGATAGCAGACCGCTTGCGTGACCTTATGCGGCAGGAGAACGTTGCGGTGGAAGAAAAGGCGTTAAAATATATTGCAAAAACAGCAGACGGTTCCATGCGAGATGCGTTAAGCCTTCTTGACCAGTGTATCGCATTTCATTTTGGCGAAGAGCTTACTTATGACAAGGTTCTTGATGTGCTTGGTGCAGTTGATACAGGTGTATTCAGCAAGCTTTTGGAGTTGATTGCGGCGCATGATATTCCAGGATGTATCTCTCTTTTGGAACAGGTCGTTATGCAGGGACGTGAGCTGTCGCAATTTGTGACAGATGTAACATGGTATCTGCGAAACCTTTTGCTGGTTAAGACATCAGATGCAGATATTGAGGATGTGATTGATGTTTCCAGCGATAATCTAGCAAGACTCCGAGAAGAAGCAGAAAGCATGGACGCAGAGAAGATTATGCGTTATATCCGAATCTTTTCAGAACTTTCCGGACAGGTAAAATACGCAACACAGAAGAGAATTTTAATCGAAATGACATTGATTAAGCTTTGTAAGCCTGCTATGGAAACAACAAATGATGCTGTGGTAGCAAGAATTCAGGATTTGGAAGAAAAAATCGAAAAAGGGATTGTCCAAACCGTTCCTGTTGCGATACAATCAACAGAGACTGTTGTAAAGGAAAAGATTCCAATGCCAAAGGCAATACCAGAGGAAGTAAAAGAGATAGTCAGTAACTGGTTTGGAATTGTAGCACAAGCTTCGCCGCCGCTAAAGGTGTATTTGAAGAATGCAAAGCTTAGTCTTGGCGGTGACAATACTTTGGTTGTGGTTGTTGATGATGGATTGCCATATGATTATCTGAGCAATCCTGATAACCAGTCACGCGTGGAGGATATGATATCCAATCATATTCAAAAAGAGGTCAAAATACGTGTTCAGCGTGTAGAACAAGGACATCGTTTTGAAGAAAGCTTTGTTGACCTTTCACAGGTCATTAACATGGAAATTGAATATGATGAAGAATAGCTATTGCTTAACAGGTCTATGTATGTATTGCATAGATTACAAGAAAATGTAAATTTAGGAGGATTAAAAAATGGCAAAAAGAGGAGGATTTCCAGGTGGAATGGGTATGCCTGGTAACATGAATAATCTGATGAAGCAGGCACAGAGAATGCAACGTCAGATGGAGGAAGGACAGAAGGAATTAGAGACAAAGGAATTTACAGCAAAGGCTGGCGGCGGTGCTGTTGAAGTTACTGTATCCGGTAAGAAGGAGATTCTGAATGTTAAGCTTTCAGAAGAAGCAGTAGACCCGGATGATATCGAGACCTTACAGGATATGATTATTGCAGCAACCAACGAAGCATTAAAGCTTGCAGAGGAAGCAAATAACGAGCTTATGGGCAAAATGACAGGTGGTCTTGGCGGAGGATTTCCGTTCTAATGGACTTATATAGTGGATATATTAATCAATTGATTGAGCAGTTTGCTAAGCTTCCGGGCGTTGGGAACAAATCTGCACAGCGGCTTGCATTGCATATCATCAATATGCCACCGGAGCATGTGGAACGTTTTGCACAGGTTATGGTAGATGCAAGGAAGAATATACATTACTGTCAGAGCTGCTATACCTTAACAGATAAGGAGATATGTCCAATCTGTGCAAATGAGAAGCGAGACCATAAGACCATTATGGTGGTCGAAAATGTTCGAGACTTGGCTGCATATGAGAAGACAAATAAGTTCGAGGGGGTGTATCATGTATTGCATGGTGCCATTTCTCCTATGCTGGGAATAGGGCCGGGAGATATAAAACTCAAAGAACTTGTAAAAAGACTTGAAGAAGATATTGAAGAGGTAATTATTGCGACGAATTCCAGCCTTGAGGGTGAGACAACCGCAATGTATATCTCCAAGCTTATCAAGCCAACCGGTGTGAAGGTAACACGAATCGCAAGTGGTGTTCCGGTAGGCGGAGACTTGGAATGTATTGATGAGATGACCTTACTTCGAGCCTTAGAGGGTAGAATCGAACTGTAATACAGGAGAGAGTATGCAAAATCCGTAGACGGAAGATTTTGCATACGGCAAATTTGTGATTTGCACAAATTCGCAGAATTTAAGAAAGGGATGGTGAATGAAATGTCAGTAACAATGAAGAGCTATGGAAATACAAAAGATGGCAAGGAAGCAACACTTTATACCTTGGAAAACAAAAATGGTATGCAGGTAACGGTAACCAATTATGGTGTAAATATTGTGAATGTAATCGTTCCTGATAAGAACGGCAAAAAGGATGATGTTGTACTTGGATATGATACATTAGAGGGATATTTTGATAACGGCAGCTACTTTGGTTCTACCATTGGACCAAGCGCAAACCGTATTGCGAATGCAAGCTTTACAGTTGATGGTGTCAAGTGCCAGCTTTCTATGAACGATGGAACCAATAACTTACATAGCCATGATGACCTTGGTTATCATAAGGTATTATGGAATGCTGAGGTTAAGGGTGATAATAGCGTATTATTCTCTATCGAAGATACGGATGGAAATATGGGCTTCCCAGGTAACAAGAAGGTAGAGGTTACGATTACTCTTACGGATGAGAACGAGCTTAAATTGGCATATCATGTGTCAACGGATAAGAATACATTGATTAATATGACGAATCATTCTTATTTTAATCTTGCCGGACATGATGCAGCACCAATTGAGAATCATAAGCTTTGCATCTATGGCTCTGCTTATACACCGGTTGATGAGAGACTTATCCCAACAGGCGAGCTTCCATCAGTAGAGGGCACTCCGTTTGATTTTAGAGAGCCACATATGGTAGGTGAGCGCATTAACGAAGAAAACGACCAGTTAAAGCTTGGACAGGGCTATGACCATAACTGGGTAATTGATGATTATGACGGAAGCATCCGTAAGGTTGCAGAAGTGACAGAAGAGACAAGCGGAAGAAGCATGGAAGTATATACAGACCAGCCGGGTATCCAGTTCTATGCAGGAAACTGCATCAAGCCAATCGGTGGCAAGAATGGCGCTACCTATGGCAAGAGAAGTGGTCTTGCATTAGAGACACAGGTATTCCCGAATTCCGTAAATCAGGAGAACTTCCCAAATGCCATTTACGGACCGGATAAGGACTATGAAGCGATAACTATCTATAAGTTTGGCTGGTAAAAGCTGTGAATAATTAAAAAATATGAGAAGCTTTTGTATTTAAGGTACAAAGGCTTCTTTTTTGTGTGATAGGAAATTGCTGACACGCACTATTCTTATTTAGCTATATGGAAAGTCATGTCGGATATCCGGCAACTTACGTCAAGTCTACTTGTTGTGAGAAAAAACAAATGATAAGCTTATTTCACAAGAGAGGAGTGGTGAAGTGAAAATATCAATTAACATCAATGATGAAGCGAAAGATACAGAGATTGCAATATCCTGTAGCCAGTTGACACCGGAGGTAGAGAAGATTATTACAACCCTTCGTATGTTGAATCAACAGCTTGTGGTAATGAAGGATTCGGAAAATTTTATTATAGATGTATCAGATATTATTTTTATAGAGGCGGTAGACAGGAAAACCTTTGTTTATACAAGCAAGGATTTCTATGAATCCAAGCTTAAACTCTATGAAATGGAAGAACGCTTATGTGAAAGTGGATTCTTCAGGGCAAGTAAGTCGGTTCTTGTTCAGTTAAGACATGTGAAATCTCTAAAAAATGATATAGACCGAAAAATACGTCTTACTTTGGAAAATGGAGAACAAATCATTGTTTCAAGACAGTATGCAGAAGAGTTGAAAAAGAGATTAGGAGTATAGAAAAGAGAGGTTAATAAAATGGAAAAGAAGAGAACAATTTTTGATTACTTGGGACAAGTGCTTATGATTTTTGGAATAACAATACTGATTCTCAATGTGTTTTGTGTGGTATTCGGTGAAAATGCAAAAGAGATATCAACTATGTTTGCAATGGGAAGTGACGGAATTTCAGTCAGTACCTCCTTTCAGTTTTTATTGGTATCTATTATTGTGGTAGTGTTACGATTTCTTTTTTTTACGGATAGCATAATTAAGAATATGTCATTACCGGTTAGAACAGGTTCTATGTATGTTGCGATAATCTCTGTGATTCTTGTTATGAATTGGGTATTTGGCTGGTTCCCGGCGGATATGTGGCAGGCATGGCTTGGCTTCGTCCTGAGCTTTATCGTATGTAGCGTAGTGAGCACTATTACAGTGTTAGTTAAGGATAAGCTTGAAAATGAAAAAATGCAGGATGCATTGAAGAAGTATAAGCAGGAGAAATAAAGAGTGTTGGTTAAAAGACACTAGAGTGTGAGAAAGGAAAAGAAAATGGATAAAGTAGTGCAGATAAAAGATATAAAACAACAATTCGGAGATAAAACAGTATTAGATAATATCAGTATGGATATAGAAAAAGGAGAAATTTTAGGGCTTCTTGGTCCGTCAGGAGCCGGAAAGACAACCCTGATTAAGATTTTGACAGGACAGTTAAAACCGACATGCGGTACGGCAGCAGTGTTTGGTAAGGACTCTTCTGCTTTGACAGGAGAGGATTACAGCCGAATCGGTATGATGATGGATAACTTTGGTTTATATGACAGAATGAGCTGTTACGATAATCTTTTGTTTTTTGCAAAGCTTTATGGAATACCAAAGCAGAGGATTACTGAAGCTTTAAAGCGAGTAGGATTACTGGAAGCAAAGAAAACGGCAGCAAGCAATCTGTCCAAGGGAATGCGAAGCAGACTTTTGCTTGCCAGAGTGTTGATGGCAGAGCCACAAATACTTTTTCTTGATGAACCGACAAGTGGTTTAGACCCTGCGACTACAGAGGAAATTCATAAGGTAATTTTGGGAGAAAAGCAAAAAGGTGTGACTATTTTTTTGACAACACACAATATGGTAGAGGCAGAGAAGCTTTGCGACCATATCGCGTTGCTTAACGATGGCAAAATCGTAGAATACGGAGAACCGAAGGAGCTTTGCAGAAGATACAATCATCAGAAACGTATTTTGGTTCATTTATATAATGGAATGGATGTAGAGCTGGAACAGGACAGGGAAAGCATGGATTTATTGACACAGTACTGGGAACAGGAAGCAATCGAAACCATTCATTCGACAGAACCAAATCTTGAAACCGTGTTCATGGAGCTGACGGGGAGAAAGTTTGAATAAGAATGACAAGGAATAGTAAGGCATAGAAAGGGTAATCATTATGAAACATATTTTGGCTGTTTTATGGAAGCAAATAAAGGATACATTCAAAAACAAGGAAATATTAATACAGTTTGTGATGTTTCCGGTACTTACTTTAATTATGGAAAATGTGGTAGAGATGGAAGGGATGCCGGAGCAGTTTTTTACCAATCTGTTTGGTGTAATGTTTATCGGAATGGCGCCACTTACCAGTATGGCATCCATTATCTCAGAGGAAAAGGAGAAAAACACACTCAGAGCACTTATGATGTCGAACGTAAAACCGGTAGAATATCTGGTAGGTGTAGGATTTTATAATTGGTATATCTGTATGCTCGGTGCATGTGTTATCGGCTTTGCGGGGGGACATACAGGAGCGGCATTTGGTAAATTTATATTCATTATGGGAATCGGAATTCTAGTATCTATTCTCATTGGCGCAGCAATTGGTACATGGAGTAAAACGCAGATGATGGCAACATCACTGACGGTTCCTGTTATGCTGGTATTTTCCTTCATGCCGATGCTGTCCATGTTCAGTGAAGGGATTGAAAAGGTTGCTCGCATTACCTATTCACAGCAGATTCATTCCCTGATATACCAGCTAGATGTAATAGATTCGGTGGCGGAACCAGCTGCGGTGATAGTGGTTAATATGGTTCTTGCTATTATATTATTTATATATGCATATCGTAGAAGCGGATTAGAATAGAGGGCATTTTGTCCTCTTTTTTTGTGTGATAGGAAATTTTATGCAATAAAAGGATTATATTTCTTCTAAGAACACTACATTGCTTCGACAAATTTTGCATATGTTACGTGTTATAGTAATTGCAAAATGGTAGAAAGGTGTGGTAGATGATGGACAGGCAACAATTCGATAGAAAAGAAATACCGGTAAATGCACGAGCAGTAGGAAATCCGATGGGAATGAATGTATTATATTTGGAGGATTATGTACATACTTTCATAAAAAAATTAATTAAAAATGATGAAGACGAAAATGGATGCGAAGTGTTTTTGTATGGCTATGAGTTTGATGAGGAAGGAAAGCATTTCCTTGTTGTTTCCGGTGCTTATCAGCATGAGAGTAGATATGACAGACCGGAAAAAGTAGGAGCACAGTTTTTTCCTATGAGTCAATATCTTGGTGCTGCAACCATACATAGTGACGGCGTATCGGAAATGAATATGGAAGTCATTCGAGAAGGCACAAGAAGTATTGTTTTTAAGAATTTTTATATTTATTATGATCAAAATGAAGAAATGCAGAATTATCTCATCGAGTGGAATCTGGAGCATAGAGATTACTGTGGCAGAATAGAGAGAGAAGACAGCGTTAGGTATGGCAGGATAGCGCAGGCATATAACAAAGAGGAGGTGAGGGTTAGCTTCTTATGGAATGCGATGAATGTGTTGAGTATCGGATTTGTCGTGTGTATTGTAGTGTATGGAATTGTCAGTATGAATAATTATCATAAAATGAAAAATATGGAGGACAAGCTTTCCTATATTGTGACAACCATGACAGAAAATCAGGATTTTGTAGAGGTATCTGCATTATTATCCGAACAGTCTCCAGTAGATACACAGGAAGAAATGGAAGTTTTTCAAACAGAAATTATAGAAGAGATTACAAGTGAAGAGTATGAAATGACAGCAGAAAATTCGACAGAGAAAGCTACTGTGGCAATAGAAGAAACAGCGATAGAGGAGTTTTCTACAGAGTTGGTGCAAGAACCACTGACAATAGAAAATATGATAGAACCTGATATGACAGCAGTGTCAGATGACGCCGCAATCCTTGCGAAGACCGCAGCAATACCGCAATATTATGTGGTACAACAGGGAGATACGCTTCGTAGTATTTGTATCAGCGTATACGGTAATCTTGATAGCGTAGAGGAAGTGTGTTCGCAAAATGGAATCACGAATCCAGATAGTATTCTTTGTGGGCAAACACTTTTACTTCCCTAAAAATAGTGTTATACTGTTCACATTGGAACTGAGTAGTGCAAAAAATGGGGAACGTCATGGCAGATATAAAAGACTTCAAGAGAAATCAATTTCTGGTTGAGAAGGAAGAAAAGACTCCGATAAAAGAAAAAGGTACTTTAAACAGCAGGATTGCAAGACATAGGATGTTAACTTTTTATAAAATATGTGCAGTGTTTGGAATTGTTGCAGCAATAGCAATTTATGCATATTACGATTGGAAGAATACTGTTTATGTTGATTATGAGGTGCAGCAACAGTATGATTGGAGCAAATCATCGGAAGCACATAGTATGAATCTGAATGGGACACTCTTTTCGTATAGCAAGGATGGTATGAGCTGTACGGATAATCATGGTAAGGTAATTTGGAATCAGACCTATGAAATGCAGAATCCAATGGTAAGAACCTGTCAGAATGTGGTTGCAGTTGGAGATTATAACGGAAGAACCATATATGTATCAAATAGTGAAGAGATTATGGGAAGCATAGATACAACTATGCCTATTCGTGATTTCTGCGTGGCTGCAAATGGCGTTGTAGCAGTGGTGTTAGATGATTCAACGGTAACAGCAATCAGTCTGTATAGTGTATCAGGAGAGGAATTGGTAGGTTTCCGAACCACTATGAGTAAGTCAGGATATCCTATAGCGTTGGATATATCGGATGATGGAAAGCAAGTAGCAGTTTCTTACCTGAAGGCAGAAAGCGGAGAAATATCGACGAGTATAGGCTTTTATAATTTTTCATCAGTAGGGCAGAACTATACCGATAATCTGGTAGGAGGCTATGGCTATGCGAATGCCATAGTACCAATGGTTGTATTTATGAATGGAGAGAGTTCCTTTGCAGTTGCGGATAACCGTCTGATGTTTTATCAGGGAAGACAGAAACCGGAAAATATCGCAAATATCATGATTAATAATGAGATACAAAGTGTATATCATAATGAAAAGCATGTGGGACTTGTTTTTCGGAATATGACAGGAGAAACTACTTATTCTTTGGATATATATGATGCCTTAGGGAATAAAGAACAGACAATACATTTTAATCAGGAATATAATGATATTATGTTTCGCGAGGAAGCGATTATCATCTATAATGATGAGGAGTGCGTGATTTATGACTGGGAAGGCAGGGAAAAATACAAAGGAATCTTTAAGGAGAGAGTAGAATGCATTCTTCCGTTAGGAAATATAGCACGATATATTTTGGTAACAAGTGACAGTATACAGATGATAAAATTACAGTAGGGGCAAAAATGAGTATAAATATTTTATGGATTATTGCAGTGGTGTCTATGGTGATTGGAGCCATGACAGGTTTTAAAAGAGGATTAGTAGAAGGAATCATGCGGCTGTTAACCTCGCTTTTGGGAATCGTCGTATTGGTAATATTGGCAAAGGGAATTGGTAATTTTCTGCAAGGAAGTTATGTGAATGTGCTTATGGCATTAATTCTGCTTGCGGTTTTGCGGATTTTTCATAGAATTGGTAAATTGATATTGGATTCCTGTAAGCTTGTAAGTAAGCTTCCGGTAATACATAGTCTTGATAAGGCTGCAGGACTGCTGTTAGGGTTAACAGAGGTGGTAGTCTTTATTTGGCTTGTATTTCTTTTTGTAGGAGTTATGAATCCATTTGGCTTACAGGAATGGTTTATGGCTCAAGTGAACCAAAGTGTATTCCTGTCTATGTTGTATAAACTTAACGGTTTAATTCTATTACTTCAAATTTTTTAAAAATTATAGTTGACAGATGAAAAACAAAATGATAAGATAAAAATCGCTTTCGGGAAATAACAAATTCCACGAAAATAAAAAATAAAAAAGTTGTTGACAAAGATAAAACGATGTGTTATTCTAACAGAGTTGTGTCAAACAAAAAAACAAATACAGAACATTGACAAATAAACAGTAATGCAACCCTGAAAATTCTATTGAGAAAACGAACCTTTAGGTTCATGGTTCAAAAGGAACCATTCGATGAATATTCAGAGAACAAATCCTTTATAAACAGCAAGTAAAATTG
>JAFSGY010000086.1 GCA_017440575.1 Lachnospiraceae bacterium | reverse complement strand
TGTTCATAATAATCAGTAAAGATGGATTGTAAGATATTCATAGTTGAATTTTACAATAAAGTAACACAAAGAAAAACCCCTTACCCCTCATGATTGAGGGGCAGGGGAGTTGAGAGTGTCGAAGACACTTTTTTATGTGCACGCTGAAGCGGTGGAAATTGCATTTGAAGATTCAGAAAATGTCATATACAAACAGTTTTTAGGCGTGATATAATTCTATTGTATTAGTGTTTGGAAAGCGAGGAATAAATATTATGAATAAACTCACCAAATTTATTTTTAGCGTATTAATAGGTGCTATGCTTTTTGGCATGACAGCATTCGCATCAGAATACAGCGTAACACCGGCAAGTGCCGTATTTTACACAAATGGCGAAACCGTAGTGCTTGCGGATGCTTCTGCCGATGCACAGGTAATCTTACCGGAATGCGAAGCAGGACTTCCAATACAGGTAACAGGAGTAACAAGTAATGGTTACTGGCAGATAGTATTAGGTGATGCAACCTATTATGTAGTAGGAGCAGGCTTGAGTCAGACGGCAGAGAGTGTGACAAGTAAACCAGCGCAGACGCAGAGTGCAGCGACTTCTGTTTCCCTTAGTACCGCATGGGAAGCGTATGATTATGCGGTTGCACAGGGATATCCTGTCTATCAGGCTGTTGATAATGGTGATGGTACAGCAATTTATTATTATTTGAACATTAACGAAGTGTTACCTAGTGACCAGAGCGAATTTGTTGGAAATAATTATGTGGCTGCGAGAGATATTGCATTTGGTTATGTTTGGCAATATTACAACGTACCACACTCTATGGTAAAAGAAACAGTAGGACACTATGCGACATTAGATAGCCGTTGGTCTATCAAGAGTAGAACAGTTCATTTTAATGGATATATTAATTAAATATCACACACCACATCCCCCCAAGCACTCTAGCTTGGGGGATTATTTTACTTTTTAGGGAGGGTAAAACTCAGTGTTGAGGAACGCAGAAAATGAATGAATTATAATTATGTTAAAGTTTAATGTAAAATTTAATGAAAATATTGCATATAATATTTGGGAATTATATAATCAAAATATAGAGAAGGAGGGTGATACAATGAGTATGACATTATTAGATTTAACAGAAAGACTGGTTCCTATATCTGATTTTAGTCAAGGTAAAGCTGGTAAAATTTTTAATGACGTAATAGAAAATAATAATGAATATATTGTTTTAAAAAACAATCAGCCAATTGCAGTCTTGGTATCTGTAGAAGAATATAGAGATACACAAAAGAGACTTGCCAGAATGGAATCGTTTTATGATAAAATTGAAAATATGAGATTGAAAAAGATTGCAGAGAGTAGAATAAATGATAACACAACTTCCTTTAAGTCATTTATAAATGAACAAGGTTTTTCCATGGAAGAGTTAGAAGAATTGGCTGAAAGTGTGGAATTTGAATAATGGCATGGAATATACGGATATCAGATGAGGCGAAAAAGGATTTTATCAAGATAGAAGGAAGTATACGAAAGCAAGTATTAGCAGGTATTGTTAAGGTATCAAACGCACCTTTGCCAAGTCCTAATGGATATGGAAAGCCGTTAGGAAATAAAAACGGCAATAATCTTACAGGCTTCTTTAAAATAAAATACAAGGGAATCGGTATTCGAGTTGTATATACGTTGGTAATTGATAAAATGATAATGAATATTGTAGTAATTTCACAAAGAGATGATAATTATTGCTATGACATGGCCGCCAAGTTATATGATAAGTATGGTGATGATATATTTAAGGACATATTTAGAGATTTCTAAAACAAGCAAACAGAAGGGAGCGTGGAGATAAGTAGTAGGATCCACACTTGCAATGTATAGGATTCACATATTATAATCAAAATATAAGAACACACTATAAACGAGGAGTTGATAGTATGCCATTGCTGAAAGATGATTATAAGAGAGTAGAGAAAATAGATGGAACGATTTACAATATGTCACCTTCGGGCGGCTTTATGCATAGTCAGATTAATGGAAATCTTTATCATGAAATCAGACAGCAGCTGAAGAAAAGTATTTGTGTTGTATCTATAGAGAATTTAGATTTGTATTTATCAGATGATGAATATGTTATTCCCGATATAATGATTATCTGTGACAGAAATCAAATTAAAAAAGATAAGTATCGTGGTGTGCCTAAGTTTGTGGCAGAAACATTGAGTCCGGCCACATCATTTAAGGATAAAACGATTAAAAAAGAAAAGTATGCACAATTGGGCATTGATGAGTATTGGATTATTTCACCTAAGGAGCATTCCATTGAAGTATACTATTTAGAAGATAAAGAATATAAGCTGGTGGGTTCACATATTTTGGTTGAAGATGAAGAGGATGAAAATTATAATGCAGATTTATTATTAACGTTACGTTCTATGCCAACGATTTCAATTTCGTTACAGAGCATCTTTGAAAATATTGATTAGAGCTATGACGAAGAAGGGTTAAGAGAAAATATCGAAACATAACAAGTTGAAAAGAGAGTCTGATTATGGTAGAATTATACATTGTGTCAGACTCTTTTTTGTTTGATAAGTTGTAAACTTAAGCACAAAGGCATACTATGCTTGATAAATAAAGGAGAAGTGAAAGAAGATGAAATTAGGTATCGTTGGACTTCCTAACGTAGGAAAGAGTACATTATTTAACTCATTAACAAAGGCAGGGGCAGAATCAGCAAATTATCCATTCTGTACGATTGACCCGAATGTTGGTGTAGTTACTGTACCGGATGAGAGAATCAAGAAGCTTGGTGAATTATATAATACGAAGAAGGTAACACCGGCTGTTATTGAGTTTGTTGATATTGCAGGTCTTGTAAAGGGTGCATCTAAGGGCGAAGGTCTTGGTAACCAGTTTCTTGCAAACATTCGTGAAGTAGATGCGATTGTACATGTTGTAAGATGCTTTGAGAATTCTAATATTGTACACGTAGATGGAAGCATTAATCCATTAAGAGATATCGAAACCATTAATCTTGAGTTAATATTCTCTGATATTGAGATTTTAGAGAGACGTATTGCTAAGGTTTCCCGTGGTGCGAAGAATGATAAGACACAGGCTAAGGAGCTTGCACTGGTAGAGAGATTGAAGGCTCATTTGGAAGAAGGAAATATGGCAAAGAGCTTTGTTACTGAGGATGATGAAGAGATTCTCTGGAGAAATGGCTATAATCTTTTAACAGACAAGCCAGTAATCTTTGCAGCAAACGTAGCTGAGGATGAGCTTGCAAGTGATGGTGCTGACAATGAAGGCGTTAAGGCTGTCAGAGAGTTTGCAGCAAAGGAAGGATTTGAGGTATTTGTTATCTGTGCTCAGATTGAGGAAGAGATTTCAGAGCTTGATGATGATGAAAAGGCAATGTTCCTTGAGGACTTAGGAATAACAGAATCCGGTCTGGATAAATTAATTAAGGCAAGCTATTCGTTACTTGGACTTATCAGCTTCTTAACTGCTGGTGAAGATGAGTGTCGTGCATGGACCATCAAGGTAGGAACTAAGGCACCACAGGCAGCAGGAAAGATTCATACAGACTTTGAGCGTGGTTTCATTCGTGCAGAGGTTGTAAACTATAGTGCTCTGTTAGAGAATGGTTCTATCGCGGCAGCTAAGGAAAAGGGTCTTGTGAGACTGGAAGGTAAGGAATATGTGGTACAGGATGGAGATGTAATCCTGTTCAGATTCAATGTATAAAGCGAGGAAAAAGACATGCCGGATATAATGGACATAACAGATATAGCTTTTCCGAATTTAGGTATTTATCTGGAAAATGTACCAAGGAAGTTTACTGTTTTTGGATTTGATATTTATTTCTATGGGCTGATTATCGGAATCGGTGTACTTATGGGTGTGCTGATGGCGGTTCATATGGCGAAAAAAGAGAAGATGGATCCTGATATTATATGGGATTTTGCAATTTATGCAGTCATTTTCTCTGTAATAGGAGCAATACTGTATTATGTGGCTTTTTCATGGGATGAATACAAGGATAATCTTCTTAGTATACTCAATACAAGAAAAGGCGGAATGGCTATATACGGTGGCGTGATTGGTGCATTTATTACTCTGTTCGCTTATAGCAAGGTTAAAAAGCTGTCTCCATATCAGATTGGAGATTGTGGTGTATTTGGTCTTGTACTGGGACAGATTATCGGAAGATGGGGCAATTTCTTCAATCGTGAGGTCTTTGGCCAGTATACAGATTCCCTGTTTGCAATGAGACTTCCTGTAGATGCTGTTAGAGCAAAGGATATTTCAGAATCCCATCTTGCAGGAATGGAAGCGATGGGCGCTGTGAACTTTATTCAGGTTCAGCCAACGTTCCTCTATGAAGGAGTCGGTAACCTTGTTGTATTGATATTGATGTACTTATATCATAAGAAGAAAAAATATCATGGTCAGATGTGCCTGTTTTATCTGGGCGGATATGGAATTGTACGTTTCTTCGTAGAAGGTATCCGAACAGACCAGTTGTTGATTCCGGGAACACAGATTCCGGTTTCGCAGATGCTTGGAATTGTTATGTTCCTTGGTGCGGTTGTCGCGAATGGCATTATTTTATATTGTTTGAAGAAGAAAAAAGGTGTATAGAAGATAAGGAAAAAGATACCGGAATGAAAAACGGTATCTTTTTTGTAAATTTGGCGAAAAAGAATCATATAATATAAAAAGGGAAGCATGGAAGTGATTATGTGATTCGTTATAGTGAGTTTCGCAAAAAAGAAGTGATCAGTATGCGGGAATGTAAGCGCCTTGGTCATGTGTGTGATTTAGAATTTGATGAATTTAAGGGTTGTATCACTAAGATTATGGTACCGTCCTGCTGTGGAATATGGGGGAAGCTGACCGATGATACTGTGATTGTGATACCATTTCACTGTATCAAGCAGATAGGGCCAGACTTGATACTGGTAGATATTTAAGAATAACATAATAGGATAGAGGTTAAATATTTAAAATAAAACAGCAATACAATTTGCGAGAATATTATAAATTGTATATACGAAAGGTTGACATAAAGGAAGTTATCACTTATACTTACAGTGTAATTCGATAATAGAATAAGGGAATTCGTAACGTTAACAGAAATGAATCGTTATAGAATTTTGATGGAAGAGAAGTACGGAGGTAAACAGCATGAAGTGTCCATTCTGCGGTCACGAGAATACTAGAGTAATAGATTCAAGACCAGCTGAAGAGAATAATTCCATCCGCAGAAGAAGAGTATGCGATGAATGTAATAAGAGATTTACAACCTATGAGAAGATA
This sequence comes from Lachnospiraceae bacterium, assembly GCA_017440575.1. Classification (GTDB taxonomy): domain Bacteria; phylum Bacillota; class Clostridia; order Lachnospirales; family Lachnospiraceae; genus COE1. The sequence continues at coordinate 8,080 of JAFSGY010000086.1, read as the reverse complement.
GAGACCATTCCTCTGATTATTATCAAGAAGGATGAGAATAGAGAGGCATATGACAGGGCAAAGATAGAGGCAGGAGTTCTTCGGGCTTGTCATAAGAGACCGGTCAGTGCAGAGCAGCTGAGTCAGCTGGTTGAGGATATAGAAGTTGAGATTTTCAATATGGAAGCAAAGGAAATTCCAAGCCAGATTATTGGTGAGCTTGTCATGAATAAGCTTAAGGACTTAGATGCGGTTGCATATGTCAGATTTGCTTCTGTTTATCGAGAATTTAAGGATATTAATACATTTATGGACGAATTGAAAAAGGTATTAGATAAATAATGTAAGGTAGAGAGGGCTTAGAGTTGATGCTAGGCTCTCTTTTTTGTATGAATATAATCATGAAAAGAAATAGAACTTTGTTCATTATATATCTTGATTTTTAGGGCAGAATTGGATAGAATTTAGCAAGGTTATATAGGATAGCACCAAAGGGGCTGTACCAATATAAGGTTTTATAATTTCATAATGACGAATAAGAAAAGGAGTAAAAACATGACTAAGAGAAGATTAGGTAAAGTTCTTTTCGTAAGTATGTTACTTACACTGACTATTGCACTGAGCGGTTGCGCAGGTGATAAGGAGGATGGAGGCTCTTCAGAGAGTGCTATTACAATCGGTATTCCTCAGGATCTTGATAGCTTGGATCCAAATCTTGCTACTGGTGCAGGAACACAGGAAATGTTGTTTAATGTATATGAAGGTTTATATAAGCCTGATAGTGATGGCAATCTTGTTCCAGCTGTCGCAAGCGATTGTGTGATTTCAGAGGATGGACTGGTATATACCTTTACCTTGAGAGAGGGAGTAAAGTTCCATAATGGAAATACTGTTACAGTTGAGGACGTAGTATATTCGATGAATAAGTGCGCCGGTAATGGATCAGGAGAACCATTAATTTCGGCGTTTTCTATTGTAGAAAAGGTTGAAGCACCAGATGATAAGACAGTAGTGCTTACTTTATCGGAAGCAAATAAAGACTTTTTATCTATTTTGGCGGCAGGTGAGACTTGTATTGTACCAGCAGATGTAGCTGATCTTGAGACAACTCCGATTGGAACCGGTCCGTATAAGATTGTATCTCGTTCCTTACAGGAGAGTGTAGAATTAGAGAAATTTGATGAGTACTGGGGTGAGCCTGCACATATTGAGAAGGTTACTTTAAAAATTCTTGCAGATGCAGACGCTGTACTTATGAATCTCCAGGGTGGAGCAGTAGATTTAGTAGCAAGAGTTACAGCCGCAACGGCTTCTGAGCTTGGTGATCAATTTAACATTGTAGAAGGAAATATGAACCTTGTTCAGGCATTATATCTGAATAACGGAGTAGAACCTTTTAATAATGAAAAGGTTAGACAGGCATTATGCTATGCAGTAGATAAGCAGGAAATTTTTGACTTTGTAGCAAATGGAAAAGGCTTTGCAATTGGCAGCAGTATGTATCCGTCCTTTGGAAAATACTATATGGAAGAACTGAATGATGTTTACACAACAGATCTTGAAAAGGCAAAGGATCTTCTTGCAGAGGCTGGTTATCCGGATGGATTAACCTTTACTATTAAGGTTGCATCCAACTATCAGCAGCATGTTGATACAGCAACTGTTCTTGCAGAGCAGTTCAAAAAGATTGGTGTTACTGCCAATATTGAGTTGATTGAATGGGAAACATGGTTAAATGATGTATATTCCAACAGACAATATGAGGCAACGGTAGTAGGTATGGATGCATCTACCTTAACTGCGGGTGCTTTGCTTAAGAGATTTAATTCAACAGCACATAATAATTTTACAAACTATAACAATCCTGATTATGATGCAGCTTATGCGAATGCTCTTGCGGCAGCAACAGATGAAGAGGCAACTGGATATTACAAGGAATGTGAGACCATTCTTGCGGAGACAGCAGCCAATGTATATATTCAGGATTTGGCAGAATTTGTTGCAATTAACAAGAAGTATGCAGGATATGAATCTTATCCGTTATATGTAATGGATATTGCAAAGCTTTATATCGTAGAGGAATAATTTCTGCGATTAATAAGGCGGAAGGGAGACGAGAATATGAAATATGTAGGAAAGAAGCTGGGAGCTATGTTGGTAACTTTACTATTGATTTCATTTCTCGTCTTTCTTGCGTTTGATATTATTCCGGGAGATGCAGCTATGGCGCAATTAGGCACAGATGTAACTCCTGAGAGATTAGAAGCATTAAGAGAAGAAATGGGCTTGAATAAGCCTCTGATAGAGAGATATGTTATCTGGCTTGTTGCTTTTTTGCAGGGAGATTTCGGAGTGTCCTATAAGTATAATATGCCTGTAGCAGAAATGATATCTTCGAAGCTTCCGATTACTGTGATTATGGCATTGATATCCTTTGCCATTATGGTGATAGTATCTCTTCCATTGGGAATCTATACGGCAAAGCACAATGGAAAGAGAATAGATAGATGCATTACCGTGATGAATCAGGTAATGATGGCTGTACCGCATTTTTTCTTAGGGATTGTGATTACCTATGTATTTGGTCTGGTATTGAAATTATTTGTACCAGGTGATTATGTATCTTATGAAAAGGATTTTGGAGCATTTCTTTCTTATATTATCTTTCCATGTGTAGCGATTGCGATACCAAAGATTGCAATGTCAGTGAAGTTACTGAAAAGCTCTTGCGTGGAGGAGGCAAGAAAGGATTATGTCAGAACCGCTTATAGTAAAGGAAATAATACCAGTAAGGTTTTATATAGACATGTTTTACGCAATGCCATGATTCCGGTGGTGACACTTTGGGGCATGACATTGGCGGATATGCTTGTGGGAAGTATTGTGATTGAGCAGGTGTTTAATGTGCCGGGAATCGGAAGAATCCTGCTTACATCCATATCATATCGTGATTATCCTGTGGTACAGGCGATTATTGTACTGATTGCCACGGTGGTTATTGTAACAAATTTCTGTGTGGATATGATTTATCAGTTGATTGATCCGCGAATTAGTGTGCAGGAATCATAAAGGTGAATACTATGAAGAAAAAATTATTAAATCAGCCAACCTTTTTACTTGGAACGATTATAACCTCAATCATGTTATTGATGACGTTTATTGGTTTCTTTTATACGCCATACGATCCGACTCAGATGGATAATAGTAATAAACTTGCAGGCTGTTCCTTGGAGCATATTATGGGGTGTGATAACTTTGGAAGAGATATTTTCTCACGAGTGCTTCAGGGAATGGGCAATACCTTTCTGATTGCAGTAGCAACCGTTACCATTGGCGTTGTTTGTGGTATTTTGTTAGGGGCATTTACTGGTTATTTTGGTGGTTGGATAGATGAAGTGATTATGAGAATCATTGATGTTATCTTTGCATTTCCAAGCATATTATTGGCGTTGGTATTTGTCAGTATCTTTGGAACAGGTAAGTATAATGTTGTTTTTGCGCTTGGGATTGCATTTATTCCAAGCTTTGCTCGTATTGTACGAAGTGAGTTTATAAAGTATAAGGATATGGACTATGTAAAAAGTGCAAGGCTTGCAGGTGTAAGTGACTTACGTATTATGTTTGTGCATATTCTGCCAAATACAATGACTGTATTACTGTCTTCTATTATGATTGGTTTTAATAATGCGGTGCTTTCTGAGGCGGGAATGAGTTATCTTGGTATTGGTGTACAGCCGCCGGATGCCAGTCTTGGAAGTATGCTTTCTGAGGCACAGAGTTATTTATTTTCAGCGCCGAATTATGCTATTTTTCCGGGGGTAATGATTATATTGCTTGTACTCGGCTTTTCTCTGATGGCAGATGGTTTGAAGAGTAGATAGTCTGTAAGAAAGGCATGGTATTCATATGGAGAGATTATTAGAGATAAAGAATCTGAATATAGAGTTTCACGACCATGATATTCCGGAACGTGTGGTAAATAATTTCAATCTGGAGCTTGCAAAGGGAGAAATCGTTGGTATCGTGGGAGAGTCCGGTTCCGGTAAATCTATGACAGCAATGGCAATAGCAGGTCTGCTTCGAAGACATGATATGGAGAAAAAAGGCGAGATTATTTTTGAAGGCAAAGAGCTTCTTCATGCATCACGTTCTGAAGTTCGTCAGTATCAGGGCGATGACATTGGTATGATTTTTCAAGAGCCAATGACATCTTTAAATCCAGTAAAACGAATTGGTTGGCAGGTGGAGGAGAGTCTTCGCATACACAGACCGGATATGTCGAAGGAAGAACGATATCGGAGAGCAATAGAAAGTCTGCGTGATGTAGAGCTGGAAGAACCAGAGAAGGTATACAGACAATATCCGCATGAGCTTTCCGGTGGAATGAGACAGCGTGTTATGATTGCAGCAGCTATGATTTGCGAACCGAAGCTTTTAATTGCAGATGAGCCGACAACGGCGCTGGATGTAACGATACAGCTACAGATTGTAAAGCTGTTACAGCGATTGAATCAGGAAAAACAGACTTCCATTTTATTTATTTCTCATGATTTGAGTCTGGTTAAGAAGCTGTGTCACAGAATTATTGTAATGCATGATGGGAATATTGTAGAATCAGGAAGTACGAAAGAGGTATTTTACCAGCCGAAAGAGGAATATACCAAGCAGTTGATACAGGCAATACCGAAGCTGGAAAAACTCATATTATAGAGGGTGTGCAATGAATCATATTCTTGAAGTAAAGAACTTAAATGTTTATTATACAGACAAGGGAAGTCTTTTTAAGAAAAAGACTCAGAAAAAGCATGCGCTTAAGGATGTCTCTTTTTTCATGGAAGAGGGAGAGATATTAGGGCTTGTCGGTGAAAGTGGTTGTGGTAAGACATCCCTTGCAAAGGCGATTCTTGGCATGCAGAAGGAGATGGAAGGGAAAATCATACTCCATTGTAAGAATCCGCAGATGGTATTTCAGGATCCTTATAGCTCTCTGAATCCTGCCAAGAGGATAGGATGGATCTTAGAAGAACCATTAAGAATCAAGAAGATATCCAAGGAAGAACGTCAGAAACGTGTGGATGAGATGCTGGAAAAGGTAGGGCTTGACTTAAAATGTAAGGAGCATTATCCTAATGAGCTTTCCGGTGGACAGCGGCAGAGGGTTGCGATTGCAGCGGCTCTTTTGTGTGATACCAAGTTTTTAATAGCAGATGAACCAGTATCAGCGTTAGACGTAACCATTCAGGCACAGATTATCCGTTTGTTGCTGAAGCTGCATAAGGAGATGGGAATCTCGATTCTCTTTATCTCCCATGACCTTAGAGTGGTGTATCAGATGTGTGACAGAGTGATGATTATGGAAAGTGGAGAGATTCTGGAACAGGGAAGCGTGGAAGAGGTCTATGAAAATCCGCAGTCAGACTATACAAAGCTTCTGTTGGAGGCGGCAAATTTGGAAGATAATGTGTAGGACATATATTTGCGCAGATAGAGAGGAATATGATAATGAAGGGATTATATCCAAAGGAATATGTGGATTCCACATATGAGATTGATTTTGAGGGATTATACAAGAAGGGATACAGGGGTGTTATCTTCGATATTGATAACACTCTCGTTCCTCATGGAGCGCCTGCTGATGAGCGGGCGATTGCTTTTTTTAAGAGAATGCATGAGATGGGATATGCAACGTTGATGCTCTCTAATAATAAAGAGCCAAGAGTGAAGATGTTTTGTGAAGCGGTGAATGCTCCATACATTTATAAGGGAGGAAAACCGAAGACCGAGGGCTATTATAAGGCAATGGAAGTGATGGGGACAACAGTAGATAGCACGCTATTTGTTGGTGACCAGATTTTTACGGATGTGTGGGGAGCTAACAGAGCAGGAATTTATTCCTTTTTAGTAAAACCGATTCATCCAAAGGAAGAAATACAGATTGTCTTAAAGCGATACCTTGAAAAGATAGTATTATTCTGCTATAAAAGGTATAAAAGAAAAAAGAACAGCTAGAGAATTCTTCGAGGGAAGGGAACGCAAATGAGAGAGATAAACGGAAAGACAAGAACGAGTGGACTAATTGGCAATCCGGTAGAGCATACAATGTCTCCAATGATTCACAACTTTTTGGCAGAGGAGATGGGTATTGATATGGCGTATGTGCCTTTTCATGTAGAGAAGGGACAGCTTGATGCAGCGGTAAAGGGCGCATATGGCTTAAATATATTAGGTTGTAATGTGACAGTTCCGTATAAGAGTGATGTTATGGAGAGTCTGGTGGCACTGGATGACATTGCAGAGAAAATTGGTGCGGTGAATACCTTGGTACGTGTGGAAGGTGGTTATAAGGGTTATAATACGGATATTACAGGCTTACTTCGTGCATTGAAGAGTGAAGGAATCTCGCTGCAAGACGAGGAAGTCATTATTTTAGGGGCTGGTGGCGTAGGACGTGCAGTGGCTTTTATGTGTGCGGTAAATGGAGCTTCTAAGGTATATCTGTTGAACCGAACCATAGAAAAGGCAGAATATATTGCAGATGAGGTCAATAAAAAGGTAGGAACACAGTGTGTAGAGGCATGGCGAATGGATGATTATGCTAAGCTTCCCGACAAGAAGTATCTTGTGATGCAGGCAACCAGTGTTGGTCTTTATCCGAATGTGGATGATGTGATATTAGAGGACGAAGCCTTTTATAAGAAGGTCAAGTCAGGCTATGACCTAATCTATACTCCGTGGGAAACGAAGTTCATGAAGCTGGTAAAGGCACAGGGCGGACAGGCATATAATGGGTTGAAGATGCTCTTGTTTCAGGCAGTGGATGCATTTGAACTCTGGAATGACTGTAAGGTATCGGATGAAAGTGCTTACAAGGCATATGAATTACTACAGCAGGCAGTTACAAAACGATGACAAGGAAAAGACATATGAAAAATTATATTTTAGTAGGCTATATGGGCTGTGGAAAGACTACAGTCGGGAAAAATCTTGCAAGAATCTGTAACTTCACATTTTTAGATACGGATGAACTGATTGAAGAACAGCAGGGAAGAAGTATTCGTGATATTTTTGCGACGGATGGAGAGAGTGCCTTTCGAGATATGGAGACCGCAGTATTAAGAGAAATGCTGGAGCAGAAGAAGGAAAGGCTTGTAATTTCTACAGGCGGCGGTATGGCAGTAAGAGAGGAGAATAGGGAGCTGTTGAAGCAGCTTGGTATGGTATTTTACCTTAAGGCAAAGCCGGAAACAGTGTATGAGAGAGTAAAGGGAGATACGAAGCGTCCATTGCTTCAATGTGAAGACCCGTTAAGGCGTATTCGTACCATGCAGGAGCAGAGAGAACCGGCATACATAGACGCGGCGCATCAAGTAATCGAAGTGGATGAATATAGACAATGTGAGATTGCTGAGAAGATAAAGACAATAGGAAAGGCAGAGGGAATACGATGAAATTATTAGTCATTAACGGACCAAATCTCAATTTTCTCGGAATCAGAGAAAAGAGTATATATGGAACACAGGATTATCAGTATCTTCTTGATATGATTCAGAATAAGGCAAAGGAAACCGGGTGTGAGATTGAAACTTTTCAGTCGAATCATGAGGGAGCAATTATTGACAGGATTCAAGAGGCTTATTTTGACGGTACAGAGGGTATTGTGATTAATCCGGGTGCGTTTACTCACTATTCTTATGCGATTCACGATGCGCTTGCAAGTATTACGGTACCAAAGGTAGAGATTCATATTTCTGATATTACTAAGCGTGAAGAATTCCGCAAGGTATCGGTTACTAAGGCAGCCTGTGATCATCAGATTTATGGTAAGGGACTGGAAGGTTATTTACTGGCTATTGACTATATTATGCGCACACAAAAGTAAGGAATATGTCGCATGAATGCGACACTTTTGTGGCGCAAGAATGTGCGTTGCACATTCTATCTTGGAAATAAATAAGAAAACAGTTGAAATGTGAGTAGTTTTGTTATAAAATGGTTTACGGATTGTAAACGTGAAAAGTGAATATTAGGAGGAATAGTTTATGATATCAGCAGGCGATTTCAGAAATGGTATTACTATTGAATATGAAAATAGTATTTATCA
>JAFSGY010000085.1 GCA_017440575.1 Lachnospiraceae bacterium | reverse complement strand
TCCGTCCTTCTCTGGGTCAGCAGAAGAATAAGAATAATACTCTTCCTCTGCTCTAAGCTTAATATCAAGCTTATACTGTTCACCTGTCAGCTGATTATTTCCGGTAAAGAAAATGGCATTACTTCTATCTTCATTGTAATAATCTCTCGCACCGTCTACTCCATATAATTCATTGAATGTATACACATAGTCTCTAACCCATTCATTCATCTGTTCCAGATAATATGGGATTCCCTGATAATCTACCTGATCACCCACCGTAGCAAGCTGACTTGTTTTCGCAGTGGTAATCTTGACTGGATTCTTTACTACTTCCTCTGCTAACTCGAACGTTACAAAGCAACCATCCTCATTCTTTTCAAAGGACCAACTATCATAGACAAATTTTTCTCCACCTACTGTAATCTGTCCATTTGTCAACGGCAGCGTCGATTTTGACATATCCATCAGGTAATCCTCTGTTACCTGTACCTTGACTGTCTGCTTTCCTGCATCGATTCTTACTACTCTTCCATGAAAAGCTTCATCATTATTACCATCTCTCATTTGGAAAAGACCTTTTAATTCACCTTCGGTAGAGTTTGCATATACTCCAAGGTCATCTCCGGTATCGGTCCAATGAATATCATATAAACCTTCACAATCATTCTGATTCGCCTGCTGATAAGTCTCTCTTGGTACACACTCTAATTCACGATAAGAATATCCACTAATCAAAGTCTGACCTCCAGCAATTCTTACGATATAGTTATTAATTCCCGTTGGCACACCTGTTACCGCATCATAGATTGGCTGTTCCTCTACAGAAACGTCAACGATTGCTGACAACTGATCTACCAGCAGGTCTCGCTTATCGCGAAGCTCATTTGCAATACTGCTTCCGTCCATTTCAATAATATTGATTTCTTTATTCAATGTCGCAAGCTCCGATGCAATACTGTTAATCTCTTCTACCTTAATCTTAATCTCATCATTAACGTCCTTCTGCATGGACTGGAAATTATTATAAAGTAGGTTAAAATACTCACATACATTTCCTGCTTTACCAATAAAATCTAATGCATACGTCGGATCACCGGTATTGGATTTCAGCGACTGCAACGCCGCATCCATTTCATCAAAAATAGATGTAAATCCCTTCGTAATCTGTGTATCATTCAGATAATTTTCAATCATTGCTGCATAATACTGCTTTTTATCAAATTCACCAAGCTTAGAGTTGTTGTTCCAATACTTCACATCATAATAAATATCTCTTACACGCTCTGCACCATAGATATCAACACCCGTGCCGACACAGCCAAAGCTTGTATAGGTTCTGATGGCATCCGATGCTCCCTGATTTACAACCTGGCGTGAAAAGCCTTCCGTTTCAATATTTGCTATATTATTTGCTGTTGTATTCAGAGCGGCATTGGAAGCCACAAGCCCTGTATACGATGTATTTAATCCTAAAAATGTAGATGGCATATGTCACTCTCCTTCGTTTTTTACTGAGCCATGCTAAGTACCGAATCCATCAGTGTATTCAATACGTTGATATAACGACTGGCTGCATTATATGCATTCTGATACATAATCATATGCTCCAGTTCTTCATCAGAAGATACACCGATAACTGACTGTCTGTTGGATTCAATCTGTTCTATGGACAGCTCTTGTGATTCATATTTATGTTTGAAAACACTACCCATGGTTGCCATCTGGTTTACCATTTCTGTATAGCAATCCTGATAGCTGCTTTCTGTTGTTGCATATGGATTCAAGTAAATGGCATCGTCTTCAAATGCCTTAATAAACGCTGTTCCAATATTATAATCTGCTGAGTCATCTTCTTTTTTAAAGCCAAGCTTTGTCGGCGTCTGCACTAATTCCTGATTAATCTGAAGGCTTGCACAGTTGTAAAGTGTTTCCGTTTCGTTCGGATCTTCTTCTACAAACTTCCAATAAGCTCCTGTTGGATTACCTTCTTTACCATAAATCTGATACAGCTTTGCTCCTGCATCCATTGCTTTCAGAATTTCTGTAGGATCAGTCAGCTTTACATATGGCTCATCCATTGCCTTTAAGAACATCTGCATTGGTGTTCCATCCGGATTACACAGATAACCACTCTCTGGTTCGCAATGACTTGCCAATACCTCGTTAATCTTCGTAATAATTCCATGTAC
>JAFSGY010000084.1 GCA_017440575.1 Lachnospiraceae bacterium | reverse complement strand
TGGGTGTTTCACTAGCTGCGGAAAAAGAAATGGTCTTCATCGTTACCAAGACCGAACAGAAAAATGCTATCATGCAGGCGATTATGAAGGATGCCGGACTGGACAGCAAGGCTAAATCTATTGTCTTCTCCCTTCCAGTAACAGATACCGCCGGATTACGATTAATTGAGGATTAAATGATTTGTTTTTTACAAAAAGGTCGCAGCTTTGCGACCTTTTTCCATACTACCTTATATCTAAGAATTCACTGGCAAAAATAGAAACAACTCAAATTCTTTCTCTTCCGCCTTAAAATATATAAATCTCAACAGATATTTTTCATTAATCTAAGAGGTTTACACAAAATATTTTACCCTCCCCTAACCTATCGTTATACAGTAAAACAGATGTATAAGCAATTAAGTATTTAACATATCAAAAGGGCATATCATAGACATATGCCCTTTTGATTTTCAAATGCAACTTCAGTTTTACTGCATGAACCCACTCATCATACAACCTCCTGCTGCTCCTGCTTCTTTTACCAGCTCCATATTCTCAGCGTTTACTCCCCCGATTGCATACACTGGTATATCGACCGTATGACATACCTGTCTTAAGAATTCCAAGCCTCTTGGTGGAATATTTTTTTTACAATCCGTTGCAAAGATATGCCCTGCAATAATGTAGGTACAGCCAAGCTCCTTGGCTTTTATAGCATCTTCTACAGAATGACAGGAAGCACCAAGTATTGTAAATGCTTTCTTTTCTTCCTCTGTCATAGCACATAGAACAGGAAGTGACACGTGTATCGCATTTACATTCCATTCCTTTGCTACCTTTGTAAAATGATGCAAAATACAAGGAACACCATATTTTCTACAGATTTTTATTACATCCCTCGCCAGCACTTTATACTCTTCCTGCGTTAAGTCTTTCTCTCGCAGAATCATTCCAGCAGGTTTCATTCTTGCAATCTCTTCGATACGAACAAGAAAATCCTTTTTACAGAGCTTACGATTTGTCACACATAAAATATCAGACATACAAATAGTCATTCAGCACAGGCTGTAAGCCTTCCTTTTCCATATCCCGATACATTGTCTCAAGGTTGCGACTATCGTTAATTTCAAACTGCTCATCACCCACTGCGCTTTCGCTCTCCTTTCCTGTATACTTACTTTCATGATCACCAATTCCTGTAGAAACACCTGCTGAAACCTTCGTTGCTGCTATTTTCACAATTCCATTACGAAACTTCGCACTCTCACGGGACGAAACCGTTATTCCAACAAAAGGAAGAAAAATACGATACGCACAGATAATCTGACAAAGCTGCTTTTCATGAACATCCAACGGATTAATTCTATCATTATTAATGATAGGTCTTAAACGCGGACAGGATAGTGACATCTCTGCCTGTGGATATTTTCTTTGCAAATAATAAACATGCAAAGCACTTGCAAGCGCATCCTTACGAAAGTCTGCAAGTCCAAGCAAGGCGGAGAAAGCAACACCTCGCATTCCACCTCGTAACGCTCTTTCCTGTGCATCGAAGCGATATGGCCAAACTCGCTTGTGTCCTAATAAATGTAGAGTTTCGTATTTCTCAGCATCATAAGTTTCCTGAAAAACAGTAACATAATCTGCCCCACATTCATGCAGATAACGATACTCCTGTGTATTAACGGGATAGATTTCCAAGCCAACCATTCTAAAGTATTTATGTGCCAGTTTACAGGCTTCACCAATATATTCTATGTCACTCATTGCACGACTTTCACCTGTCAGAATCAGTATTTCTTCCATTCCTGACTCTGCGATGACTCTCATCTCCTGCTCTATCTGCTCCATAGAAAGTTTCATACGCCTGATATGGTTATAACAATTGAATCCGCAGTAAACACAATAATTCTCACAATAATTGGCTATATATAACGGAGTAAAGAGATATACGGTATTCCCAAAATGTTTTCTCGTTTCTATTCTTGCCCTTTGTGCCATCTGCTCCAAAAATGGCTCTGCTGCCGGAGATAACAATGCTTTAAAATCTTCTATAGTACAGCTCTCATGCTCTAACGCTGCTTTTACATCTTCTTCCTTATATTGAAAATAATCATAAGCGTTCATTTGTGTAATGACTTTTTCACAGATATCAGACTCTATCTGTTCCATCCCCGGTAAATATTCCATATGATTTTTTCTTGATAACGGATCACTTTCTAATCTGTGTTTTATCTTGATTGCTTCCACTGATAGATGCTCTGAATCAATAAAATACTGATTTTCCATTTTCATAACCATACCTTTCTAATCCCTTAAAAATCCGGTAAGCGGGTCAGATGCTTCTGCACCTCTTACCAAAACTCGTCCAAGTCCTGATAAATAAGCCTTTCTTCCGGCTTCGATTGCCTGACGAAAAGCAGATGCCATCAATGGTAAATCCCCTGCTGTTGCCAGCGCAGTATTTGCCATAATCGCTGCTGCACCCATTTCCATTGCTTCACAAGCCTGTGAAGGTCTTCCAATGCCGGCATCTACGATAATCGGAAGCTCTATCTCATTAATAAGAATCTGTATAAAATCACGTGTAGCCAAGCCTTTATTGGAACCAATCGGTGCCGCAAGTGGCATAACAGCTGCCGCTCCTGCATTCACAAGATCTCTTGCAACATTCAAATCGGGATACATATAAGGCATTACCACAAAGCCTTCCTTGGCAAGAATCTCTGTTGCTTTAATCGTTTCTGCATTATCCGGCAATAAATATTTCGTATCACGCATAATCTCTATCTTTACAAAATCGCCACATCCAAGCTCTCGTGCAAGACGTGCAATACGGACTGCTTCCTCTGCATTTCTTGCACCAGAGGTATTGGGCAGCAGAGTAACCCCCTTTGGAATATAATCTAATATATTTTCCTGTTCCTTGGTATTCGCACGTCTAACCGCCAATGTAATAATCTCTGCTCCTGCATCCTTTACTGCAGATTCTATCAGATTAAGGGAATACTTTCCCGAACCGAGAATAAATCTCGACTGAAATTCATGTCCGCCTATAATCAATTTATCCTGTAACTGCATCTTAATCACATACCTTTCTGTTATCATTTCCTCTATGGTTCGTACTCCTGCATCAATATCCGTAATATCATATGTGCCTGATGCGCCGCACATAGCGTAACACGAGATGCAACAAGTCCTATCCCATCATCCATATCACTAACCTCATCACCACATATATATAAATGATCTGTTACCTTTCGTGTCCGAATGCTGTTTGCTGATGAAAAACCCGACATTCCCGAACCTGATATCAGATATTTATCCGGGAAGTTCTCCATAACACCATTCACAAGCATTGCTTTTTCTTCCGCTTTATCAAAGGCCTCACATATTATTTTTTCATCATTTAGCAGTTCTTTTATATTTTGTTCCGTAATACGTAGCGTATCAATAGTCACCTCACAATATGGTGCTATTACATGTAACGTGTCACGAAGTGCCTGTGTCTTATACATCCCAAGCTGTGAGACGATGTACTGTTGCCGATTCAGATTTGAGATATCGACTCTATCGTAATCCATTAGATGTAATCTTCCTATTCCTGCACGTGCAAGCATAATCGCAATATTAGAACCCAGTCCTCCAAGACCACAGATTGCAACCGAAGCCTCTGAAAACTTTTTCTGTGTCTCTACTCCGTGCCGCTCTTCCAATGCACAATACATCTCTTTCTTTGAGGGAATCTCTACCAAATCAACCACCTCCCACAAAGCTAACCACTTCGATTACATCCTCATCCTGAATGGTTACTTCACTATATTTTGACTTTGGAACAATTTCTCCATTTCTTTCCACAGCAATTCTTTTCTGCTCATAATCTGTTGTCTGTAAATATTGAGAAATTGTTTTCCCAACTGCATCAACAAGATTTCCATTGATTTTTACCATCTTTTTCTCCTATTTATTTTATTGTTAAAATATAACTATTCAGCAGGATTACACTTTAAACAACAAGGCTCTTCCTAGTATGAAAAAAGGAAGCTACCACAAGGTAACTTCCCACATAAATAACATGTATCATCAGGCATCCCTACGTTGGCATTATCCAAATCAGGTTATGGGTCGAAGGTCACACCTTCCTCTCAGCCTGTATACAAGCTCCCCGCTGTTTAATTATCATAGATATTATAATTACTCTTTCTTAAAAATACAAGTCTTTTCACTACCCTATTAACACATTTTACCATCAAACACAAAAACATACTTATAAATCCTGTATTCCGATTGCTACATTTCTTGCCATTTTCTTTATCCAATTTTTACGGCACCAGTCTGTTAATATCTCTTGGAAACAGAGTCGCATTTCTCACATTTTCAAATCCAAGAAGCTTTGCCGTAAAGCGTTCCAGTCCAAGTCCCAGACCACCATGAGGCGGTAATCCATACTTATGTGCCATAAGATAGCCTTCAAAATGCTCCTGTTTCATACCTCGTTTTCTCATCTTCTCAAGCTGCATTTCATAATTATGAATTCTCTGACCACCGGTTGTAATCTCAAGGCCTCTGAAAAGAAGGTCAAAGCTTAAAGTTTCTTCTATATTCTCAGGATTCTCCATCGCGTAAAATGGACGCTTTTTACTTGGATAGTGTGTCACAAATACAAATTCACTACCTGTTTTCTTTTGTATCAGCTCACATAACAGCTTTTCTTCCTCCGGCTCAAAGTCTTCATAATCCCGAATTTCACGGTTATAAGCTTCTGAAACCATTTGCTTTGCATCTATAAACTTCACAGAAGGAATCTCTTCTATTTCCGGCAATTTTAACTTCAATAATGCAAGCTCTAAGGCATACTTCTCTTCTAAATACTTCATTGTATTTTTCAACATTGCCGTCTCCATTTCCATAATTTCGGTGAAGTCACTTATATACCCCATCTCAAAGTCTACACCTGTATATTCATTTAAGTGTCTTGAGGTATCATGCTTCTCTGCTCTGAAAACAGAGCTAATCTCAAATACTCTTTCAAATACACCTACCATCATTTGTTTATAAAACTGTGGACTTTGCGCCAGATATGCTTCCTTTCCGAAATAATCAAGCTTAAAGATATTGGCACCACCCTCGGCACCTTCTGCCACGATTTTCGGTGAATGAATCTCCGTAAAACCGTTACTCATAAGAAACTGACGAAAGCCTGCTGCAATCCCCTCCTGAAGCTTGAAGATTGCTCGCTCTTTTTCATTTCGCAGCGTAACTGGTCTATAATCCAATAGATTTTCTAATGAAGTATCCACCTTTTTCTGGTTCATAACAATTGGCGATACTTCACTTGGTTCAGACAGGATATCTACTTCTATCATGCGAAGCTCATAACCAACTTTTGCTCGCTCCTCTTGTATAACCTCTGCTGTTACTATTACACAGCTTTCCTCTGCCAGCTCATCTAATTCGAAGTTACTAAATTCCTTGGCATATACACACTGTACAACCGTTCGTTTTGTTCTTAATAACACAAATGCAAAGTCACTCATTTTGCGTATCTTATAGATACTTCCATGGATTCTTACAGTTTTACCAATATGTACTTTTAATTCTTCTGCATCAACTGTCATATTTTCAATTATTCCGTTTATTCTATTAATCTTATTTTCCATATTTTTATTATGTCCTTTCTTGGTATATAAACTTTTTCATGTTTCTCACATTAATCCAAAACACAAATACACTGTATTAATCATCTTTTATTTATTAGATTCTCAATATTATCCTTAAGGACATCATCTTTATGTCCCATACGATCACAACCTTTCTTCATCCGTATGGAACTTCAAAGCCAAGGAAGAAATTAAGACACATAATCTCCTACTCTTGACATTTGCATACAAAAAGACCACACGGGTAACATTTTTCTTCTTACCAGTGTGGTCTCTATTCTTTTATCCACACAGGTACAACGACAATAAGCGCTTGTACCTGTTCCTTACCAGCTACAAGCGCTATCAATCGTCGTCCCTGTTCAGTTTGTTAAACTGAATTACATACATCTGCATTGATAACTTCCTCGTTTCTTAATTATTGTTTGTTAGTCTAACACATAGTCTCATAAAGTGTCAATCATTTTTTCTGTATGGTTCTCTTATAAAAACACCTTAACTGCTTTTCAAACTGGGTCAAATCTCCCGTAAAATATGCCAACAAGATTGCAGACTGATACTCTGCTGCCAACTCTTCTACGTCAGCCTCTATCAACTCATTTCTTTCTTTTAAAATGCGAAATACTGCTATCTGATGCTCCAGAGGTGCTTCAATCAACAGCTCTTTCCAAGCCTTATCAGCCTCTTCATTATGAAATCGTTCGCATTCCAAAACCTGTAAAAGCGGTGCAATCTGTGGGTTTTGTAGATATCCCGTTACTGAAAATAAACCGGCTTGTACAAACGGCTCCTCTTCAACACTTGCCACCTGCTCCAATGCCTTCATAAAATTAATCTTTAACCCATCCTTAATGTCATTTGCCTTTTGGATTAGCGCATTGAACAATTCCTGCTTCGCACTGAAATGATAATAAATAGAGCTTGGACGTATTCCAACTGCTGACGCGATATCTCTCATTGACACCGCAGCATATCCTCTAACCGCAAACAACGACAAAGCCGCCTGCATAATAACTTCACGCGTATTTTTTTCTTCCATTTTAAAACCTCTTCTTTCCTAAATACCGTGAAGTTATTCCATCTATCACTTCTTCACCGCATTCTCTAATATCTGTACTATCTTGGCATTGATTTCCTCTGATTTTTCATGATTCAATCCATGTCCCGCTTTTTCATAAAATGTAACCTTCATTTGATTTGCGCTTAATGCCTCAGCACCGCCCAGCTTTTCAAATGGATCCTCAAACCCTACTAAAAATTCTACCTTATCCCGTACTATATCCCCCTCTTCCTCGGAAAAGGTTCGCACCTTATGATATCCCATTGCCATATTGTTAAAGCCTTTTAGCAGATATCCACCATGGGAAAACCCTGCAAAAAAAGCCTGTTCTATTTCCAATTGTTCCAGTATCTGGTCTATCCAGATTACATCTTCAAAATCCTTATTATATAGCTCTCCCGGTACACTTTTTCCTGGTCCTCCAATGGTATCAATCGCATATAGGCAATAAAATTGGCTTAGATACTTTGCATTATAAATCCACATTAATGCTGAATCATCCCCTACACCATGAAATAACACCAGTGGCGGATTCTTTTTATCTCCACATAAAATGACATGTGTCATTCCATACATCGTTTCCACATCCAGTTCCTTTGTTGCAATCTCCCACAAAGTAAGCAACCTGTCATAAGTTCTAATAATATCATGTTGTACCTTTCTATTTCTATATACCTTCATTTTTCTCTAATTCCTTATCATTTTACTTCTATGAACATTGAAAAGCTATACTTTGTTTCCAATTATTTTCATATGAATCTTTTTCTTCATAATGACAATCCATATTACACCGATTACAATTCCTGATACATGTAAAATAAAGGAATTCATCGTAAGCATTGGATTTACCAGCATACTTAACATTCCTACAAATTCATACAAGAAATAATAAAAGAGAAACTGCTTATGCCATGCTGTCTCCCGCTTTCTTATTACCAGAAAGATACAATAAAATCCTACTGTTGCAAAAGCATAACAAATAGTTGATATCCCACATGCCTTTCCCGGATTATTCCATGTAATAACCTGAAAACATATAGCTGTCACAAATGCTTCCACAAGAGCAAGCAACAATGTATTCCTACTGCCAATTACTTTTTCTACAATAATCCCCAATGGAATCAGTCCCATAAAATTCATAATCATATGTATCCACATAGCAAACTTAGGTTCGATATTGTGTATCAATATTCCACTAAAATACTGCCACACATACTCCGGTCTTGTTTTTAAGCAAATCTTTTCAAAGCTCTCCGGTATCATATAGCATACCGTAAACGACATAATAAAGCTAATAATCGTCAAAGTAATGGTAACTACCGCTTTTCCTTTTAATTCATACAAACACCTTATTCTCATTTTGCCTCCATATAATAATCATTAATATCATTCTGCCGAACGCTCGTTAGATAGTATATTATAATCATTTTTTTTATGTGTCAAGCTTTAAAGCAACAAAAAAAGACCAAATCAATAAGCACTCACACTTATCCAATTTAGTCTTTCTTCTCATTCTATCTATTATCTACTTTAAAATGGCAACTCTTTTCCCTGCTTCTGCCATTCCTTAAATTCTGCTGTTGCACAGAACAATACATCACCTGATGAATTAAGTGCTGTTTCTACAGAGTCCTGAATTACACCAATGATGAAGCCAACACCTACCATCTGCATTGCAACATCCTGTCCAATACCTAATAAAGAACATGCCATAGGAATCAACAGTAAGGAACCACCAGCAACACCAGATGCTCCACAAGCACCTAAGGTTGCTACGATACTTAAAAGAATTGCAAGAATGATATTTACCTCTACTCCCTGTGAGAATGCAGCTGTAAGAGCCATTACAGTAATGGTAGTAGCTGCACCGTCCATATTAATAGTTGCACCCAGCGGAATCGCTACGGAATAATATTCCTTATCCAAGCCTAGCTTTTCACAAAGTGTCATGTTAACCGGAATATTGGCAGCAGAGCTTCTGGTAAAGAATGCAGTCAGACCAGATTCCTTCAAGCATCTGAATACCAATGGATATGGATTACGCTTCAATGTTAATCCTACAATAATCGGATTAATCACAAGTGCTGTTGTCAGCATACATCCAACCAATACAAGAAGCAGCATACCATAGTCCTTAAAGATTGCAAGTCCATATTCATTTACGGTTGAGAATACAAGTCCCATAATACCAAATGGAGCTAACTGGATAATCCATGATACCACCTTAGATACTCCATTAGACAAGTCAACTAATACATTCTTTGTACTTTCACTTGCACACATTCTTAATGCTAAACCAAATAAAATCGCCCATGTAAGAACACCTACATAATTTGCATTAATGATAGAAGAAATAGGATCCTTTACCATATTTCCTAATAAGGTACTAAATACCTCATAAAGACCTGCTGGTGCTGACTGCTCCACAGCTTCTACTAATGGAATCTGTACTCGGAATACATAGCTTGCAATTACTGCCAAAACAGCTGCCAACAAAGTACTAACCATATAGAACATGATTACTGTACTAAAACGCTTACCAATTCCCTTACCTGCACTTCCCAAAGAGGATGTTACAAGGATAAAAACAAGTACTGGTGCAATACCTTTTAATGCACCTACAAAAATAGTACCAAAAATAGTAATAAACTTCGCCTGTGGAACCCAGAGTCCCAGGCATACACCTACAATAAGTCCGATTGCAATACGGAAAATCAAAGAGGATTTCACATAAAGCTTACAAAAGTTTTTCATTTGTATCTCCATTCCGCCATGTAAGGCAATGTTTTATTTTGTTTTTCGTACAAAGACATTTGTACGCCACATTGCACATTTTAACAAAATTTACCACAAATAGCAATAGTTATGTTAACCTCTTTTATCTCAGCACCCTTTTCTGCTTCCACCAGTAATATACGATAAACATTATTGCACCAATACCCCATGTGATCGGAAAACAGTACAATATCATCTCCATACTCATTCCCACTGTAATAAACAATACCCACACTATTCGGAACAGACAGGTTCCACACAGTACCATAAGCGTTGATACAATAACAAAGCCTTCTGCACGTAGCGCACCTGACAATATCTCTATAAAT
Source organism: Lachnospiraceae bacterium (assembly GCA_017440575.1). GTDB lineage: Bacteria > Bacillota > Clostridia > Lachnospirales > Lachnospiraceae > COE1. The sequence continues at coordinate 24,260 of JAFSGY010000084.1, read as the reverse complement.
TCAAATAAAAAGTAATACGGTGCAATACACCAAATCATCCGCACTCCGATATCAAGAACTACCTCATCTACAGTAAATATTCCAAGCAAAAACCTGTCATTAACAAGCATCAGACTACTTATCATCCATGTCGTCACTATCGCAATTGCAAGCCATAGCTTTACTGCCTTTCGGATTCTGTCCATTTTTCCGGCACCGAAGTTCTGTCCGACAAAGGTTACAATTGCCGTTCCAAAGGCGCTGTTAATCATCCAGAAGAAATTATCAATCTTGCCAAATGCTGCCCAGGCTGCCACTGTATCTACGCCAAAGTCATTCAGTGCCGCCTGTATAATCACATTCGAAAAGCTATACATCACAGATTCCATTCCTGTTGGAAGTCCAATCCAAAGTACTTTTTTCAAAAATTTCGATTCCAGACACAGCTTTCTAAGCTCCAGCTTAATCTCTCTCGTCCGATACATAATCATTATCGTTACTAGAATCGCACTAATCGCCTGAGACAACAACGTTGCAACTCCAACACCAACAACACCGCCATCAAAACCTAATACAAAAACCAAATCCAATATAATATTAATGATGCAACAAACAATCAGCAAGTATAACGGTCTTTTCGAATCTCCTACTGCCCTTAACACCGCAGCTCCCATATTATAGACAAATACAAAAACCATACCTGTCGAATAGATTCTGACATATTTCGTTGACCCTTCCATCAGCTCCTGTGGTGTCTTCATCCAGCGCAAAACATCCGGAGCTAAGATAATTCCGATTATTCCAAATATTATGCCGCCTACAATAGCAAAGGTATAGGCTGTATGTAAGGTCTGGTGCAGACTCTTTCCATCCTTCGCACCAAAATACTGTGCAACCAACACAGATGCACCAGTCGAGATTCCGGTAAAGAAGCCTACTACCAGATTAATAATCTGACTAGATGAACCACCTACACTGGATAACGCTTCTTTTCCGACAAACCGACCAACAATAACAGTATCTATCGTGTTATACAGCTGTTGAAAAAATATTCCAATCAATATTGGGAAGAAGAATTTGAGAAGCTGTTTCCAAATAACTCCTTCCGTAATTCCATTACTCTGACTTTTCATATCCTTTTTATCCTAACGTAAGACTCAAATATCCTTTTTTATCTTCCCATGTCATAACTTCCGGTAGCCATATCATACCGCCTACATTAGCTGCATATGCCTTGCTGCATGAAGTCTTTTGCATGATTGTTGGAAGTAGTTCTCTCAATCTTTCCTCCTCTAATGTCGTTTCGACAATACACAGCTTCCTATCTTCTTTCCGATACATTAATAGCTCTGTACTCTCATCCAAGATTAACTTCCATGTTTCTCCACCACAAAAGGCATTTTCCTCTATAGCATAGGACACCGCCTGCTCATCCCACTCCACATAACCTTCTCCTGCAAGTGTTTCATCTCGCAAGGCTTTATATTCCTTAGCTGTTATTTCCTGCAAATTCCATTCTCTGGCATTTACTTCTGACATAACTGTCATTTCCATGGTTTCATATTCTAAAAAACTTTCGTAGCACCAGCACGGGCTCGCTTCAAATGCTTTCACAAATCCCAACCTTGCATAATAAGCCTCCAGTTCCTCCTCTGCTGGCTGTAAAATCAGAGGCATTTGATACTTTTCAAAAGCATAACGAATAATCTCTGTTGCATACCCTTTACCACGATATATTGGCAAGGTACCAACTGCATAGACATAACGTGCCTCTATCGGCTCGCCATCAATCGTAACATGAACGGGTAAAAAGCTAGCCATTGACACAGGTCTGCCATCTTCATGAATTACTAGCATATTTTCCGTAGTAAAGCGCTTCTCCAGATACATCCGAATATATTCTTCTGAATCTCCAAAGCATTGCTTCCATATGTCTATTACTGCATCATAATCCGTCTCGCTTGCAAAAACCACATGGCTCTCTACTGCACTGTATTTCTTCACCAGCATATCAGGATAATATGACAGCTTTGCCTTCCTAAGTCCTAAATCTCCCGTGTCCTCTTCACGATTCACATAGGTAAATTCCTGTCCCTTATCCAATACAAACTGTTGATTTATCATCGGATAAGCTCCCTGTAATTCAGGATATGCCTTTTCAAAATGAACCACCATAGTATCCGAATTCAGGCGTTCTCCCATAGTAAATGCCACTATTTCACCTTTTTTACGAAGAACACCACCAAAAAGACCAAGCTCCTCAAAATAAACGAATGCCTTCTCCAGCACCCGCATTTCCTGCTCCATCTCTTCATTCCACTTCTCTTCTCTCTGATCAATCCATAGCTTAGCCATCTTTCGGCATTCATCTATGTTTTCTCTTCCCAAAGGCTCATAGCTCCAGTCATCACTATCCTTAAATCTCGCAATATGATTACGCTTTCCATGAAGCTTTTTACCCTTTAATGTAGAAAGCTTTTCTACTGTATACACATAATCAAAATCTGCCCTGTCAGCATCCAACGCAAATTCTCCCGGAAACCACTCAAGCAACATTTTTCTCGCCTTTTCTTCGATTGGATACATATTCAGCTTATATCCATGTGCTGCACAGATTCCGCGAAGTAGTTCTATTGCCTTTTTCTTATCGCCATTTCCAAATGGGAAAGAATAAGAAAAGTCTCCACTGATGCGATAACGGATAATTCCACACTCGTAGGCTTGTCCTACCTCTACTTCGTAGACCTCACTCCACATGAAATTGTTGGCAAACGCATATTCACAGGACGAAAAATCGTCCTCGCTTAACTTCTGCATCATCCAATCTCTGTCTTCTAATGAAATAGGATGAAATGTCAATTTTTCTTTTTCAAGCATAAATTTATATCCTTATCTATTCTTTTCTTCCTTGTTATAACACTTCTGTTTCTTTCTCATTACAATAAAGAATGCATTTTATATTATATACTACTATCATTTTTCTATAACTATTCGGTACCTTCATAGTTACATTTTTCTTCCCTAAATGTCATCACCAATTCATTCATAATCCACTTCCTTACACCAGCATCACAAGATATAACACACCATAAATCACTGGCTGATGTAGCATATAAAGAATCAATGAATGTCTGCCTATCCATTCTAATGGCGCAATCGGTATATCTGGCAGCTTATGTAGCAATTCTTTCTTCTGCATAACGTGAAATAAGAAATATCCTGTTAAAAACAAAAAATACCATGGTAATAAGGAAAAATAATCCGTTGAAAAGAAATCTCTGGACGGAAACCCTAAAAGTGTAGTAAATAAATTAGTATATAATTCCTTTGGTAATTCTACACTCTTCCATGCCACAACTCCAATCCTCCCACTATTCATATCCTTCAATATGAAAAAGCACAAAAATGATAATAATACTCCCACCATACTATTACACCGACGGTATAATGGTTCAAGTACAATCTGTAACAGCATGCATATACCAAGCAAGGTCAGGACACCAAATACAACTCTGTTCTCAGGCATAACAAGCAAGGTAACCGCAGTAATCACAAACCCCCCTGCAAACACCGTCAGCCCTCGTTTTAGTTTTTTCCTTCCAAGACTCCAGCAAAAGCCTGATAATATGATAAATGTCCAACATATACTCTGCTGCCAGATATACCCGATTTTCGTACCATACCATTCCACCTGTACGCCGTATATATATACCAAATCCCACACTGCATGATAGGCTATCATACTTAATAATGTTATTCCTCTTATGGTGTCCAAAAGCCTATATCTTTTCATGTATTTTTTCCTTCTTTTGAAAAATTGTATTCTCTCAAAATAATATAACTATTCAAGGACTGTTTTGCAATCCCTGAATAGTTATCTAATTTCCCCTCAGCTGATATCCATATACGTTACCATAATGACCAAAGTATTTGTTCGTTTTCCTAAAACCTTTGCAGATATGCGATATCGCTTATTATTTTCCCTGTCCACTTCAACATGATAATCATAATTTCCAATCGCAATTCTACTGAATACTTTTCTTAGTTCTTCCTTCTCTTTCCGTTGAAGTTCTCTGTTCTCGATATTAATATATCTCTCGTACAAGGTGTTGCTTCGTAACATCTCTATCTTGTCATTTCTATATTCATAAATAGCAACCGGAACATCCAAAGCTTCAAACAGCATGCTTACAGCCGAACGAGTATTCCACAGCTCACTAATCATGCTCGCATTTTCATTCATGGATGATTGATCCTCTTTCCTGCGCTCGCGTGCTATATACATTTCATAATCAACCACTGGCATTGGCTTTGCATAATAGAACCCCTGTGCATATTCACAACCGATACACTTCAAAAAGTCTACCTGTTCTTCAGTCTCAACACCCTCTACAATAGACGGTAGATGTAGCCATTTTGCCATTCTTACAACAGAGGTCAGCACCTTTTCACCCTTACCATTAAATTCATCATCCTGTTGCAAAAACTTCATATCAATTTTTAAATAATCGACATCCATATCTTTTAACACATTCAAGGAAGAATAACCACTTCCAAAATCATCCATCATTATCTTAAATCCAAGATTATGCAAACGCTTCATCGTTTTCATAACAAGCGCCTGATCCTCCATAAAGGCACTCTCTGTAATCTCAAGATTCAAAAGCTGTGGCGGAATACGATATTCTGTAATCAACTTATTTAATATCTCTACCAAATGCGGATTGTAAATATTCACTCGAGATACATTTACGGAAATCGGATCCGGATTTCTGCCCTCATCAATCCACCTTCTAAGAAGCTTGCATACACTTTTCCACATGTACTGATCCAATCGTCCAATAATACCATTTCTCTCATAGATAGGAATAAACTCGCCTGGCGCTATCATTCCTTGTTTCGGATGCATCCACCGAACCAAAGCCTCTGCTCCATAAGGCTTCCCCGTCACCAGATTCACCTTAGGCTGTAGATAAACAACAAACTGTTCTTCCTCAATCGCCTTGTTAACCGCATTAATGACAAACTGCTCTTGCCTCATGTCCTCAATCATGCTCTCATCATAATATGCCACGTTCTGTACAAATTTACCCTTACAGGTCTTTGCCGCCAGATAAGCACGATCATACATTTCAGAGACATCCATGTTATAATCATTAATGACATAAACACCACAAGAAACCTTAATATTATAATCCTTATTAACCTTTTTTAAATTAATCTGCAAATCATTTACTAACAGTTCTATATTCTCTTCTCTGTATGGCAGACAACACGCAAAAACATCATTTTCCAGTCTTGCATACACAAAATAATCAAATACCGATGATATCCTTATCAATTCCTTGGCAATTGCCAGTAGAACCTTATCACCTTCTTTGATCCCGTAAAAATTATTAATCATCTTAAAACGATCAATATCAATTCGAACAAATGCAAACTTTTCACCTACTGCCTCTGTCAGCATATGACGAACCTTCTGATAAAATTTTAGCTTTGTATACAAACCGGTAACCGGATCTCTCTCGCTCATGAGCATTCTGCTCTTATCAATTACATTTTTGATTCTAAACTGTAAAAGTACCGGATTATATGGCTTCATAACAAAGTCCCACACTCCATACTCCAAGCACTTCTGTTCTACACCTTCATCCTCATTAGAAGTCGCAACGATAACAGGAATATTATTATATTCCTGATGATTTCTGAAATGCTCTAAAAAAGAAAGGCCATCCATGACAGGCATAACCACATCCAATACAATAACAACTATACTTTCCGCATGCATAGCAAGCATATCTAAAGCTTCCTGTCCATTTTCAGCCTCTAACGTATCATATTCATCCTTCAAAACATCCCTAAGAGACTTCTTTACAATTTCTTCATCATCCACAATTAAAATGGTATTTTTCATCGACTTCATCACCCCTGCTCCTCCATAAGGATAGTGTATTCCTTTTACATTATACTGTCTCTTCTTCCATTATGTCAATATTGTCTGACATTTTCAATATTATAGATAACTTGTAAAAGAACACACTTATCCTTAGAGCAGACCGATTACTCGATAGAAATAACCTTATAATCCTGATCTTCGATGGTCTTCTTTAAAACATCATCTGCTATCTCGTTAGCTAAGGTTAATACTGCTGTTCCTGCCTCATGGCTTACTACCGCTTCTGCAACCTCCGGAAGTGCTTCCAGTACCTTCTTTACTCTTGCCTCACAATGTCCACACATCATGCCTTCGATTTTCATTGTCTTTGTCATACTATTTTCCTCCTTGTTTTTTGACTTCTTTATTTTTTTGTCTTTGCCTGAATCATGAACATTTAAGAAATTCAAGCGAAGCGCATTGGAAACAACACAAAAGCTTGATAAGCTCATAGCCGCCGCACCAAACATTGGATTCAGCTCCCAGCCTACTATCGGAATCCATATGCCCGCTGCTAATGGGATTCCGATGATATTATAAATGAATGCCCAGAACAGATTCTCATGAATATTCTTCAAGGTCGCCCGACTGAGACGAATTGCAGCCGGTACGTCTTTCAGCCTGCTCTTCATTAACACTACATCTGCCGCATCAATTGCAATATCCGTTCCTGCACCAATCGCAATCCCTATATCTGCTCTGGTCAGAGCCGGTGCATCATTCATACCATCACCAACCATGGCAACCTTGCCTTTTTCCTTTAATGTACGAATCACACTTTCCTTACCATCCGGGAGTACTCCTGCAATTACCTCATCCACGCCTGCCTGTGCTCCGATTGCCTGCGCTGTTCTCTCATTATCACCTGTCAGCATAACAACATGAATTCCCATGTTCTGCAATTCTCTGACTGCCTGCGCACTATCATCCTTGATGACATCAGCAACCGCAATCATACCATATAGCTTTCCATCCAGCACGAAAAACAGTGGAGTCTTTCCTTCCTCGGCAAGTACATCTGCTTTTGTTCTTAGGGAAGCGGGAATATCCGTCAAACCACTGATGTATTTCATACTTCCTGCATATGCCTTTTTCTCACGAAATACTGCTGCTACTCCATTTCCCGGTAAAGATTGGAATTCTGCAACCTCTCTAATCTCCATCTGCTTATCCCTTGCATAATCATGGATTGCCTTTGCAAGCGGATGCTCACTCTTACTCTCCAAGGCAGCTGCCAGCTGTAACAGTTCTCCTTGGGTTATGCCATCTACAGAAAGTATATCTGTGACCTCCGGTTCTCCTGTGGTAATCGTTCCCGTCTTGTCCAATGCCACAATCTGCACTTTTCCTGCCTCTTCTAAAGAAACGGCCGTCTTGAACATAATACCATTTTTCGCTCCCATACCATTACCAACCATAATGGCAACCGGTGTTGCAAGTCCAAGTGCACATGGACAACTAATAACCAACACCGAAATACCTCTTGCCAGTGCAAATCCGATGCTTTCTCCTGCAAACAACCATACCAATATGGTAATTACAGCAATCGTAATAACCGTCGGAACAAATACGCCTGATACCTTGTCCGCAACCTTTGCAATCGGAGCCTTGGTCGCTGCTGCATCACTTACCATCTGTATAATCTGTGATAATGTTGTATCTTCACCTACTCTGGTTGCCTCACATTTTAAGAAACCAGATTGGTTCAATGTTGCTGCCGATACCTGACTACCAGCTTCCTTATCAACCGGAATGCTTTCGCCTGTCAACGCCGCTTCATTCACTGCACTGTTGCCCTCAATAACTACTCCATCCACTGGAATATTTTCACCCGGACGTACTACAAAAACATCACCCTTTTTTACATCACCAATTGCAACCTCAGTCTCCACTCCATTTCGAACCACAACTGCTGTCTTTGGAGCAAGCTTCATTAAACTTTTTAAAGCATCTGTTGTTTTTCCCTTCGAACGCGCTTCAAGCATCTTGCCTACTGTAATCAGTGTCAGAATCATAGCTGCTGACTCAAAATAAAATTCATGCATATAGTCCATAACACCAATCATATCACCTCTTGCCTGTGCATCCGTCATAGCAAATAATGCATAAGTACTGTACACAAATGCCGCAGAAGATCCAAGGGCTACCAATGTATCCATATTGGGTGCCTTATGCCACAAGCTCTTGAAGCCGCTGAAAAAAAACTTTTGATTAATAACCATAACCACAACCGTTAATAACAGTTGCAACAGCCCCATTGCCACATGATTCCCTTCAAACCATACAGGAATTGGCCATCCCCACATCATATGTCCCATGGAAAAATACATCAAAAGAATTAAAAATCCCAAGGAACTGAATAATCTCCTTTTTAATATAGGAGTTTCGGTATCTTTGAGCATATCATCATTCATAACTGCTGTAGTCGAATAATTCCTTACTGCGTCTGCTGCCGATTTCTTTGCAGCACCATAACCTGCTTCCTCTACAGCCTTTATAACAGATTCTGTTGAAGCTGTCCCCTCTACTCCCATCGAGTTTGTCAGCAAACTAACCGAGCAGGACGTTACTCCTTCCACCTTAGAAACTGCCTTCTCTACACGAGCGCTGCACGCTGCACAGCTCATGCCCGTTACCTGATACTGTTCCATTCTTTTCACCTTTCTATTTCATAAGCTTCTGAAGGGTTACTAACAGCTCGTCCACTGTTTCTTCCTTCCCCTCACGAATATCATTCGTTACACATGTCTTGATATGATTGGATAGCAAGACCCTGTTAAAACTATTGAGCGCTGCATTAACTGCTGCCACCTGTGTCAAAATATCCGTACAATAAGCATCCTTTTCTATCATGCCCTTTATCCCTCGAATCTGTCCTTCGATACGACTCAGACGATTTATCAAGTCCTTGTATTCCTTCTCAGAACGTTCCTTCGTCTTTTGACACCAACTACATTCTTTTGTTTCTTCCATGCTCTCACGTCCCTTCTCTTGTTATTCATATGCATTATATACCCCTCGGGGGTATATTGCAAGTTTTTTGGTGCTTATTGAGAAACTTTACTAAATTTAGGTTTTTAAAAAGCCCTTGCAACTAGCAAGAGCTTTTCACCTTATATCCTTATTATTCTCCAATCATTTCACGTATATCTTCCACCGAGATGTTTGTACTTTTTGCAATAGTCTCCATATCTAAACCATTCTGATACATTACGCGGATTAATTCAGCTTTTCCTTCTGTATAGCCATCCGTACGTCCAGCTGCATAGCCTTCTTCACGTCCTTCCTCCCTTACAGTCTTCCAATGTTTCTTCTCATCATATTCCGTTAGTAGCATGTTGAATACCTCACTTTTACATTTAAGCAAAATATCAGCCAGAACATTCTTCTCTATACACTCATCCATTGCACTAGCTATGGCTTCATCCAATTCCATGCCACTATCAAGTCCTACATTTACTTCCTTTATGAAATACGCATAATCATGTAGTCTTTTACATGCCTTCAACAACTTCTGGTTATGACCGTAATTAATATTCAGCATACGGACTTTGCATTCCAGAACAGGCTCTGTTAAACATTTAGTTTCAAAGGCATCTGATAACTTCAGTATCAGCTCATCCGGTTGATTCTCTCTTCCATTGTAAAAAACTACAAACTGGGGTGTCGGAAGCTTTACCTGCCTATGACCATAAATATCATAGCCGTTCTTTTTTATATATGCCTCATACAGCCGTGCAAAATACATAAGTCCTCTTACAGGAATATTGGGATTATAGGTTGATTGATGTTCATATAGATTCAGTGTCGAAGATATGATAAACGATAAGTCATTTTTCATGGACAGATAAATTACATCATCAAGAGTCGTAATTTCCAATTCCTCCGGATTGGTATAAGCAGTTCCATTCACCGCATTATACAGCTCCAGTAAATCTTTCTTATCCTCAAAGACCTTTTGAAACAGTCTGTCTTTATACTTTCTGCGTATTCTGATTCGACGCCAGAATCTGCTGATTTTCCATTTTTTCAGTTTCATTCATTTCCTCCATTATAGTATACTCTTTTCTTTTTCACAATCATGAAATAGTTGCCGATTCGGCTTGATTTTTTGTCAGATATATTAGATCTGATAACTCTTTGACATGTCTATGATATTATGAAGGATTTCTCTTTATTTTGCAAATTCAAATGTAATAATTCGTTTCTAATTTATAAATATTTTAAAATTTAAAATTTACCGTTTGCACATGCAAGAGTAACGATAGCTGTATACTTAATTCATAGTCACATAAAAAAAGAAGGACAACCTTTCAGTCATCCTTCCTCAATCAATTAAATCTATTCTTTTTCCTGACCGCTTTTCTTAGCGCGTCTTGCTTCTCTTTTTTCTCTCTTTCTCTCCTTGGCTGCACGTCTTCCATCCTTATCCATTAACAGATAGAAGCTTGGTAAGAGTAAGAGAATTAACAAGGTAGATGTAATCAGACCACCAATGATAATCAATGACATACCTTTCATCATAGCCGCATTCTCATTGGTTGCAAATACCATTGGTACCATGGAAAGAATGGTTGTAAGAGTTGTCATCAGAATCGGACGCAGACGAATACAACCGCTTTCTATCAAGGCATCATCCAAAGGCATCTCCTGCTTTAACTGATTTGTTGTATCAACATATAAAATACCGTTATTTACAACAATTCCAACCAACATCAAGATACCCATTAATGAGGTCATATTGAGTGTGGAACCTGATATATAGAGCAGGAAGAAGGAACCAATCAAACTAAACGGGATACTAAGCATAACCATAAGTGAGAATCTAGGAGACTCAAACTGAATCGCCATAACAAGGAAAATCAGGAATACAGCAATCGCAATGGCTACGCCAATCGCCGTAAACTCTTCCATAATCATCTCTGTCATCATATTTTCAGTTTGGGCTACGCCTTCCGGGAATTCTGCCTTTTCAACTGCTTCATAAATGGCATTCTGCGCAGTAAAACGGGCTTCTTCCGTAGTATGTGCAATAATCGCAACCTGATATTTGTCATTACTTCGTACCAAAGACTCTGGAACATCAGAATAAACTGCCTCTGCTACGTCTCCTACTGTGATAGTCGTTCCTCTTGGAGTTGTAATCTCAAGGTTGAGCATCTGGCTCATCTCATCATAGCTTCCCTTTGGATATTCCAGCATAACAGAGTATTCATCCGTTCCAAGATTCATCTTCATAACCTCAGTACCACTGCTGGCATTATACATCTCACCTGCTACCTGTACCGCCGTCAGTCCTACATCCATACACTTTAACGGATCAATCTGTATCTTTGCCTGCGAAGCCGCGGATGAAATATCACTAGATACCTTGATAACACCCGGTATCTCCAGCATTAACGCTTCAACCTGTCTTGCCGCTGTCTTTAAATCATCCATATTCTCGCCACTAAGGTCAATTTCTGTTGATGAACCACTTCCCAGCATTGAAGTCATACCGCTTCCGCCAGCCTCTACAATAATACTCATATTCGTATAACCGCTTAATATCTGATTATATTTGTCTACAAGCTCTGACACACTCTTTGTGCAGCTTTCGGACGGATATGCCGTAATCGTAGCTATTGCACCACTAATTGACACATTACAAGCTGCAAAATCTTCATCTTCCATAATCATCTGTTCTATCGGCTGAATATTTTCATCCATCACTTCCAGTCTTGTACCGCTTCGCTGCTCTATTGAAATGCTCACATTATCCAAGCCGGTTGCTGACATAAGCTCTGTATCAAGCTGTCCGGCAAGCCATAGGGAAATACCTAACAGCGCAATCGCAACCAGCATAACCGTTTTTCTCTTATGCATAATATGCCCTAAAAGCTTACGATAACCTGCATTAATTCTTTCCAGAAGCTTATTAATCGGTAATGATTTCTTTTCCTTTGGTCTGTACTTCCAGAAGAAAATCGGAATTAATGTCAACGATACAATTAACGATGCAAGCATGGTGAAGATAATCGTAAAACCAAGCTCATCAAACAACTGACCTGCCAGACCATCCATTGTTGCCAATGGCAAATAAACAACAATTGTTGTAATAGTGGAAGCAACTACGGAAGAACCAACCGCCTGTGTACCGACTAAGGCTGCCTCCTTGAAATCCGGCTTTTCATCCTTTAATCTAAAACAGCTCTCCAGTACGACGATAGACGAGTCTACCATCATACCAATCGCAATAACCAATGCTCCCATGGTAACAATATTTAGCGAAAAGCCTGCAAAGCTCATCACAATTAATGCTACTAATAACGAAAGCGGCATAGAACTTCCGACAATCAAGCTTGCCTTAATATCTCCAAAAAAGACAAACAAAACAAGCATAGAAAGAATGACACCAAGCACCAAGGTCTCTGCAACGGAACTCAAGGAAGAGATAATACCATCTGCCGCATCATAGGCTACTGATATCTGTACCGCAGAATTCTTTGCAGCAACCTTCTCGATTACTTCCTTCACTTCTCGTGACACATCTACCGTACCAGCACTCTGCGTTTTCGCTATACCAATACTGATACTGTCATTTCCATTAAATCGGCTAATACTGTCGTAATCCTTTGCCGCCATAGAAACGGTGGCAATATCCGATAGCTTTATCACGCTTCCCCGATTTGTTACAATAGGGACATTCTGCAAATCAATTAACGTCTCCGGTTTTGAAGATGCTGATGAGCTAACCTCCTGTGACCCCTGCTTTACAGAACCAATCGGTATCGTAAAGTCTGTTGTCGAAATATATGTAGCTACATTTGACATGGTTACACCATACTGCTTCATCTTATCCTGATGAAGTTCAATACGGATATAATCCTCCTGACCACCTGTTACCGTAATGTCTGCAATATCTGCAATTCGGTCAAGCTCCGGCTCCAGTTCATCATTTACGAAAGTTAGTACATCCGTATCACCCGTTGTTGTTACAGAAAGTGTCATAACATCCGCAGCATTCATATTCATTTCAACAATAACCGGATCATAAGCATCCTCAGGCAGCTGAAGCGAAGCGGTGTCCAAAGCGCTACGAAGGTCTGCATATGCTTCATCTATATCCATTCCATAATCATAGGTAAACATTACCATAGACATATTGGCTGAAGTCTGCGAATCAATCGAATCAACTCCGGCAAGAGTCTTACCCGAATTTTCAACAACCTTAGTCACAAGCTCCTGTGTTGTCTCCGGGTCTCCTCCCTGATACACTGTCATAACAAAGAGCATAGGCATTTCCATCTCCGGTGTCAGCTCCATTTTGAAGCCAAATACCGAGCCAATACCAAATACACCAATTGCCAGTACAATTAAAAGAGCGGAAACAGGTCTTTTTAAAGCCAGCTTAGTTAAGGAATTCATACTATCATTCCTCCTATTCCTGAATCTGTTCTGGTTCCTTCACAGAAACAGCAACACCTTCTCGCAGCTGGGCAGACCATGTTGTAATTACCACATCATCCTTGGTAAGTCCCTCTGTAATAACAATATTCTCTACATCATACAGACCTGTTGTCACATTCGTCTTTTTTGCTCTTTCATCCACTACCGTATATACATACGCCTGTGTTCCATCGTAATATACAGCATCATATGGGATAATCAATGCATTCTCTGCTCTATAGGTATCTGTTGTCACTTTAACCTTTGTACCGGATAACATTCCCGATACATCTCCCTTGATGCCTGCTTTAATCTTGAAAAGTCCTGTCGTGGTATCAATGGTTCCACCAATCTCAATAACCTCACCAAGATACCTTTCTCCATCCTTCTCAACCTCTATTTCCTGCCCTACAGAAAAAGTATTACGCACATCTTCGCTTACGTAGTAGGTTGCAACCATAGTATCCTTATTAGAGATTACAAATGCCGGATTGCTGGATGTAGCAAAATCATGTACCTTAATATTTACATTTTCAACAACACCGGAAATCGCTGCGGTAATCACATAAGTATCTAACCCTTCCTGAGCCTGTTCTACTGCAAGCTGCGCCGCTGAAATACTATTCTGAGATACCTGTTTCTGTTCTTCTCTGAGTTCTCCATTTGTAATTGCTGTAGAAGTTGCTGTCTGACTATAAGTCTCATATGTACTGTTCATACCATCCTGCAATTCCTCTAATGCCTGTTCACAGCCATCGATTGCCTGCTTATAACCATCAACCTTAGCTGACCACTGTGCGTCAAGGGTTGCTGCTGCCTGATAACGCGCCAGCGCTGCCTGATACTCTGCTGCACCTTCCAACGTATTCTTATCAATACTGTCCGCATAATCCATGATTTCTTCCGGATCTTCCCTATAATCATATTCCTTACGCACATTAGCAAGCTCATCCTCCGCTTCCTCAAGCAAGTCCTGGTAACGTGCAAGAGAATCCATCGCATCCAGGTAACCTTCCTGTTGCGCCTCCATTCCATCCTCTACTTTCTGGATGTTACTGTCTGTCTGCATATCATTCAATAATGTAGCACCATCACCATAAGAAAGCGTATAGGCTCTCTGTGCATTATCCAGTCCAATCTGAGCTGATCTCATAGAAAGCTGTGCCATCGTATCATCCAATACTGCCAGTACATCACCTGCTTCTACTACATCACCTGCCTTTACCATTACCTCCATAACCTCTGCGGTAGCCTTCGGAATAATATAGACCGATTCATCCGGATTCACAGTAGCAATAAACTCTCCACTGAGCTTCAAATCTCCCACTATAGGAGCAGACGCTTCTACGATTGCCACATCCTCAACAATTTCTTCCACAGCCTCTTCCTTTTGACCACACCCTCCAAGTACGGATATGGACATTACAGCACATAATAGTAATGCTAATTTTCTCTGTCTGTTTTTCATTTTATTTCCTCTTTCACTCCTTATCCAATCTTCTATTTAAATCCTTCCACTGAAAAACGGACTGCATTTACCGGCACATGGAATTCACTTTGATATACGCGTCCTTTCGCAAGAGAACCACAATACAAATGCACCTTAGAAAGAACATTTCCCGCTGCATCATAGAAGTAACCATAGCAGCCCCATTTTGCATACACATCGTCCTTATAAGAATCACAACGATAGCTCAATTTCAAAGTATACTTATAGTCATTAAAATTGGCATATTTATGGAATTCATATGGAACAAACTCATACCCGGTTACCGTACAATAATTATCCTTATTTCTACCAAGCTTAGCAGGAAGCTCCATAATAAGAGCCCTTGTATTTACTGTTGTATAGGCTACGACTGCCGGATTATCCATATGATATATGGCCACTACCGTAGAACCATTGCCTACATAATCAATCTGAAAATGTGCTATGTTATTAACTGCAATGACAGGTGTTACTGTCGCAATCTCAGGATTCGCAGAGACACAGGCTAATCTTGAAGCATCGAACCCATCCTGCATAGTAGCCACTAAAACAGTGGAACTATTTTCTGTCAAGGTTACTACATCATTTGATAAAATCAATCCATTACCTATCGACTCCTTAGCCGAAGCGGTTATGGTAAAAGCAAAAGTTAACGCCAATGCAAGAATTGCCGCTGTTATTTTTTTCGTTCTACGGTTCATTATTTTCTCCTCTCATGTACAACACATGTCTATTTTCCTATTTTATTCTAGTACAGAATTTTCAAAATGCAATCGATTTCATGCTTTTTTAATAAATAACACAAAAAAATTACAAAAGGCACAGTTAGTTTTTTACTTCCTATGCCTCTATCTACCTTCTTATTCTGTTCTTTGATGATAAATCTTAAATATTTCATCTGCTGTTAACGCATAAGAATATATTTCAAGACCACTTATCAAGCCTTCAAAAGTCTCTTGAAAATAATCTCCTCCAACCAATACTTCCTTCACACCCTTCATATTTGGTACACCATTTCTTGCACCCACAAAAAATGCATCCAAATAGAATCTAGATATACCGGTAAGCGCATCGTATGTCACACAGACATACTCCCAATTATCCGGTAATATCTTCCTCCCAATAATGTCATACCAAACATTTGGTTCACGTTCATCTCGCATACGATAACACGACTCTCCATACCCATTATATGGAACTACACTCATAAAGCCCCGTTCATACGCTGTAAAGAAAATGCTCGTCCATGGTTTCTGGTTTGACGGATTAATCCACATAGAAATCGTATAACTATCTGTCGGCATAACTTCTCTTGGAAGTCGAAGTGCCTCTGCTGGTGATTTTCCACCACGCAGACAGATTGCACCTTCCTTTTCCGTAAATCCCGTAGTATAACGAATTCCGTCCAGTTTCGTAACAGCTTCAAATTTTCCACTATCATCCCAAAGACTGTTCCTAAACGAAAATCGAATCGGCTTTATACGCTCTTTATTATAAGACTGTAAGTATTTCTTATAAAAATCCTGTACTGAAATAGCCGTTCCATAAAATCGTCCAATGCCACACTGTACCCCATAAGTTGTAAGTGCCGCTGCTTGTTCCACTTTTTCAATACCCTGACCAATTACGCAACAGTTCAGGTCTCGCAACATTTCCACTACATTTCTCAGCACATGAAGCTGCTTCTGATTATTCACAGACTGCATAATCAATCTGCTGTCCAGCTTCACATAATGAAAATCTATCTCTTGTATCAATAATAAAGAAGAACCGGAACCAAAGTTATTTAAAATGATATCCCAGCCCTGTTCCCTGAGCTCACTAATCTTACGAATTAGCTTTGACCTGCTATAAGACAGTTCCTTTTCTTCCACTTCAAGCTTAATGCTGTTCTGTGTCAATCCATTATCTCTCATGCAGTTTGTCAGCCACTCCAACTTACTCTTCTGCATTAGGAACTTACCGGACACCCTCACATAAATATCCAATTTTTCAAACGGTGTCCCTATCCAGTTCTTTTTGCACTTTATAACAGTCTCTAACTCATATGTATCCAGTTGTGAAATAACACCAAACTGATTTAATACTGGGATAAAAACATTCTCCTCTAAGAATCCAATTCCAGGGAAATCCCATATCATAACAGCCTGCGCTGCATAGAGCTCCGAGGTCTGTAAGTTCATAATCGGCTTCAACCGAATCTGAAACTCACCATTTTGAAGTGCCTCCTGAAAATGACTTTTCATTGCTTTTTGCTCTTCTACCAGCATCTGAATCCTGTCATAAACAACAAAACTGCCTTTTCCATTGTTTTTTGCATAATACATTGCATCATCACATTGCTGTAATATACTATTCATTCCACTTCCAACAGACTGATGATACGTAATACCAATGCTTAGCGAAATCAAGGATGTAATATTGGTATCAAAACCTCCTTCTGCAATCGCTCCCTGCAGTTCATTCACATTCTGTTCTATAGACTCCTCTGTTATATCATCACCACATAAAACAACAAATTCATCACCACCCATTCGCACAATGATGTGCTCTGGAAAATATCTTTTTAACAGCACCGCAATATATACTAAAAGTTCATCCCCTGTAGAATGTCCATAGATATCATTTACCGACTTAAAATTATCAACATCAATATAAATGCAATGTATATTTTCATCTACACTTAGGCACTCAAATAACTCATTTAATCCTCTACGATTAAATAAGCCCGTCAAATAATCAATATTCCCTTCATTTCCAATTAAAGAAAGATAATCATACTTCATGTATGTCTCCTCTATTAATGATCTTTATATACACCTGTGTATTATTTTATCATATTAATTTTAAAAATAAAATCCTATTTCTTTGATATTCTTGCAAGATACATTGCAAAAGTTGTCAAAATAGATGTATGATTATGCTGATAAACACATAGAAGGAGACTATACAACATGATTATAGATTTTCATACTCATACCTTCCCCGAAGCAATTGCAGAACGTGCCGTTACCAAGCTTGCAAACAGCTCTAATATGCAAAATTATCTATCAGGCAAGACATCCGATTTACAGACTAGCATGCAGGAAACGCACATTGATTATTCCATCCTGCTTCCGGTTGTTACCAAGCCTTCTCAGCAGGAAACTGTCAATAAATCTGCTCTCAAAATAAATGACCACTATCAGGAAACAGGTCTTATTTCCTTTGGTGGTATCCACCCTGATAATGACCATTACCGTGACATTATACGAAGTCTTAAGGGCAATGGTATTCGTGGCATCAAGATTCATCCCGTTTTTCAAGAAACCTATATTGATGATATCCGCTTTTTAAGAATTATTGATTGCGCTTGCGAAAATGGCATGATTGTTGTGACACATGCCGGCTTTGACATCAGCTATCCAGGACTTGATTATGTCACACCCTCACATATCCTGTCTGCCATAGAACAAGTCAAGCCCGACAAGCTTGTTCTTGCACATATGGGTGGTTGGAATTGTTGGGATGAAGTTAAGGAACTGCTTGTAGGAAAAAATGTATGGTTCGACACCTCTTTCTCATTCTATCCAATCCGCCCTATGAATGCTGCAATCCCTTATGCATGGAAACCACAACTTACTATGAGTCAGTTCAAAGACCTTGCTCTTTCTCATGGAACTGACCACATTCTTTTTGGCAGCGACAGTCCTTGGACAGCGCAGACTGAAAATATTGCACTTCTACAGGAATGTGGCTTTACTGACACTTCCTTAAAAGCTATTCTTGGTAAAAATGCTGCAAAGCTTTTAGGTGCTTTATAAGTTAAAAACAGGGGATGCGCGTGATGCATCCCCTTTCTTTTTAACCCATATTCTCTTTTGCAACTAAGTTATCTGCTCCATACATCTTACGAAGTCTAGGCTTTTCAATCTTACCGGTTGCATTTCTAGGAATCTCCGCAAAGATAATCTCCTTTGGTCTCTTATAACGAGGCAATTCCAAACAAAACTCCTCGATTTCTTCCTTAGTACAAGTCATATCATCCTTTATCTCGATTATAGCTGCTGTTTTTTCACCTAATCTTCTGTCAGACAGACCAATAACAGCCACATCCTTAATCTTATCATGACGGCGCAAGAAATCTTCAATCTGAACCGGATAAATATTCTCACCACCACTGACAATAACATCCTTCTTACGGTCTACTAAGAAATAAAAGCCATCCGGATCCTGCATTGCCATATCACCAGTAAATAACCAGCCATCCTTAATTGTCTCTGCCGTTGCCTCAGGATTATTATAGTAGCAAGTCATAACACCAGGCCCCTTAACGCAGAGCTCACCTACTTCACCATGTTTTACGACATTGCCCTCTTCGTCCACAATCTTACATTCCCATCGATATCCAGGTACACCTATCGCTCCAACCTTATGAGTATTTTCCATTCCAAGATGTACACAACCAGGTCCTGTTGACTCAGAAAGACCATAATTCGTATCGTACGCGTGATTCGGGAAGTATTCCTTCCAACGCTTAATTAATGATGGTGGAACAGGCTGTGCACCAATATGCATCAGTCTCCATTGCTCTAATCGATAATCATCCTTATTTAAATCGCCTCTGTCTAAAGCATCTAAAATATCCTGAGCCCATGGAACCAATAACCAAACAATCGTACAATGTTCCTTGGATATTGTCTCCAAGATAGTCTCTGGCTTCGTTCCCATTAGCAGAACAGCCTTGCTTCCTGCTACAAGACTTCCCATCCAGTGGAACTTCGCTCCTGTATGATACAATGGTGGAATACATAGGAACGTATCATCACGTCCTGTTGCGTGATGTTTTTGCTCCATCTCTGCTGCCTGAGTCAGACTTAAATGCTTATGCAAAATCGCCTTAGGAAAACCTGTTGTTCCTGACGAAAAGTAAATCGCACCAAAATCATCATCTGTAATCTCCACATAAGGTGCCTTACTAGAACAGTCTGCCACTAATTCATGATAGCTTTCTGCAAAGCTTGGACAATTATCTCCTACATAGATTAACAAACGTCCCTTGCTCAGACGTGTTGCATTTGCCTCAATACGTCCGATAAAGGAAGAACTGAATACAATAATGTCTACCTCAGCAAGCTCTGCACAATATAAAATCTCATCTGCATCATATCGGAAGTTAAAAGGTACTGCTATTGCACCACTCTTCAATACACCAAAATAAATCGGCAACCATTCCAAACAGTTATACATGATAATTGCTACCTTATCACCCTTTTTGATTCCACGGCTGATTAACAAATTCGCAAAACGGTTTGCTTTTTCATTGAATACACTCCATGTAATCTCTCTTCGATATGGATTAAATCTATCTGACTCGATTAATTCGAATTCCTTCCATGTAATTCTTCTGGTTTCCTTCTCCTCCGGGTTCAGCTCTACCAATGCTACCTCGTCCGGATAAAGTTCTGCATTACGTTCCAAATATTCCATTACTGGCATAATCTTTTGTTCCTTCCCACCGACACTTATACCCCTGTCGGATTTACCCCAATATTTCAGATCATACGCACTTTATTACGTTAACCCGTTTAACTCCTAAAGTATCATATTTATACAGAAAAGTCAATGAAACCCGGAGCATAATAGTGTTATTTTCCGCCTATATTGCTATCTTGAAAAAAGCATAGTGCTAGAATAAAATAAGCATAGTTTTGATTTTTGAAAGGACATGTGTTCGTTATGAAAAAAGAAAAACAAGACCTTACCAAAGGTCCTCTTGCAAAACAAATCCTACTATTCAGCCTGCCACTCATGTTATCCAATCTGTTGCAGGTTTTATTTAATATGGCTGATATTGCCGTTGTAGGGCAATTTGCCGGAAGCATTGCTCTCGGTGCTGTAGGCTCAACTACAACACTTGTTACCCTATTTACGGGTGCCTTAATCGGTCTGTCAGGCGGTATTAATGTATTAGTCGCCTTACACATTGGGTCAAAAAACAGAAAGGCAGTAAAGGAAACTGCTCATTCTGCTACCTTTTTCAGTCTTTTGGTTGGTATCTTATTTTTATTGATTGGGGTATTTTATTCTGAAGCGATATTAACCATTATGAATACAAAACAGGAGCTGATTGCCGACGCAACGCTTTATCTTCGTATCTATTTTCTTGGTATGCCTGCACTCGCTATCTATAACTGTGGCAATGCCATATTCAGTGCTGCCGGAGATACGAAGCGCCCATTACAATACCTGACGCTTGCCGGTGCCATTAACGTAATACTGAATCTGTTCTTTGTTATTGTATGTCATCTAAGCGTCGCTGGAGTTGCCTTGGCAAGTGTTATATCACAATATATATCTGCCATTCTGATTCTAAGAGCTCTATGTCACAACAAAGAGGATTATGGACTTACTCTCAAGGATTTACAAATCCGTAAGGACAAGCTGGCATCCATTATCCGTATCGGTGTACCCGCTGCCATGCAGAATATTATTTTCCAATTTGCGAATCTATTCGTTCAGGTAGGTATTAATTCCTTTGATGCTACAATTGTTGCAGGCAACTCAGCCGCCGCCAATGCGGATGCGCTTGTCTATGATGTCATGGCAGCCTTCTACACTGCCTGTGGAAGCTTCATCGGACAGAACTATGGTGCTAATAATAAGAAACGAATCGTAAAAAGCTACTTTATTAGTCTTGCCTATTCCTTTACCACAGGACTTGTGCTTGGCGTACTGTTGGTCGTTTTCGGCCACTCCTTCCTCGGCTTATTTACTAAGGATGCAGCAGTCATTGAAGCCGGAATGTACCGTTTAACCGTTATGGGCTTTTCCTATGCCATCTCAGCCTTTATGGATGCTTCCATTGCAGCCTCCAGAGGCTTGGGCGAAACGCTTGTCCCAACCTTCATCGTTATCATGGGTTCCTGCGTATTCCGTGTGGTCTGGATCTACACCGTATTTGCCTATTTCCATACTGTGCCATCTTTGTATTTGCTGTATTGTATCTCATGGACGATTACAGCTATTGCTGAGATTATCTATTTTGTATATCTCTATCGTAAAAATGTAAAATATGCTTTGAATTAAATTTTATCAATACAACTGATTAAATATAATCATTCTATTATTTAACTTTATGCAGTAAAATATTATCATCAATATTGATATATTTTAACATTATATAAACGAGGGATGATTATGAAAAATGTGAAAAAATATCAGCGTCAGTATTACTTACCACCAACTGACTGCTTCGACTGGGTAAAAAAAGATTATATCGAAAAAGCTCCTATCTGGTGCTCTGTTGACTTACGAGACGGCAATCAGGCACTTATCGAGCCTATGGGATTAGAGGAAAAAATAGAATTTTTCCAGCTCTTAGTAAAAATCGGTTTCAAGGAAATCGAGGTCGGATTTCCTGCTGCTTCTGAAACCGAATATGACTTTGTACGTGCATTAATCGAGCGGAACATGATTCCTGATGATGTCACGATTCAGGTGCTGACACAGGCAAGAGAGCATATTATCCGCAAGACCTTCGATGCGTTAAAGGGTGTGCCTCGTGCAGTCGTTCACTTATATAACTCTACCTCTGTCGCACAAAGAGAACAGGTTTTTAAAAAGGATAAGGAACAGATTAAGAAGCTTGCGATTGATGGTGCTGCCCTTCTGAAATCACTTGCTGACGAAACAGACGGCAATTTCCTCTTCGAATACAGCCCGGAAAGCTTCCACGGTACAGAAGTTGATTATGCATTAGATGTCTGCAATGCCGTTCTTGATGTATGGCAGCCGGATTCTGAGCATAATGCAATTATCAACATTCCTGCAACTGTTGAAACGGCAATGCCCCATGTCTTTGCCTCACAGATTGAATACATAAGTAAAAACACGAAGTATCGTGACCATGTTGTGCTGAGTATACATCCACACAATGACCGTGGCTGTGGTGTCAGTGATGCCGAGCTTGGTATTCTTGCAGGTGCTGACCGTGTAGAAGGAACCTTATTCGGAAATGGCGAACGTACAGGAAATGTTGACATCATTACCTTAGCAATGAATCTCTTTTCCTACGGTATAGAACCTAATCTCGATTTTTCTGACATGCCTGTCATTCGTGAGGTCTATGAGCGTCTGACCAAAATGCCTGTATATGAAAGACAGCCTTATGCAGGAGACTTAGTGTTTACTGCCTTTTCCGGCTCTCATCAGGATGCTATTGCCAAGGGTATGGCTTGGCACGAAGAGAAAGAAGCTGCCACATGGACAGTTCCTTATCTTCCAATTGACCCAATCGACGTAGGAAGAACCTATGATGGAGATGTTATCCGCATTAACAGTCAATCCGGCAAAGGTGGTATTGCCTATATCTTAAAGCAGAACTTCTCTATCTCCATACCTGAAAGAATGCGTGAAGAGGTGGGATATGCCGTAAAACAAGTATCCGACGAAGAACACAAGGAGCTTTCTCCACAGTGGGTATATGAGATTTTTATTGAAAACTATGTGAATTACACACCGATTTTCACCATCAGCGACTGCCATTTTCGCCAGGAAAACGGCATTATGTCTGAATCAACCATTACCTGTGGTGAAAAAAAGACGATTGTCGATGCGAACGGAAACGGTCGTCTGGATGCTGTAAGTAATACCATCAAACAGTATTTCGGAATTAGCTATGAATTATCCGTTTATGAAGAACATGCTCTTTCTACCGGTTCCTCCTCAAAGGCTATGGCTTTCGTAGGAATCCTGTGCGAAGGCAAAACCTATTGGGGTGCCGGCACCGACGAGGATATCATCAAGGCTTCGATTCATGCTCTTGTTGTCGCTGTGAATAAGCTTCCACAGCTTCTGAACGATGAAAATATAAAGGATGACCGCCTGATTACCATGCTCAATTATATTCAGACCAATTACCAAAGTGTTACCTTAGAGGATATGGCAAATGAGTTCCACCTCTCCACACCATATATTTCAAAATACATCAAGGATAAGTCCGGCAAAACATTTGGGGAACATGTCACGCAGACACGTTTAAAACGTGCCAAAACCTTACTAAAAAATGGCAACATGACCGTGGAGAATATCTCCTATGCTGTTGGTTATCCAAATGCAGAGCATTTTATCAGGCTGTTCAAGAGGACGTTCAACATGACACCGATACAATATAGGAATTTGAAATAAATTCAGGTTTAGGTGAGTATAAGTTAGGTTGTGAGCACTCCTCTTCAAGGCTGTATAAGGCGGATGAATATGCCTCAAATGCAAACCCGCTTGTTTGGTATTTCCTAAATGGAGCGTTCGGCATGTTTGATTTGTCCTGCTCTCCGAAAACTCGCCACGCGCCTTCGGCACGTTGCTCAAACAGTTCTCCAAGCAGGACTTCATGCCTCCTTGCTCCATTAAGGAAATAACACAAACCGCTCCAAAGCATTTGAGGCATAT